>JASJAT010000051.1 GCA_030066885.1 Arenicellales bacterium | reverse complement strand
ACACCGACCGGGCAACGACCGGTATGACAATGGTAGCAGTAGCCCGGCTCTACACCGATCTCCTCTTGAAAATTGGCCTCGGGTATGTCCTTGTTGCAGTTCAGTGCCATCATGGCGGAATGGCCGATGGCTACCGCATCGGCACCCAGCGCCAACGCCTTGGCCAGATCACCACCGTTACGGATCCCCCCGGCGTACACCAGCGAAATTTCGCCGCTCTTACCCACGTCATCCAGCGCTTTACGTGCCTGTCGTATAGCTGCGATCCCCGGTACACCCGTATCCTCAGTCGCAAGGTGAGGCCCGGCCCCTGTACTTCCCTCCATACCGTCGATGTAAATTGAATCAGGATCTGTTTTCGCCGCCATACGGACGTCGTCGTATACACGCGCGGCACCCAGTTTTAACTGAATCGGTATTTCCCAGTTAGTCGCCTCACGAATCTCCTGGACTTTTAACGCGAGGTCGTCCGGGCCTAACCAGTCTGGATGGCGGGCCGGTGATCGTTGATCAATCCCGGCAGGGAGTGAGCGCATTTCCGCCACTTGATCGGTTACCTTCTGACCCATCAAATGACCGCCTAGACCGACCTTACATCCCTGTCCGATAAAAAACTCGCATCCATCGGCCAGCCGCAGGTGATGCGGATTAAACCCGTAACGAGATTGAATACACTGATAAAACCATTTACTCGAATATCGCCGCTCATCCGGGATCATACCGCCTTCCCCAGAACAGGTAGCAGTACCCGCCATCGTCGCACCTCGAGCCAAGGCAGTCTTCGCTTCGTAAGACAACGCACCAAAACTCATACCGGTAATGTATACCGGGATGTCCAATTCTAGGGGTCGTTTGGCACGCGGGCCAATTATTGTTTTAGTGACACACTTCTCTCTATATCCTTCGATAACAAATCGAGTCAATGTACCCGGTAGAAAAGTTAAGTCGTCCCAGCTTGGGATCTTCTTAAATATCGAAAAACCCCGCATTCGATAACGCCCAAGTTCCGCCTTGATGTGGATGTCATCGATCACTTCGGGTGGAAAAATGTAACTGCTACCCAAGCGACTGGTATCGCGCTTGAGTTTGGGTTTAGTCATTTCGTTCATAGCTAATGCCTCGCCTTTACAAGACCAGTTTCTTTTCCGTGGGCTCGAGGTTGTCGTAGTTCCACAATTGCTTTCCAGCGACAATCTTGGTCATGTTTGCCACGCCGTTGGGGGATTCAAGTCCGTACAGAGTCAACTTACTCTGCAACCATCTCGTATCGAGCTCTGTCATCTCTCCTTCTACCGCATCGACACCCAGACCTGCGATCTTGCCAGCCACATATATCGTGCCGTCGTACATGGAATCGCCGAGGTTGATTCCAGCATCACCGAGTATGATCATGCGGCCGCGTTGCATCATAAAACCACTAAAGGCACCGGTGCGGCCACCGACAATTATAGTGCCACCTTTTTGATCAATTCCGGTTCGGCTACCCACGTCACCCTTACAAACCAGATCACCGCCACGCAAGGCAGCACCGAAGGTCGATCCCGCATTCTTTTCTACTACCACCGTGCCTGCCATCATGTTTTCGGCACACGACCAACCGACACGCCCTGTTATCCGGACATTGGGCCCGTCGATCAAACCAACACCGAAATAACCCAGACTGCCATCAAAAGTCAGTTTCAATCGATTGAGAATACCTACGCCGAGGGAATGTTTAGCGCCCGGGTTCTGTACAGTAATGTCACCATAACCTTCGCTCATCAACTGTCGTATCCGAAGGTTGATGTCTTTTATCTCCATATTGGCAGCATCGAATGCAGTCGACCTGTCAAAATCCACTTCAAATGCCCCCGGGTAGGTAAAACCCTCTTCTTCTTCGGCCGAAAAGAATATCTGTTGCGTCCGACCGACCAACTGCTCTTCGTGTAGTCCCATAGCATGGGAGTCTTTTTGCTTCAGCTCTGCCATACCCGAACCTCCCCCTCATATGGGTCGTAGGTATCAATCTCATTGGGAAATATGCTGCGGATGGCGACTTCCTCGGATGCCAGGGCAACAAAATCGTCGCTCTCATATAACACCATCGGTTTTGCTGCCATCACATCCTTGGCCATCCCCAACTTGTCACCAGTAGCAACTACGTAGGTAAAAACACCATCCAATTCGTTTATAGAACGATGCATGGATTCCTGTAGATCCTCACCCCGATCCATACGGTCGGCTAAATACACCGCGATCAATTCAGAATCGCAATTAGACATGAAACGATGGCCACGCCGCTCCAATTCACGGCGGGAGTTCCAATAATTAGTCAGCTGGCCGTTGTGCACTACAGCAACATCGTTGAACGGATACGCCCAGTACGGGTGTGCCGAGCGTATATCCACATCGGATTCCGTCGCCATACGGGTATGACCTATCGCATGTGTTCCGTTGAAGCCATCTAACCCATATTGATCAGAAACGGTATTGGCGTCGCCCAGATCCTTGATAAGTTCCAGTGCACTACCAATAGACAGAATCTCGGCACCTTCAATGTCCTCGATGTAGTCGGCCAAACGTTTCATATCACCGCCGTAGCTGAAATGGTATCGATGTGCGTACTCGGTTACCTGCTCTTGCGCGATAATGCTCACACCGAGTTCTTCCATACGACCATCGACCTGTTGTTTACGATGTTTCACTTCCTCGTGTATCCGAAATCCCTTGCGCATGTCTTCCTGTTCCGCCACTTTAAATCGAATCACGTATTGACTGGCCGTAGGTTCTCCGTAAAGTGCAAAACCCGTGGAGTCCGGGCCGCGGTGCTTCAAAGCTTGTAACATCGAAGTCAGTTCGGATCCTATGTCCGAAGTCTCACCTCGATGAATCAATCCAGCAATACCACACATGCTCTTTGTCCTCCAACATACCTAAAGTTGCAACCGAAAGCGTATCGCGCTCTGCCTCTGATCCATACAGACGTCCTGCAAACACTCAGTACACGACGTCATGGCAAGCAATCTATATAGGTTTCCAAATCCCACTCGGTCACCGTTGCCATGAACTTTTCAAACTCATCATTCTTATACCAGTGGTAAACCTTATACATTTCATCGGGCATAGACGATTTAATGACTTCATCGTTGGCCAATCTATCTAAAGCTTCACCGAGGGACATAGGCAGTTTTTTCACTTGCTTGCCGGCCTCCATGGCTTGGTAGATGTTGCGCTCCTCCGGCTTACCTGGATCCAAATCATTATCGATCCCGTCCTCAAAAGCTTTGAGCAATGCGGCGCCCATCAAATAGGGGTTGACCATGGAATCCACCGCCCTGTACTCGAATCGTCCTGGTGCGGACACGCGCATGCCGGTAGTGCGGTTCTGATAACCCCAGTCTGCAAATACAGGTGCCCAAAAACCCGTGTCCCATAGTCGGCGATAAGAATTAACAGTAGAGCAACCGATGGCCGTCAGTGCGCCTAAGTGGGCCATGATGCCGCCAATGGCTTGTAAACCGACCTTACCAGGCAGTTGCGGGTCGTCCGTATCCGGCATAAAAGTGTTTTCTCCCCCATCAAGGTAAGTAAAGTTGTGCGGCATACCCGGTAGCGGGTCCTGATGAAGAGTATTCAATCGCTCCTCGCCACCGCGCCACAGTGAAATGTTGGTATGACAGCCAGATGCAGATACACCCATAAAAGGCTTTGACATAAAACAGGCTATCAGATTGTTCTCCCGGGCGACCTGGGCACAGATTTGACGGTAGGTGGATAAACGATCCGCATTGCGCACTACGTCATCGAACCACCAGTTAAGTTCCAGTTGACCAGGCGCATCTTCATGATCACCTTGAATCATATCCAGCCCCATTGCATTGGCGTATTCAATGACCTGCATGAATACCGGTCGTAAAGATTCAAATTGATCGATGTGATAACAGTAAGGATTGGAAAAGCCGCCGGCCGGTTTTCCGTCTTCACCCCGCTTTAGCCACATCATCTCCGGTTCGGTACCTGCACGCAGGTGTAATCCGTTGTATTTCTGTTTGAACTCCCGGTCAAATCGCTTCAGGTTACCGCGGCAATCGGAAGTGAGATGTCCACCCGGATTTTCACGCTCTTCGCGATTGCGAAAACATACGCAATAGACTCGTCCAACACGCTTATCCCAAGGTAATTGGCAAAAGGTTTCCGGATCGGGGATGCCAACGAGCTCCGCGGCTTCCGGACCGTAACCGATATAGTCCCCATGCCGGTCGATAAAAAGATTCGCGGTAGAACCGTAAACCAGTTGGAAACCTCGTTCCGCGGTGCGCTCCCAGTGGTCAGCCGGGATGCCTTTACCTACTATGCGGCCTGTTACAGAAATAAACTGGTAGTAAATATAAGTCACGCCCAATTCGTTTATTTTTTCCCGAACTTGCTTGACTAATTCGGCACGGCCTGGCGCGTTTACGTAAGACTCAAGATCTGTCATTTTCTCCTCCCTTTAGGGTTATGTCGTTTTCATTTAACTCCATGGAAATGGACTATTCGAAACCGGATGTAGCTTACCTTCCGCATAACGCGTAAAACGAAACGGTTCCAGTAAACTACTGCTGGTGCCACAGATTTCTTTTGCCACTAACTCGCCGACGCCAATCATCTTGTAACCATGATTGGAATCCGCAATCAAATAAACGTTACCGTAAAACATATCGAAAACTGGAAAGCTGTCTGGAGTGAACGCCCCGATCCCACCAGAAGGTTCGTTCTTGTAGCTGTCCATTTTTTTCTCGAAACGCTTTTGACAGTGCGCCAAGGCGGAGCACCACATGTGCGCGAATTCCGGACCGACGACAAACTCCGGAGAATCGGGACCGTAAGGATCCACCGCAACCTTGTCGGGTTCGGTCTTCACTTTTATCGGGGCTGCCCCGCCCTGAATACCACCGAAGTTAAAATCCGGTTTGTAGTAAATTCCCCACATCTGGTCGGTAATCAACGATCCATCTTCATCTGAGTAAAGCGGCGCATCGCTATCCACGTGGACAACAGGTGGAAACTCGCCCGAGTTGGTTTTTTGCATGTCCGGATCCACCCCTAACGTACCCTCCTGAAGTGACCAGTAGACCCACATCGGAATATCATCATGCATGACCCCGTCCCTACCTTTGATTGCAACGGCCTTTGGCAGCTCTAACATATCCCAGACGGTCTTTGCCCATGGGCCGACGGCCACCACGACCAGATCGCACTTGATATCACCCCTTTCCGTCTTCACTGCACTTACACCTTGGCCATTACGCTCGAATCCGATTACCTTCAAACCGGTTAATATACGCACACCCTCAGCTTCCGTTTTGTCGGCGAGACCATACAAACTTTTAGTGTTGTTGGCATAACCACCGCGCTTTTCGTGCAACACGGAGGTGATGTTCTGTGCCTGCCAATCCTCAAAGATCGATTTCATGTACTTGTCGGAGTCCTTTTTGCCTTCAACAAAAACAGACTCATAGCCGATCTCTTTTTGCTGTTGTGCAATAGTCGCCACGTCGCCTCGCATGCACTCCGGGCTGATCTGCATATAACCGACAGGATGATAAGCGTAGGTTTCACGGTCACTTTCCCAAATGCTCACACTGTGCGCCATCAATTCACGCATGGCAGGTTGGTAATAGTTGTTTCTGATTACCCCGCATGCGATGCCCGACGCACCCGCTGCAATCGAGGTCTTATCGATGACCAAGATATCTTGACCATCACCTCGGCCCGTCCTTTTAAGCTCACGCGCTAAATGATATGCCGTGCTGAGTCCGTGAATACCAGCGCCGATAATGAGGAAGGACACATGTGTTGGAATGGCCATGCTTACACCACTTTTATACCAGTAATCGAATGTTTCGCAGTATATGGTACACGTTTCGGGTAGAAAGTACAGGATTGTTTGGAGGTTCGAATTTACGTCGAACAATGGAGATTATCTACTTATAATACAGTGCGTTATGGGCAATCTAAGTTCATTTGTCTCAACAATTGCGTCCTGAAAACTGGCGGTGTATAGTTTGCTCAAATTATACCAATTTAGAACCAGAAGATGAACGCATGGCGACAAGCGTAGAAAGGATAAATCCCGCGATTGAAAATTTACCCGACGGTATAGTGGGCGGAGCTAACGCGGTCGCGACCAGATTGCGCGGCGCCATTGTTGATGGCCTGTTCACTTACCGCGAACGTATGCCCTCGGAACGACAACTGGCGAAACAGTTCGGTGTAGCTAGAGGCACCATCCGATCCGCGTTACGTCAATTGGAACAGATGAATCTGGTCACGCGTCGAGCGGGTAGCGGTAGCTTCGTATGTTACCGCGGCTACGCGGACCACGAAGACATCACCGAACTTACCTCGCCGCTAGAGTTAATCGATGTGCGTATCGCAGTCGAACCAGCTATGGCCAGGTTGGCCGTAGTAAATGCCAACGCTCAGGACATGGAACGAATGGAAGAGGCGCTGCTCCGTGTGGAAAAGGAGACTACCGATCCTGAGACCTTTTCCACCCACGATGAACGCTTTCATATGTCATTAGCGGAAAGTGCTCGCAACCCTTTGATGCTGTGGTTGTATCGACATATCAATGAAGTACGCGGCCATGCGCAGTGGGTGGCGCGGAAGGATAAAGTTCTAACCCCCCATAAGATAAGACAATACAATCAGCAACACCGCAACCTGTTCACCGCGATTTCCCGCCGTGATGTCGATGAAGCGGAAAAGGCCATCCGCGAACACCTGGCGTTGGCTAAAGCGGATTTACTGGGACAGTGACCTTAAACCGGGGACAGTATACTTTTTAACCTAAGTATTTTATTCCATAAAGGGGAGACACGCTGACGAATCGCCGGTACCACTCCCTCTAATCGTATGCTCAGTTAAAAAGTATTCTGTCCCCATAAACTGTCCCCGCACCAATTGCTTGGTGCGGGGTTTCAGCTTAAGGAAGCAAAAGAACTAAGGGTTTCGAGGATCTTCCATCCCTATCATCTTCTTCAAGCTATCGGTGTCGCCGAAGCGCTTGATTTCATCCTCGTAAGTTTTGTTTTCCATCTTGGTTTGAATGATGTGCCAAATGATCCATGTAACCAATCCGATGATAAACAAGAGTCCCTCGGTTCCAACCATGGGATAGATGGGTCCGATATCAGCAATATTGCCGGTCCAGCTTGTTACTGTTGCCATTTTCTATACCTCTCTTAGTCAGTTCTCAAACAGCTTCTTTCTCGGCCTTGATGATGGCTGCCTCATCATCTGCAATGTCTTGCGCTGCAGCCGCATCTAAACCCATCAACTCGATTTCTTTCGGTATGCGCAACATGCCCGCACCGTTCAAAATCTTGGCCAGAACCCAGCCAGGAATGAACCCTAAAACGAAGAACATGACGATGGCACCCGCGAATTGACCGAGTGGATTGATCGCCGCAAAGGAGTCGTCTGGTGATGACGGATAACCCCAAAGCACGAATCCGGCAATAACCACACCGAAGAAACCAGCGTAACCGTGAACAGCCACCGCGCCAACGGCATCATCCACTTTCAATGTGCGCTCGGCCCAGTGATGGACCTTATACATGAAGACAACACCAACCGCGGCGATGATCATCGCTTGAATTGGGTGATATAGATCGTTTCCTGCGGACGCGGCAATAATCCCGGCCAGCCCCGATGAGTAGGTCCAAAAAGCATCGCCCTTTGAAATCAGATAACCCATCAGCAAACCGCCGGATAGAGACATCAGGAAGTTCACCGTGATGGCACTCAACGTAGTGGGCCCAAGATAGATGTTGGTGGCGGAAAAGAACACACCGTCTCCTTCTTGAACATCCCACATGGGCACATTGCACGCCACGTAGAATCCCCAGAATCCGGTATATATCAGGAACAATCCGATAGTCACCAACCAAGGATTACGCGGATGAATGGTACGAGGTGTGCCGTCGGGTGCAAACTTACCAATTCGCGGCCCCAGCACCAACAATACACCCAGTCCGAAGCCCCCAGCGATGGCGTGGATGACTCCACTGGCATAGGCATCATGGTAACCCCATAGCGCAACCATCCAGCCGCCAGCATGCCAACCCCATGCCGCGTCGATAATCCAAAACACGGAACCGATGGCGACGGCCAAGATCCAGAACCCAGCCGATCTAATGCGCTCTATGACTGAACCGGACACAATGGATGCCGCTGTCCAGGAAAACAATAAGAAGGCTGCCCAGAACACGCCATTGATCCGGGCCCAACCGGCGTGAAGGTCATCTTGGCCACCCATACTGGGCCCCATGACTTGACTCCAAGGCACAGCATTGGGCGCTTCGACCACGGGGCCGTTAATGAATGGTCCGTTTGGCCAGGCAAAGTAGATATACCAGCCAAAATAGAAGAATGTCACCGTCACCAGAGGAATCAGCATGGTGTTCTTCATCAGTGTATGCATGTGGTTCTTGTGCCTTGATACGCCGACCTCGTACATACAGAAACCGACGTGAATGAAAAACATGATCACTACGGTCAGCCAGTAGTAGAACTCGGTGAAGATAATGCCTAGCGCAGCTAGTTCGTTATCCACTTGGAACCTCCTCCCCAAAAAAGGGTTCTAATTGACTTTTTAAAAGCATTACTTCAACGACCACCTCATCATGAGGTGATCCCCGTCGCAAGTAGAAACCGCGTGATGCGCGTATAGAGAGTTTGTTTCTGAACTCGCTCTGTGTGCCCATCCATTGCGGTTCAGTTTTGCAGTTGCGCATATTAGTCTTTATTTGATCTGTATAAAAGTACGAGTTTTTACCGATTTTTAGCGAAGCGCCGCATACTTTCAGCCGAGTTAGCGCCGTTGTTGATTCTGCCGGCTTAGGTACACTATATTTGTGACACCTAAAAAACGAGCAGTGGTCGTATAAACGGTATGTGTGGTATCGCAGGAATTCTCTTCAAACACGACACACCAGAGCTCACAACCGGAAAGGCGTTGATCAATATGCTCGATGGTTGTCAGCATCGCGGACCGGATTCCACTGGATTTGCACTATATGAAGCAGCCCACACCGGTCAGCTCCGGCTGAGATTTTTCGTGGGGGAAGACGAAGAAACCGATGATTCGATCCAACGCATTCGCCAAGCCCTAGCCGAACACCACGCGACCATAGTTGAAGAAGAAGTAATCGGTAACAACTACCGGGCGATTGTTGATTTCACCGGCAACTTACAAAAGTTCTCCTACGCTATCGAACACGCCGCAAAAGTAATATCTATTGGTGCCAGTTTAGAAATCGTAAAGGACGTCGGAAGTGCTGACGATGTCGACAAGCGGTATGAAGTCAACAAATTTCAAGGCAGTCACGGGCTCGGCCATGTTCGTCTGGCCACGGAATCCGATGTAAAGCCGGAGGCATCCCATCCATTCTGGGCAACAGGGTTTGCCGACATCGCTATTGTGCACAATGGACAGATCACCAATTACTGGAAGATGCGGCGAAGATTGGAACGGCGAGGCTTTGAGTTCACCACCGACAACGACAGTGAACTCATCGCAGTGTATCTCGCCGATAAGCTGTCACAAGGGATAACATTGAAGGCAGCCTTGCGAACATCCATAGACGATCTCGATGGAACTTTTTCTTTCTTGGTGTCTACTGCGAATGAAATCGGTTATGCCAAAGATCGATTAGCGGCTAAACCCATGGTGATGTACGAGAACGAGGACTTGGTAGCGGTCGCTTCTGAAGAGGTGTCGCTCAACAGATTGTTTCCAGGTCAAGCACTGCAGACTAAAGAACCCTTACCGGGAACTTATGCCACGTGGTCACGATCGATCTAGCGCAAATACCCGTCCGCGATGCCAACGAACAAATCCGTAACTATGGCGAAGCAGGCGAAGACGTAGAAGTAATCAACCCCGATGCCCGGCACCATATCGGTGTCGGGTTGACCTCGCCCATAAGCGTTCACGTAAAAGGATCCGCAGGTTATTTCTGTGCGGGTCTCACCGATCAGGCGACTTTCTATATCGACAACAACGTTGGGTGGGGGTTGGGAGATAACATTTACAGCGGGACGGTCGTCGTCGGTGGCAACGCCGGGGCTATTCCCGCCATCGGTATCCGTGGGGCCGAGATCATCATAAAGGGCAATATGGGGTCGCGCGCAGGACAGGTTATGAAGGCGGGGACTTTATTGTGTGCAGGTAACGCGAACTTCATGGCCGGCTATATGCTGTATGGCGGCAGAATCATAATCCTTGGCGATTCCGGGGAGCGTGTCGGGGAGGATATGACAGGCGGTGAAATCTTTGTTGGCGGAAAAGTTCAGGACCTCGGTTCCGATGCCAAGCTGACGGACATGACCGAGGCCGAGCACGATAGCGTGCGTGAATTTCTCGACCGCTACGAAATCCCGTTTAAAGGCAATTTTCAGAAGATCGTCAACGCAGGCCAAAAATTGCGTTACGGATCACCGGAAAGACAGATGCGCAGTATTCCGTTCTTTACTTTTTCTGGTGCTTCCCCTTACTGGAATCCCAAAGTACAAGAAGACATACACATAAAATCCCAAAGCGGCCGTTACCGCATTCGTGGCTACGGTACTGCCCGTGCACTCCCCCATCTGTCCGACCTAGCGTTCGCGAAAGACCTATCCAGAATAAACGATTCAGCCGATGTGATATCGAAGGTCCACATGTACACCGAGATTGGCGGGCTGAACGGCGCCAACCCACTTAAACTCAGCATGCCGGTAATGGTATCGCCGATGAGCTATGGTGCGCTCAGCCGGTCTACCAAGCACGCCATAGGCCTGGCTTCGGCGATGTCGGACATCGCTGAAAACACCGGCGAAGGGGGTATGAGCGATGCTCAACGGAGCGCTGCCAAACAACTTATTTTCCAGTGCCTGGGCGGCAGGCTGGGATGGAATATCCATGATATGAAACGGGCCGATGGGCTCGAGATATATATTTCACAAGGTGCGAAACCCGGGCTAGGGGGGCAACTGATGGCCAAGAAAGTCACCAAAGAGCTGGCCGATATTCGAGGTATCCCGGCCGGTATCGACCTCCGGTCACCGTCTCGCCATCCGGATATCCTGGGTGCTGATGATCTCGTCATTAAAGTTGAAGAGTTCCGCGAAGCCACCGGTTATCGTCTTCCGGTGAGCGTAAAGTTGGGCGCCGGACGGGTACGCGACGATATTAAGATCGCGGTCAAGGATGGATTCGATTTTATAGAGCTAGACGGAATGCAGGGCTCGACCGGGGCCGGCAGTTCGGAAGTCATCGATTTTGTTGGTATTCCAACATTGGCGGCGATTATTGAAGCCGAGGAAGCTTTGGCGGAAATTGGACGCCGTCAGGATACGCAGATTGTGCTAATGGGCGGCATGCGGGACGGTGTCGATGCAATCAAGGGGCTTTGCCTCGGGGCGGACGCAATCGGTTTTGGCACCTCGGTCATCATCGCCGGAGGCTGTATTGCGTGCATGCAGTGCCACGTAGGTCAATGTGTTACCGGGATAGCCACCCAGGATCCCAACCACGAAAAGCGTTATAAACCAGAAATCGAAGCACAAAACATCCACCGTTTCTTTGAGTCTGTACGCTGGCAGATTGCGGCGATCACACACGCCTTAGGTTACGACGATGTAAGACAGCTCAATCGTGGTGACCTGGTTGCACTGACGCCGGAAGCAGCTGCTATCACCGGACTGCCCTATCGTCCAGTAGGAAGCGAATCACAGTCTGAAGTGCTGGCAAGCTAATGGCAGTCTATGACATCAATAGAATCTTGATGCCGGATGCACCGAGCGAGTATGTCGATGATACGGGGCAGGGTCACTACGTGCCGGCACCGTGTCAGGTCGCCTGTCCAGTGGGAACAGATGCCCCTTCCTATATTGCTTATATCTGGGAACAAAAGTTTGAACAGGCTTTTGAAGCGATTACTGCAACCAACCCTTTCAGTTCCATTTGTGGACGGGTATGTGATGCACCTTGCGAACCGGCGTGCCGTCGAACGGACAGCGACGGTCCAGTTCAGATCCGTAATCTCAAGCGTTATGTCATGGACAAACTCGGTGCGACCTGGACCCCGGATGCGTGTCCCGTTACACGTAAACAGTCGGTGGGCATTGTTGGTGCCGGTCCGGCCGGTCTAGTTGCAGCCCACGACCTCAGTACAGCGGGTTTCAAAGTCGATGTGTATGAAATGTCCGACCGGCCAGGTGGCATGATGGTCTGGGGCATACCGGCCTTTCGTTTGCCGCCGGGCATAATCGACGAAGATATCGATCGTTTACACCAGAAATGTCCCGGCTTGGACATACATTTAAATACAGCCTTAGGCCGGGATATCAAACTCAACGAACTAAAGGAAAGGCACGACGCCGTTTTACTCTGTATAGGCGCCTGGTGGGGTAAGGCAATGGGTGTCCCGGGCGAACAGGACGAGCGTGTTGTCGATGGGGTGGGATTTCTTCGTCGGGTGAATGCCGGTGAGCGTCCACAACTACCTCATACCGTGGTGGTCGTCGGGGGTGGCGACGTCGCTATGGATGCCTGCCGTGTGGCCAAACGCCTGCCCGATTGTGAGCACGTTATTGTGGTTTATCGAAGAGGCCCGAAAGAAATACCCGCGCGTGCCATTGAACTTAAGGGTGCCGTCGATGAAGGCATTGAATTCTTATACAACACGCAGCAAGTGGCGGTTGAGGCAAACGGCAAGGGATTGTCGCTGAAGTGCGTGCGAACTGATCTGGGTGAACCTGATGAAGACGGACGTCGCCGGCCCGTGCCGATCGCTGGAAGTGAACATTCAATCGGGTGTGGCATGGTGATCGCTGCGGTCGGACAACAAGGCGAAAACGACGAGTTAGATCATCTTGGCATGATGCTGAAGGATCGAGTCAAAACGGAATGGGAAACCATGCGCACTAAAGATCCGAAAGTATTCGCGGCAGGTGACGGAGCATTTGGAGGTTCAACCATTGTGATGGCGATGCACCACGGGCAGCGTGCAGCGTACTATATCAAGCATTACCTCGAAGGTAATGACCATCCTTTACCTTACCGTACCCCTTATCGCACCCGCCGAGTACCAGTGGCGCAGGACTTGCAATGGGAATTATTGCCGGAACAACATCCGAAATTCTTCGGGCTGGGTGACAATCCGATCCAGTTCCCGGAGATCGAAGAAACCTACAGTCGTGAAACTGCCCTTAAGGAAGCCGCTCGATGCTATCGGTGTGACGCCGAAACTGGTTCTGCCGATTACTCGGTGCAACAACGCGAACACATTTTTTCAATGGCGCGTACTAATCCACTTGATGCAGCTAAAAACCACGCCATGTTATCTTGTTTGCTAGAAGTTCGAGAAAATCCCGTGCCTGATAACAAACCGGCCAGTCTAGATGACATTGTTTTCCTACCGGCGAACCTGTCTCGCTTGGTAATTGATCCTTATCGGGAAGCATGCAAAGTAGATACTGAAGTTGGTCGAGGGCTACCTATTTCACACCCTCTCCTGGTTACGGGTTTTGACAGCACACCGGTGGAAGTCAGGCAGGCGGTCGCCGAAGGACTCAAGGTGGTGGACAGCCCCTACGTTGGGCAACAACCCCTATCCGATGATGGGCGCTGGTGGCAACTGCTTACTCGAGCAACTCCACCCAGCCATAAGGCCGAGGTCGTTTTGTACTCTGCCCACGATCTGCCGGCCAGTATAAATGCCGCACGTCCGTATAGTGGTCAACTCGTAGGAATTTATGTTTCTGATCCAATGGACGTACCTAAGGCAGTTCAAAACGGACTCGATCAAGCACTTGATGTGTTGCTACTGGATGGCTCCGGATCAATCACCACTCCTTGGGCGGAGCTGAAAGGTGCGCCTGATTTTTCTTTGTTACGGGATGCGATCGCTCTACTGAGGAAGCTGGACAGAGAGGAGGAGATTGATCTGGTCTGGTTTGGAGGTATTCGATCCGGCACCGACGCTGCCAAAATATTGGGGCTGGGCACAGTTGCAGTCGTTCAAGGTACTGCCATTGGAATTGCAGCTGGCGGCGAAATTCAAAATGAAAGTTTGGTGTTCAATAGCGACTTAAACGAAGACGATAGAAGTACGGCTGTTATCAATCTGATCAAAGCCAATATCGGTGAAGCTTCCATGATGGCCCGCTGCACTGGTAAAACTGTCCTGTACAACATCGAACCGGAAGACCTTAGGGCCATCACCTTGGTCACCTCGAAATTGACTGGCATCCCCATAGTCGGTACCGGCAACAGTAGCGTGACCGAGCTGATATAATCTTCTTTAACGCCCTCGTAGCTCAGGGGATAGAGCAATCGCCTCCTATTTGAAATGGGCACAAAGAAGGAAACTTCTTGCGTGAATCTGCTCAAATTCGGTGAAACCTCAGCGTGTAACGACGGTGGCAATACCGAGCCAAGCCTGAATAAGCAGGAAGGTGTAGAGACTTGACGGGCAGCACCTAATAGCGTTGCTTAGGGTGAAGGTAAAGTCCAGACCACGAACGAGCAATGACTAGCGAAAGCTAAAGTGGTAAGAAGCGATAGGTCGCAGGTTCGAATCCTGCCGAGGGCGCCAAATACTTCCGGGGTCCATTCCGGTGCTCGTTAGGGCACGGGAAAAAACTCCTCCGGTTCTAAAATAATGTCTTGCTTCACACTGCTCCAAGGGCTGACCCGGATCCACCCTGCCCGCAGTTCAGGTGTTTTACGTCTTTCTTTACCGCTTCGTCGCTCAACACCACCTCGCTCAAAATAGGCTAGGTCGTGGATCCGTCTTCGATCGAATCCGTGGCGACGATCTATACCAGATCTTCTATTGATAATACTCATCATTCGATTACAGGGGTACGCAGTTATGTTGGGCGTATTGCAAGTAAAACACAAGGACGGCGGATCGCAATCGCGCAACGATTCACTGGGATATCAACGAATCGTTTACCTCTTGCCCTACCATGAGGATCCCCATTCGAAGGGTCTAACGTATTGATTTCAAGCCGATAAATCTTATGACCAAAAAATACCGCCAAGTTGGGATGCGGTTACATCAAACCGTACACCATGGCAAATCGTTGACTGCAGGGACGATCTCTGGGTAGATTAACGTTACGACAAAAATACCCGGGGGTGTGGTATGAGTGTCTCGTTGAGGTTGGAGAGCACGATGATCGCTATGCACAGAAATGGGGCATAGAGATGGATAAATTAACAATCGAACGGCGGCAAACGCTTCGTTGCGAGCTACGTACTCGTGTCCACCTTTATATTGACGACACCGACTGTTACGAAAACGCGCACCTGGAAAATATAAACTACACGGGGATGTATCTTATGACCAGACGGAAACTGGCCATGGATCAAGAAGTGGAAATAGCGATGCCACCCGACAATACCATGGATGAACCTTTAAAAATTAAAGCAAAGGTGATGCGCTACGGTAAGCATCGATCCTGGGGCTTATTCAGTTACGCATGCCGTATTTTACATTCGAGCTGATCGAAGATATCCGCTTGCATAAGGCTTTATCACCACAAAGACTGTAAATGAATAATAAATACTATTTATTACCTTTACGTCATCGTCTCTGGCTATAAGTAATACTAATGATCTTCTCCGACACCAGTCGTCGGGAGCCTTGACTACCTGATGAGATGCCACCCTAACATCAGGCAGTTGAGGTAATATGATTGTCCCGAACTAGCACACTGCACGCTGGGGGGCATAATCCGATGCCCCCCTTTACTAATCAAACCCAAAAACCTCCATATTTTGGTCTACACTAACAGATAAGCACGTAATACCTGTGGGGGGTCTATACGATGTTTGAATCAATCCATGCCTTTGTGCAGGCCAATGGTTTTTTTATTTTGGTCTATGTTTCCCTTTTAACCGCGATAAGCGTGGCGGTAAATAATCTCGCAACACATCTGGCGAAATGGAAGCTTTATCGCGAAGACCTGGAGTTACTTAGTACGGAATAGGCTCCACGCCTGCAGTTGTGAGCGGGCTGTGGTTAGTTGGTCCTGTTTTGTACTTCGTCATGGCGGGATCGGTTTTGTGCGTGATCGTAATCTTGTTCGCTGTCACGCGCAAAGATAAAAACCCTACCGGGACAGAGGGACGCTAAAAACCACACCGTTCAACTTAGCGATCATAGTCTATACTGTAAACAGATATATTCTAGACCTGTGGGGGGTCATTCAAGATGTATGAAGTGAAAAAAGGTACGCAGAGCAGCGGCTTAGAAGATGCTGGGTCTTTGAATACACGGCTAGACGATCTCGAGACCTGGTTGCAAGTTGGCATTGAGCAGACAAAGCAGCGTCTTAAAGAGGAACATGGGGACAAACTAGGGATCTATGCGGAAGAGGTGCTCGACGCCCTCGGCCCTTACGCGCGTTAGCCGGTTTCCCTGTTGCTAGGCGCGTCGATCCTAGTTTACTCAGTTCCTTCCCCTGCCCCGTCTGGTGCTGCCCGTCAGCCCCTTGTCCGGGACAGGTCATTCGGGGTGGCGGAGGGCTTTGGCAATATAGGGGGTTATCATGTTTGACGTGATTAAAGGGTTTTTCGTAAGCGACGCTTTTTGGGTCGTGTTCACTCTGCTTGTGGTTGTAGTGTTGATCGTAAACAAGCTTAAAGAGAAAAGTACAGGTAAAGGGGATAGCGACACATCGGAGTACTACGATGGATGTGCAGAATACTATGAGGACCTCGATTCTTTCTCAACACGAAAGTAAATCGATGGACTCAGTTGATTTGTGTGTTCAACATTTGGGGCACTGTTGAATATTCAGAACCGATACGAAGTTTAGATTTTTATAAAAAGACCAACATGCTCGAACCCGTTTCTCATTTCTTTCAAAGCAATGGCCTCTGGATCGTGGGATTCGCTTTCTATGTCGCCGTCGCTCTAATCGCAAGTCGTTACGAAGATAAAGTTCGGCAGGCGACATCTGAACGCCGGCTTTCCAAAGGCATCACGACAAAAAGACTTTAGTCCAGCGTATTACCTGCACCACCGCTATCGCTGAGATAGTCGTGTCCATGTTGGGCACACAAAGACTCTCATTCGCGGGTGTCCCCCACGCTGTCCGATTTAATGTTGATGGTCTAAGCTTTAATAGATAAGCAGGCACCCAAACCCATCTTTCTTGGAGCCACCGCTATGACTGAAGCTATTAGCGCCTTTTTTCAAGGTGACGGCCTATGGATTGTGGGCCCGATTCTCTATGTGGTTATAGTGGGTCCGATCTTATGTGTGGTCGTCATTCTCATCGTCGGCAAGCGACGTGCGGACAAAGACACTACTCACCGAATGCTGAATCGTTCTTCTTCTCAGACTTAATGGATGCTAACGGTGAAACGCTGGGTTCTCTAAAAACCTGTTAGTAGCATTTAAAACCGCTAGCGCTGCCCCCCTTTCCGGATTCTCTTCAGCTAGATAAGACCCGACCAGGCGATGGACTTGTTCGTCGTGTTGCACGGTCAGCGCTACGATAATCACAGTGGTGTCGAAGGCTTTGATAGCCTTGACGCCCAGTAGTTCGAAGGTGCAAATGTCTCCTACAGATTTGCCAAGCGCCTCCAAAGTCGCCTGTGCCGCGCAGCGTAATTCCGAAGTAGATTCCGCGGCAGCTACCGCTTCTACAGTCTCTTCAATGAGAACACCATCGGGTTTTTCAAGACCAACGCTGGCTCTACAGCGGCCTTTGTGAAAACGGGCAAACTCAAAACTAGAAAATTTTACCCGTGGGGGTGAAGAGACATTCATTTGTGTGCTTTTTACCTCACCATTCAGGAACGGATACTAATACCGGTAATGTAGTGGTGGGGGAGCCGTTATGCTCTCTATCTCCATTAATTGCCTTTCTCCCGTTAGCCCACTTTGGTGTCCCAATGAAAGTCTGGCACTAAAGGGAAATTCCTGAATTAATAGGCTCATTATGTTTGAACAATAGCAAATAATAGACCGTTTCATCCACACCTGTTTAGTTACAACCCCTTGACTTTAAATTTACCTTTTCCCTATGCTCTTAGGTAAGAGGGAGTTCTGTCGGGAGATCGGTAATGACAGCAGTCGCAAAGCTTTTAGACTCCAAAGAGCGGCACATCTGGTCTATTGGACCCAATGATTTTGTCTATGATGCCATCAAGCTTATGGCTGAGAAAGGGATCGGCGCGCTTCTCGTTATGGAAGGCGGAAGCCTAGTCGGTATCCTCTCGGAACGGGACTACGCACGGAAGGTCATTCTCAAGGGCAAGTCATCTAAAAAGACCCCTGTGGTGGATATCATGACAAAAGATGTTCTATTTGCCCGGCCCGAACAAAATGTTGAAGAATGCATGGCGCTCATGACAAAGAAGCACATACGTCACCTCCCCGTCATGGAGGGAAAGCAAGTTGTGGGCATGATCTCTATCGGAGATTTGGTAAAGACGATTATTGCCGAGCAGAAGTTCACCATCGAACAACTCGAGCACTACATCAGCGGGTAAGGGCACAAGAATATACTCAGCCGCAGGGATGCTCAATTTATGCTGCCAGGAGCGGCCCTTATCCTCTATTTTGATTCTCAACAAACCACCTGACATCCAACTTTGGAAAAGAAGCAAGTCAAGGAACTCATTGCGCAAGCTGCCCGTGCTTTTGATGCTGAGCTGCATACTGACGCCTACCGGGTAACACACGCAGACCAGATACAGCTAAGTCGCCTATTATCGTACGTGCCCAAGGGACATAACCAGGTATTTTTAGATATAGGCACCGGCGCAGGCTACGTAGCCATGGCGCTCGCGAAACAATATACATCATCCAAAGTGATCGGCGTGGACGTAGCAGAAAAAGCGATACGCAGGGATACGGAAGTAGCTTCAGATCAAGGATTATCGAATCTCCAGTTCCAGACATTTGATGGAATAACATTGCCTTTTGCAGATGGCTTGTTTGATGGGGTATTTTGCCGGTACGCCTTCCACCATTTACCATTGCCACTAACAACCCTTTCGGAGATACACCGGACTCTACGTGAGCCGGGAAAGTTCGTTTTCTCTGACGCAGTCCGAAGTGAAGTCGACAGCGTAGATTTTATCAACAAATTCCAGAGCTTAAAGAATGATGGTCATGTGCGGATGGCCACGACTAACGACTTGCTACAAGTCTTTGAGCAACATGGTTTTATTCTGAAAGATTCTTTCCGTTCTTCGATTTGGTTCGATCGAAATTTAAATAGCTCTTACGGCAAACTAATCGAAGCAACTCCCGAACAAGTATTGAGAGCGTATGATTTGTCTATAGAGGGTAATGAGATTCGATTGCGTTTCGAGATTTTAAACGTCTTGCTTGTACCTGCAAGTTAGCCCGAGTGCAATACCAACCTGGCCGGACAGCGGGACTACTTTCTTAGTCGTTTTACAACGTGAGATAACGAGACAATACGGAAAATCAGAGGTATACACCGTGATATCAAAAGTTGCCGTCCTCGGTGCGGGCACTATGGGCACCGGCATAGCGGGACAATTGGCGAACGCCGATGTGGAAGTGTTGCTGCTGGACATCAAACAAACGGGTGTCCAGCCCAATGCCGTGGCGGAGCGAGCGATTAAACGCTTACAGGATAGCGATCCACCCCTGCTCGTTCATCCTGATGTACTGACAAACATTACCATCGGCAATATCGATGATGATTTGAATCGAATTTCGAGTTGCGATTGGATCATCGAAGCCATTGTTGAGCGATTGGAACTCAAGCGTGAGCTGTATCAGCAGATCAATCGCTATAGAAAACCCGACGCAATTGTATCGTCTAATACATCTACTATACCTATGACTTTGCTGACCCAGGACATGCCAGCTTCGTTTCGACAACATTTCGCTATTACACACTTTTTCAACCCAGTTCGTTACATGCGTTTGTTGGAACTTGTAAAAGGTGATGAAACGACTCCAGCGGTAATGGAAACGCTGCGACGATTTAATGAAGAAAAAATGGGAAAAGGTATTGTCGATTGCCGAGACACGCCCGGCTTTCTTGCGAATCGAGTGGGGGTGTTTGCCCTGCAGGTAGGCATCGACGAGACAGTGCACTGCGGGCTTAACATAGAAGAGGCAGACGCACTCATGGGTCGGCCCATGGGGATTCCGAAGACTGGTGTTTTCGGGCTTTATGACCTAATTGGTTTGGACCTGATGGCAGATGTGGTGAAAAGCCTTAAAAACATATTGCCTGACACCGATCCTTTCCAACAGGTCAGCAACGAAAATCACTTGGTGAATAAACTGATCAGCGAGGGCTATACCGGACTGAAAGGACACGGCGGTTTCTATCGCCGAGTCGACAGCCGGCGTGAATCCATAGACCTCGCTACAGGTCAGTGGCGACCATATCGATATACCCCACCTAGCTTAGTCGCAGACGACATGCAGAATCTGGTTTTATTGACCGAGGGGGACACACCTCAACATCAGTTTTGTCGTCGGGTTTTGGGTCGCGTGCTGGCCTACTCCGCCGGCTTGCTACCGGAAGTGACTGATCATCCAGTCCCTATCGACGACGCTATGAAGCTTGGATACAACTGGGCTCAAGGTCCGTTTGAAATGATCGATGCCATTGGGATTTCTCGCTTCATTCATCTTTTGAAAGATGAAGGTATTCCGGTGCCGCCCTATTTAGCAGGTTCCGACCACCTTCCTTGCTACCGTGTTGAGCAAGGTCAGTTGCAGACACGCTATGTTGATACTGGTTACCAGACCGTGCGGCGAGCACCAGGTATTGTTCGCTTCAACGAGACTCGCCGAACTCTGCAACCACTGAGTCGGAACGCTTCCGCCAGTTTGTATAAATTAAGTGAAGGTGTCGGTCTTATTGAGTTCCACAGCAAGGCCAATGCTTTGGACGGGGATTCCATGGCTATTGTCGAAGAAGCAGCGCTTCGGGCCGGTGACGATTTAAATGGAATCATCGTCCACAACGATGGTTTACATTTCTCCGCCGGAGTTAATCTGCATCGGTTTCGAGCAATGATCGAGGATCGTAATTGGGACGGTATCGACAGTTTCTTGGTAGATTTTCAACGTGCGGTCAAAGCATTGAAATATTGTGCCGTACCCGTCATCGCTGCCCCGTCGGGGCTGACTATTGGCGGCGGTTATGAAGTGGCGGCGCATTGCGATGTGGTTGTGACCCACACTAACGTCGTACTTGGGTTGGTTGAGAGCCTGGTCGGACTCGTGCCTGCCGGCGGTGGAGTCAAAGATACCCTTTTCCGCTGGCATCATAGATTAGGAGATTGGAACGAGGCTGCTCAAAAATCCTTTATGAATATCGGCTATGGCCGAACCGGCACATCACCAAAGCTCGCTGCCGAATTAGCCTATTTCAGACCGAACGTTGATCGGCAAGTCATCAATCGAGATCGGCTTGTTCAGGCGTCGCTTGATTTAATCCGCAACCTCGCCGACGACTACAATCCACCTGAGAAGCCCACTTTTCACTGGGTCGGTCGAGGCGCTTTTGAACAAATGCAAGATTTCTTGCAAGACCAACATTCGAAATGTCAACTAACAGCTCACGACGTAGTCGTAGGCACGGAAATCGCTCGCATTGTCACCGGGGGCGATAGGCCACCAACAGAAATCTCGGAAAACGAGTTGTATGATGCGGAACGCATGGCGTTCGTAAGGCTCGCGAAGACCGAAGCCACACATGCAAGAATTATCCACATGTTGGACCGGGGGCAGGCCTTGCGAAACTAGCCTGCCTTTTCTAATCAATCGCAGCGAGTGCAACCCTCCTACTGTGCCTTAACTATCGAAGCTAAGGAATTTCGCAGTTCGTCCGCATGTGGATTAGACACAGTCTTGGTAATGAATACGTCCGTCGTTCGAACTTCTTTACCATAGTATGCTGAGTTATATTCCGGCCGCACCTTGATCACCGCGCCTTCCAGACTGACTCCGGCGAAAGCACCTTTGGTCCTTGAGAATGCGAGTATATCTACTGCCTGGGCTTTACCACCTACCCCAACCGGTCCAGCCGCCACGCTAGCGTCGGTACCCAACTTGAACGAAGAAGCCAGTAGACTGTCCATTCCTCCCTTAGTCATCACCATGAGTATTATCTCTGCCACCTCACCGCCAATTTGAAAACCGATACTGCCAGTACCCATAGTGTAAAACGCTGGATAGCTCCATTGGTTGCCTTCACCCTTGGCCAGCAGTACACCACTGCCACCGGATCCCCCGACGATAAATGCGCCTTTAATCAGGGCTGGGATAACCAACACGCCTTCAGCGTTGCCGAGATTCTCATGCAGATAAGACATTTTGGAGTCTTCAGCGAAGGCTTTGACCGCGAAATTAGCCTTCTCCACTAATTCACGCGATTTAGCGGCGTCATCGGCTTTGCTTAATAAAACTAAGCCAGATCCGCATATCAAGAACAAGGTTAGAAGTAGTTTTTTCATTAAATACACTCCTACTTAACGAGCCTGGGGTGAAAGGGTACGAGATAGATCGGAAGTGTACCATGTCACTGTAATTCGTTTAGTTACAGATTGCGCCTGATCCGGTCTAGTCGATTCTTCTCTGGAATACAGCTTAGAGTCGTTCAATGAACGGTATGTGGCGTTTGTCGGCTCGCTGGCCAGGGCCCGATCAATTATTTTTCTACGCATACACCTTTTGGGGAGATGCTTTTTCAACCGGTTTCTGCTGACCTTGATTGTTTGAAATGAAAATACTGTTTGCCGACAAGTTCCCACAAGCGTTTTTGAAACAACTGGAAAATGCAGGCCACGCTTGCACGCTTGAACCGAACTTGACTGCGGTGGACCTGCCGCGGGCAGCGAAAGAATCGGAGATTCTCGTCGTCCGCAGTACCCGGGTGGAAAAAGAAACTATAAAAAATGCTGGCAATCTAAAAATGATTATTCGAGCTGGAGCGGGCACGAACACCATAGACAAGGACACGGCAGCCGTGGCAAAGGTCTACGTGTGCAACGTCCCCGGCAAGAACGCTATCGCTGTGGCGGAACTCGCCATGGGGCTACTCATCGCGATAGATCGAAACATCCCGGACAACGTTAGCCAGATTCGTCAAGCCAAATGGGACAAAAAACGGTTTTCAGAGGCAAAGGGGCTATTCGGTCGTTCTATTGGAGTAATTGGGCTCGGTGCCATTGGCATGGCTGTGGCAGAGCGGGCTGCAGCATTTGGCATGAAACTTTTTATTATTCGCAAGCCGGAACGCGCCCCGGAAGTCTCGAACAGATTGACAGAGCTGGGGGCTACCGAGCTAGAGGATTTGCATGCTGTAGCAGCCAATTGCGATGTATTATCGTTCCACACACCTGCCAGTGAGGAAACCAAGAAACTGGTTAATGAAGAATTGTTGGCTGCAATGCGGCCTGGAACGATCTTGCTCAACACCTCAAGAGGCGATCTCATTGATGAACCCGCCCTAATAAAAGCAATGGATGAAAAAGGGATTCGGGCCGGACTCGACGTATACATGGACGAACCGGCTGCTACACAAGCAAACTTTGTGTCCGAACTGGCACAACACCCCAACGTATATGGTACCCATCATATAGGCGCATCTACTGAACAGGCCCAAAACGCTGTAGCTGAAGGTGTGATCGACATCATCGAAGCGTTCCAGCGAGGCCATATTATGCATTGTGTCAATATGAAATTCTGATCATCACACTTTGAGGCGCAATATGACTAAGCGTGTGCACAACTTCTGCGCAGGTCCTTGTACCCTGCCCTTGTCAGTACTCGAGGAAGTCCGGGATGAATTTGTCAACTATAGGGACGAAGGAATGTCCTTGATCGAAATGAGTCACCGGGCTAAGGCCTATGACCAGGTTCATCAGGAAGCGATGGGTCTTGCACTTGAAGTGTTTGAAGTACCCGATGATTTTGGCGTAATGTTTATCCAAGGTGGCGCTACCCTTCAATTTGCCATGGTACCGCTCAATCTTTTAAGGACAGGGCAAAGTGGTGGGTATGTTAACTCAGGCGCATGGGGGAAGGGCGCAATTACCGACGCGACACCGCACGGTGATATATACGTTGCCTGGGACGGAGCGGATATTAACTTTGCTCGCATGCCTCAAGTGGATGAGATCAACATCGAGCCAAATACCCGTTATCTTCACGTCACCTCCAACGAGACGATTGGCGGTGTTCGCATGGTAGATTGGCCGGACGTTGGAGTTCCATTGATCGCGGACATGTCGTCGGACTACATGTCGAGAGCTATCCCGTGGGACAAGTTCGATCTCGTGTACGGTGGGGTGCAGAAGAATCTCGGCCCGGCCGGTATGGCGATCGTATTCATCCGGAAATCCATTTTAGATGATTCCAATAAAGACTTGGCTCGATACTTACGCTACGACATTCACTTGGACAAAGATTCGCTGTTCAACACACCGCCCGTATTCACCATCTACCTGGTCGGCAAGGTACTGAAATGGATGAAGGCAAAAGGTGGTCTTTCAGTGATCGAAAAAGAGGCGGCGGACAAGGCTGCCATGGTGTATGGAGTAATCGATAAGAGTGACGGATACTACTCCAGCCCGATTGAGCCCGAGTACAGATCACACATGAATGTAGTGTTTCGTTTGTCCTCGGAAGAACTTGAAAAAAAGTTCCTGGCCGAAGCAGAACAAGCGGATTTGGTGAACCTAAAAGGACACAGGAGCGTTGGTGGTTGTCGTGCCAGCATCTATAACGCGCTGCCAGTCGAGAGTGTGAAAGCGCTGGTAGATTTCATGACAGAATTTCGGGATGCGAACGGCTAGGCGACCTCGGTGTGATATGCAGACTAGCCCAAAGAGTGTAGAACCGATGATCACAATAAGGGCTTTCGACGGATTTTTAGTTAAACCCGATTGCTTAAAGGAGGTCGTATCACCTGCATATGATTCATTGACATCCGAAGAGCGTCACCTGTTTGGTATTGAACACCCGCTCAATTACATCAACGCGATGCATTCTGTAGATGAATATCCCGCGGATTGCCGACCGAGCCAAGCGCAGGTTCTGCAAACCAATGCATCCAACTTGAAACGGATGCTGGATAGAGGGGATTTCGAGCCACTAGAGCAGCCTGCCATATTCCTTTATAGGCTCGCGGTTGATGATCATCAACAGACCGCAGTGGTTTGTGAAATTCCCATCGATCACTATGACACCGGGATCGTCTTAAAGCACGAAAACACCCGTGCAGATAAAGAAGATCTGCTGACCGGTTATCTGGATGTCGTCGGTGCGTCATCCAGCCCGGTTTGCTTAGCCTATGAAGAAAATCTCCACATCAGCGGTTTGATAGACTCAATCACTCGCACTAGATCGCCGTTGTTTCAGTTTTCTGCATACGACAACGTTGTGCAAACCCTGTGGAAAGTCGACGATAAACAATCGATACAACAGTTTGAGAAACTCTTCCTGACGGTGGAGAAAACCTATTTAACGGACGGCCATCATCGCTTTGCCGCAGGTTCACGATTTGCGGAAAAGTGCCGTGCACGTAACCCCGGTTTTTCTGAACATGACAATTTCAACCATGTTTTGGTGGCACTATTCTCTGCGAATCAGCTTCGTATCCTACCGTTCAATAGATGTGTTAGGGATATCAGCGGAATGAGCCCTGATCGGTATCTAGACCGGATCAGGGAAAGCTTTTTAGTCGAGAAAACAGAACGCGAATATGCCTTACCGACGCGGCAGCATGAATTTGGTATGTGTCTCCACGGCGATTGGTATAGACTGATCCTGGAATCAGTTCCCGCTCCACATCAACATCCACTACAGTCACTGGATGTAACCATACTCCATGATAGGATCCTGGATCCTGTATTAGGCATTACCGACGTTCGAACAGATGACCGTCTCGAGTACATTCCTGGAGATAAGGGGCTGCCCGGTTTAGAACAAAAATGTGAAGAGGGTTGGGCGGTTGGTTTCGCTTGTTATCCGACTTCAATCGGTGAGCTCATGCGGGTAGCCGATAGCGGAGAAGTAATGCCGCCGAAGTCAACTTATTTCGACCCAAAGATGCGCTCTGGCTTATTTTTGCGACTGTATTAACGGCGTCCCCACCGGTGCCACAGCCACTGCAAAACCGCGTAAGCCGAGGTAATCCAGAATAACGTGGAGAAAATTCTCGCTAAGACGCCAAGACCGCAGAGGTTTTTGTGCGAAACATACTACCTTTTCTTTTCTTGGCGGGCTTTGCGAGAGAACAATACAACGGTAACAGCGACGTTTTAAGATGTGAACGCCTGAATTCCTGTTTGGGCACGACCCAAAATTAAAGCGTGAATATCATGAGTCCCTTCATAGGTATTCACCGTCTCCAAGTTCATTACGTGTCGTATCACGTGATACTCGTCGGCAATTCCGTTTCCTCCGTGCATGTCCCGAGCCATTCTGGCGATATCCAGGGCTTTTCCACAGTTGTTCCGTTTCATCAGAGATACCAATTCCGGCGCCGCCTGTCCACGGTCAATCATGCGGCCTAAACGCAAAGCGCCTTGTAACCCCAACGCAATCTCGGTCTGCATATCCGCCAGTTTTTTTTGTATCAACTGATTGGCCGCTAGCGGTCTGCCGAATTGGTTCCGTTCCAGAGTGTACTGACGAGCAGCGTGCCAACAAAACTCCGCCGCACCCATGCTGCCCCAAGATATTCCAAAACGAGCCCGATTCAAACAGCCGAAAGGACCTTTTAAACCGCCGACGTTTGGGAGCAGGTTTTCTATCGGAACAAAGACATTGTCCATAGCAACCTGGCCCGTAACAGATGCACGCAGTGAAAACTTTCCTTCGATTTTCGGTGTCGAGAGTCCTTGCATTTCCCTTTCTAAAATAAACCCGCGAATTACATCTTGCTCGTCTTTTGCCCAAACCACCAAGACATCGGCAATAGGCGCGTTAGTAATCCAGGTCTTGGTTCCCGACAAGGTGTATCCTCCGTCTGCCTTCCGAGCCCGTGATTTCATACCACCGGGGTCGGAACCGTGATCCGGTTCGGTCAATCCAAAGCACCCTACCCATTCCCCACTCGCGAGTTTGGGTAAGTATTTTTCACGCTGCTCACGACTGCCATAAGTGTAAATCGGGTACATCACCAAGCTGGATTGCACACTCATCGCCGAGCGATAGCCCGAATCTACCTTCTCTATTGCACGGGCAAGCAGCCCATAGGACACATAGTTGGCATTGCTGCCGTAGGGTTCGGGCAGATTCACGCCCAGAAACCCCCTCTCGCCCATCTCAGATAGTATTTCACGGTCGAAATGCTCATTGCGGTAGGCCTCTGTTATACGCGGCAACAGCTGCTCCTGGCTGTATGCGTCGGCTGCATCCGCTATCAGGCGTTCATCTTCAGTAAGTTGTTCGTTTAAGAGAAATGGGTCTTGCCATGGGATCGATCCTTCGGCGGAAGGTGCATGATCAATTACATTGTGTTTCACTGGAGCAGTCATAGACTCTACTTTATGATGTTCGGGTTGCTTCCCATTCTAAAGATTTAGTCAACCCAAGTTAATCGTTCTCTGCTGGACTTGTTAATAGTCAATCGCTTATCCACAAAATCTGTGGATAACTCTGTTGATAAACGCATCTTTGCGGCTTGATTTACCGAAAATTACTGAACTTGGACCAATTTGATTAAAAAATATGCAACATTATTATTTTGCGTAAAAACAAGCAGTTAAGAAATAAACCTTTAACACGCAATTAGACTTGGAAGGTCAAAACCCGCCTGCTTATTACGATTTGACCAAAATGTGTAAAACTTTGGGCCCACGTGATCATAAGGACCATCAGCCGTAAATCACTTGTATAGACAATGCAATACCATGCAACCGACCGAATCAAAGCTTGATCTCACCGGCGCACCCAGCCTGTTGCGCAGGCTCGCGGCTGTATTCTATGACGCTCTACTGCTGATCGGGGTCTTGTTTGTAGCCAGCCTGCCCTTGCCCCTGATCGTGCAAGATATCAACGATGTTTGGTGGGTTCGACTACTGGTTCAGGCTTATTTACTCTTAGTTTGTCTGTTTTTCTTTGCATGGTTCTGGGTACATGGCGGGCAAACACTCGGCATGCGGGCCTGGCGGCTCCAAGTCACTAAATCTGACGGGTCACCGATAACCTGGGATTCCGCTGTGATCCGTTTCTTCAGCGCAATACTTTCTTGGCTGGTGTTCGGCCTGGGTTTTCTGTGGGTCCTCATCGATGCAGAGAGAAGGGCTTGGCACGACCGATTGTCCAACACAACCCTTGCGCTCAAGCCCAAACGATAGTACCCCAGCCCGTGTATAGAGTTACTGAACGCGAGTAATAAAATAAAAACCAACCAGCGCGAACAACAAGGTCGGAAACAGGGCGCCGATCAGCGGCCAGACGTCAAAAATCTGTACAAGTAGTCCGAATCCCTTATCTAAAACAAAAAACGCCAATCCCAACATGATTCCTATAAATAGACTGCGTCCGAACCCACCGCTGCGCACGCTCCGAAATACGAAGGGTATAGCCAGTATAACCATCACCGCGGTGGCTAAGGGGGTGACAATCTTAGTCCAAAATGCCAGCTCGTAAGCCTCCGTTTCTTGCCCGTTTTCTTGCAGGTGGTCAATATATTTAAACAGTTGCCAAGCCGACAATTGATCGGAGCGAATCAAGAACACGGATAATATGTCTGTGGTCACGTCGGTACGCCAGTAAGCAGCGCGAGCGGCTTTAGATTCTGCCTTGTCTCTATCGATGAGGGTTTGCTTTATTCCCTCGAGGCGCCATCTCTGCGATTCTTCTAGATAGGTGCCATTGTCAGCAGCTACCAGGGAGCGTAGACGGCCATTGTCGTCAAACTCGAACACCTTGACCTTGAGCAGTGATAAATCCGGCAGTACCTCACCCACATTGACATAGGTCTTGTGGTCACGCATCCACAACCCAAAGTCCGACTGCTGATTGATGTTCTCCTGTAACGCCTGGGCACGCCCCCTTTGTGCCATCGTTTCCGAAAAAGGTGTGACAAACTCACCCAAGATAACCGCGATTAAAGCCAAAAGCGCCCCAACTTTAAGTACCGAACCGGCAAGGCGGGCCACGGAGACACCGGCTGCTCTCATGACCGTCAATTCTGAATCTACCGCCAGTGCTGACATTCCCATAATCGATCCAAGCAGTGCGGACATAGGGAAAATTTCATACAGAATACGGGGGACGGACAAGATGATGAAACGTATGGCGTCCAAAACGCCATATCGACCAGTACCGATATCGGACAACTGATCAACAAACGCGACAAATGTGAACAATCCAACGAGTACCGCTACAGTAATCAGCGTTTGATAAAGGATATGTTTGGCTATGTATAGATCGAGAATACGCATGCTCAAGCTGGCCGCCACCTAAGCCGAGGCAACCGCACCCTGGGAAAGGGTATCAGTGAAAGGTTGCGCTGGCGCCGGTATAAAAACATTGCAGCGATAACAACAAAAATACCATGCACCCACCATAACCCCACGGCAGGGTCTATCCTGCCCTTACTGAGCAAAGCAACGGAAAATCCAAGTGTATTGGTATACAGAAAGTAAGCTAAAAAGGCCATGATCATACTGGGCAGTCGGCCCTGCCGAGGATTGACGAAACTGAAGGCCAGGGCAAATACCGCTAAAACAGGCACAATAACGACTTTTGCGATACGCCAATGTAATTCGCTTGCTACAGCGGGATGGCGGTCGCCATAGATTTTAGCCGTCGGCCAACCTTTAATGGGGCCCGCGGTAGGAACGTACGTTTTAGGTTCGATACGCAAGGCGTACGTCTCAAAATCCATAATACGATAATCGGTCTGTCCTGGATTGCCTTCGTAGCGGGTGCCATTATTCAAGACCAGAAACTGATCTCCTGTCAGCTCATCGGTCCTTTTAAACGCATACTTTGAAACGACAACGCCTTCTTTGCCAAACGAGGATCTATAGACGAAGATGTTTTCATACCGATCTGCTTCGCGATCAAAGCGCTCGACAAAATACATTCCCCGCCCCTTTTTAGTTTCCATAAACTTTCCGGGTATGATGCCGGTGATCTCGCTTCGACTGTGGTAATCCTGCTCCACTTCGTAGCCTTTTTGTATGGCTAGCGGGGTTAAGTAAAACGAAAATAGAGCGACCACACCCCCTACGATGAGTATTAACACCAACAATGGTTTGAGCAAGTTAAGCGGGCTGATTCCGCATGCCGCCAAGACAACCATTTCATTGTCCCTATTCCACCTACCGAGAACCATGAGTATGGCAATGTACATCATTAGTGGAATGATAACGTCCATGTAAGCCACCATCTTCAACACCACCAGGATCAAGACCGCTTCGACTGGGACATAACCTTGTACCGCCTGTTGCAGAAAGCCAAGCGAGCGTACTACGACAAAGATGCTGACTATCACCAACGTTACGGCCATGCTGGTTTGCAGTACTTCCTGTACTAGTGCACGATTGACTATCACAAGTAACTATTTGGTAGTTTTGACAAAAGTTATTATAAAAAAGGACAATCTTCGAAGCCTGTATCCAAAATTCAAGCAGGTGCAACTTTAAACCACGTTAAATCAAATGAAAACGGGGATGTACGTGAAATTCTCTGTAAAACTAAGCAAACTCAAAGACAAACAAGCCTCCTGCACGGTTATCGGTGCCTTCCAATCCACGCCACTACAAGGGTTAGCAGCGAAAGTCGACGATCTGACTCAAGGCGCCATAAGTAAACGCATAAAGAACGGCGACTTCAAAGTCGAAAACAATGAAACCATCGTGTTGTATGACGTGCCCGGTTTGAGAACGGAAAAACTCGTTGTAGTTGGTTACGGCAAGCCCAAAGATCTGGATATTAAAAAATTTAGAGAAGCTTGTGCTGCCGTTATTCGAAAACTACAGGCGATACATGTGAATACGGCGAGTCTTTGGTTGCTGTCGGACGAAGTCAAAGATCACGAATATACCGGGAAGGCGAGGCATCTGGTTGAGTCCATGGGCGATACCGTATACCGCTTCGATAGCATGAAGAGCAAGAAAGATGAATCTCAATCGATCAACTTGGTTCTTAACGTATCAACCCAGGCACAGCTAAGAAACACAAGGCAAGGCATCAAGCAAGGCCAAGCCATCAACACAGGTGTTACTTTGGCGAAAAACCTGGGTAATTTGCCGGGGAATGTTTGTACCCCATCATACTTAGCACAGCAGGCACGGAACCTACAAAAGAAGTATCCGATAAAAACCAGGGTGCTAGGTCAATCGCAGATGGAAAAGCTGGGTATGGGCGCTCTGCTATCGGTCTCAAGGGGCAGCCGGCAACCACCCAAACTTATCGTTATGGAGTATCGTGCTGGTCTCAGAACCAGGCATCCAGTAGTTTTGGTCGGCAAAGGACTTACTTTTGACGCCGGCGGTATTTCACTCAAACCCGCTGCCAAGATGGATGAGATGAAATACGACATGTGTGGCGCCGCTAGTGTCTTCGGTGCCTTGGTGGCAGCTGCCGAACTGAAACTCCCTCTGAACGTGATCGGTTTAATCCCCAGCTCGGAAAATTTACCTGACGGTGCTGCCAATAAACCTGGCGACATCGTCACTTCACTTTCTAAAAAGACCATTGAAGTGCTTAATACCGATGCCGAGGGCCGTCTCATATTGTGTGACGCATTGACCTATGCCGAGCGTTTCAAACCTTCGGTCGTAATCGATATCGCCACTTTAACGGGGGCTTGCGTCGTCGCATTGGGTAATCATACGAGCGGGCTGATGGCTAATAACCAACAGCTCGCTGATGAACTGGTCGAAGCGGGTGAAAAAAGCCTGGACAAAGCCTGGCAATTACCGTTGGGGGAAGACTATCAGTCTCAACTGGATAGTAACTTTGCCGATATCGCGAACATCGGTGGACCGTCGGCTGGTGCTATTACGGCTGGATGTTTCCTTTCACGCTTCACAGAGGATTATAAATGGGCTCATTTAGATATTGCCGGTACTGCCTGGCGCAGCGGCAAGGCCAAAGGGGCTACCGGAAGGGTTGTGCCACTACTTAGTCAGTTTTTGATAGATCGTAGTGACAAACACTAGTTAGGTGGCTATGCCTCGCGTTGACTTTTATCTACTCAATCGTCACACACCAGACGGTAAGCTGCGTGCTGCTTGTCGTTTATGTCAAAAAATCTATACTTTAGGTCATACTGCGTTAATACAGGCCCGGGATTTGGCACAAGCAGAGACTTTGGACGACTTGATGTGGACTTTCGACCAAAGCAGTTTTGTTCCCCATGCATTAACCGACGAAACCACACGACCGGATGCACCTATCGTCATCGGATATCTTGAACCCACGTATAACCAAGAAAACGTGCTAATCTCCCTTTTAGACACAGTGCCGGACTACTTTATTCAGTATTCGCGAATTGCGGAGTTTGTCGACGATACTGTTGAGGATAAGTCTAAAGCACGTGATCGATTTCGATTATACCGTGAGCACGGTTGTACATTGGAAACCCACGACATACGAATCTAATATGTGGTTCAGGCGTAAAAAGAAGGTAGACCCGGACAGCGCGCTGACCGAAACACTAAGATCACTACAGGTTCTGCTGGAAGACGACCAAGGATCAATTGAGCAAACTAAGGCAAAGCAACCCAAGTCGACAGTAAATACCCCCGACCCACAAACGACTCAAACAGAAACCAATCCCGACTTACCTAACCAACAAACACCGCCAGACGAACCCCCTCTACCCCCTGCCAACGAGAAAGCAACTGCGATTACTGCTGAATCAAGTGTACACGCCACCAGTGCAGATCCAGTAAACCCCAAAATAACTGACAACGAAACAACTTCTGCCGTAAGTGCACAAGTGCCGGAGGTTGACAACACACCTAATGTCATCGACCCTCCGACGAGCGTCGACAAGGAACAACAGGAAGCTGAAGAGAGTCTCCTTACACCGTTTGGCTCTCCTGACAACCATGAGAGTAAAGAAGAGTCAACGTGGATCGATCCGTTTAGGCAAGAAGACGACCCTCCAGTTACTGAGGATTTGGTATTAGAACTTGATAGCGAAGATCTAGCTGATCAAGATGTTGAGGTACCAGTTATCGACACCATACCCGTGCTCACTGATGTTGTCTTCGAACCGGTGACACCCGCGGCTAACGTAGCAAAAACAGATACAGTGGATCGAGAAGTGCTGCTGGAAGTCTGTGTCAACGATTTAAGAGAGCGGCTCCGACAGAACAGCTTGACCCAAATGGACGGCGAACAAGAGGAAAGACTACGCCAAATCCTGACTTATATATTGGGCAACAAAAGCACCAGCCACACTGAATAAGCCGAAAACGGCATCTCCCGATTTCAAAGAGCTCGCGTATAATGCGCTGCCTCGATTGAACTAATCTGAAAAAACGATGCAGTTAAAACAACTAAACAAAACATACGAACCTGCGGCAATCGAACGACAGCTGTATGACCGTTGGGAAAACCAGGGTTGTTTTACACCATCCGGTGAGGGCGACCCTTATTGCATCATGATCCCACCTCCCAACGTGACTGGCAGCTTACATATGGGGCACGCTTTCCAGGACACTATCATGGACATCTTGATCAGATTCCATCGTATGTCCGGCCGGAATACTCTGTGGCAAGCAGGTATGGATCATGCGGGAATCGCCACACAGATGGTGGTAGAGAGGCAGCTAGAACAGAACAAACAAAGTCGGCACGATCTGGGACGTGAAAAGTTTGTTGATCGTGTTTGGGAATGGAAAAAAGAGTCTGGTGGCACCATAAACCGCCAGTTGCGACGCATGGGCGCTTCCTTGGACTGGAAACGCGAAAGATTCACCATGGATGAAGGTTTGTCTCGCGCCGTCCAGGAAGTGTTCATACAACTCTATAGAGAAGGATTGATATACCGCGGTAAGCGGTTAGTTAACTGGGACCCAAAATTACACACCGCGGTCTCCGACCTCGAGGTCATTGCAGAGGAAGAATCGGGACAGCTTTGGAACCTGCGCTACCCAATCCAAGGGCAACCAGACAAACATATGATTGTGGCGACCACTCGCCCAGAAACTATGCTCGGGGACACCGCCGTTGCGGTGCATCCCCAAGACCCTCGTTATCAAAGCCTGATCGGTGAAACGGTATTGCTGCCTTTAGTCAACCGGGAAATTCCGATTATTGCAGATGATTATGTTGATCCCGAATTCGGTTCAGGCTGCGTCAAGATCACACCAGCGCATGATTTTAACGACTATGAGATTGGGCAACGTCATAGTTTACCGTTGATGAATATTTTTACACCAGACGCAGCGGTGGATTTGCCGGGAACTGCTTACCATGGCTTAGATCGCTATGAAGCTAGGCAAAAGGTTGTCGAAGATTTGGAGCGGCAAGGTTTGCTACATAGTATCGAAGATCACAAGTTGACGGTACCACGTTGCGACAGAACGGGTGAAGCCGTGGAACCTTATTTAACAGATCAATGGTTCGTGAAGGCGGCGCCTTTAGCAAAGGAATCCATCGAAGTTGTCGAGCAAGGACGTATCAAGTTCATACCTGATAACTGGGCACTGACCTATTTTGAGTGGATGAGAAATATCCAAGATTGGTGTATTTCGCGTCAACTGTGGTGGGGACATCGTATCCCCGCCTGGTATGACGCGGACGGTGATATTTTTGTTGCGAGAAATGTTGAGGAGGCACAAACACAAGCAAAGGAAAAACATGGTAAGAATGTGGAACTCGTTCAAGATCCCGACGTATTAGATACCTGGTTCTCTTCTGCGCTGTGGCCGTTTTCTACGCTGGGATGGCCGGAAGATACCAAGGACCTAAAAACTTTTTACCCTACCAATGTCCTGGTCACAGGCTTCGATATTATCTTTTTCTGGGTGGCCCGGATGATCATGATGGGGCTAAAGTTCATGGGCGACATTCCTTTTCATGAAGTATACGTTCACGGCCTTGTACGTGACGCGCATGGGCAAAAGATGTCGAAATCCAAAGGTAATGTGTTGGATCCGCTGGATCTCATAGATGGCATCGATTTAGAGTCGCTCGTCGCAAAGAGAACGGCTGGACTAATGCAGCCGCAGATGGCACATAAAATCGAAGCAACCACGCGTTCGGACTATCCTGAAGGTATTCCTGCCTTTGGTACTGACGCTCTGCGCTACACCTTTACCTCGCTGGCATCGATGGGGCGAAACATCAACTTCGATTTGGGGCGCATCGGTGGCTATAGAAATTTCTGCAATAAACTTTGGAACGCTGTCCGTTTTATCCTTATCAACACAGAAGGGAAGGATTGTGGGCAAAAAAGCGATGAGATTGAACTTGGTCTCGCTGACCGCTGGATCATCTCCCGCCTTCAACAAGTTGAACAACAGGCTCGACAATCAATAGAAAGCTACCGCTTCGATCATATGGCACAAGGTCTATACCAATTCGTATGGAACGACTATTGTAGTTGGTACCTGGAATTGGCCAAAGTAGACTTAAACAATAGCGACTCCAGTCCCAGTCAGCTGCGCGGGACGCGCAGTACACTGGTGCGAGTTATGGAGGCCTCGCTTAGACTGCTTCACCCGATCATGCCCTTTATAACCGAGGCACTCTGGCTCGAATTAGCGCCGCTAGCTGGTAAACAAGGCGCAACCATCATGACTCAACCCTACCCCAATGCAGAACTAGATAAAGTAGACCCACAAGCTCTGAACGAGATGGAGTGGGTACAAGCCGTTATCAGCAGTGTTCGCAACATCAGGGGTGAGATGAATATCGATCCCAACAAACACGTCACCGTGTTCTTACAAGACACCAATGAAGATGACACCGATTACCTGGCGAGAAACCTTGACTACCTCATCCGATTCGGAAAGTTTGACAGCGTCTCCGTTATAGGTGATGACAATGCTCCAGATTCTCCCGCGACAGCTCTAGTTGGGCATATGAAGGTTTTAGTACCGCTGGGCGATTTGATTGACAAGAACGCCGAACTTTCCAGGCTGGAACGTGAACAAAACAAAACGCAAAAAGAGGTGCAACGTATCAGAACCAAGCTCGACAATCCCAACTTTGTTAGAAAAGCACCGAATGAAGTTGTAGAGAAGGAGCGCACGCGCGCTGTTGAGTTGGAAACCACGCTCGACAAACTAAGATCCCAGATAGACAAAGTTAAAGCACTACACTGAGTTAGTAAAAAGTTAAAAGTTAAAGAAGTTTGAAGTGAAAAGAAAAAGATTCCAGCTTTTAAACTTTATACTTTAAGCTTTCTGCTAAATTCCATGGCTCGCCCCTTTAAAAAGATCGGTACGGTGCTCAAGTATGGGACCATTCATCGTTTACTAGACCTTGGTAAATTGATTCCGGCCGGCCGGGTAGGTAGCACCGCGAAAACAATTAGCTCGGTGCTCAAATCCCTAGTACCACTCAAGCTAAAAGCCCAAAAAAACATGGAGCTGGCACTGGGTAAAGGAAATGTCCGTCCTAACGAGGCTAGCGATTATTTCAATAAACTGGCCACTTGGGCCGCGTACGCGATGCAGGCCTACCATCGAGGCCTGGTCGAATCTGGGATTACTGACTGGATGGTTTTTGACGACAGCATTGAAATACTTGAGGAGGCGCTGTCTCGTGGAAAAGGCGTGATCTATTCAGTGCCACATTTGATCGCACACGAAATGACCGCCGGTATCATGGCGCGAACCTACCCTACCGTGGGACTGGTACGTGAGAGTAAATATGCGCCGCACATGCGGGTAAAAGAACAATACTATGGGACCGCAGGTGGATGCAGAGTGATTTTTCGCCCACGCCGTGGAAACGTTGCGTCGGACATGCGCGTTTGTACTCGGTGTCTGCGGCAGGGCAACATCCTGGTTATTACTCCCGATTTGCTGGCCCAATCCGGTGACGGCGTGATGATTAGTTTGCTGGGCAGGACGATCAGTTTACGTCCCGGCATAATCAGTCTTGCTATGGTCACTGGAGCACCAGTCGTGAATGCTTTTCTACTATGGGAAAAAGACCACGTAGTAATACATTGTCACGAACCAAAGGAATATGCTCGAACCGGGGATAGGGAACAAACCATGATCGACGGCATGCAAGACTGGTGCGATACGTTTGCGGAGCATCTGCGGCAATACCCGAGTAGTTGGCAATTCTGGCTGGATCGTCACTGGTCAAAAGTGTGGCGGACACAATCGGTGAAACCGACTCAATGATGAGCTCAATAGCTGCGATTTGTGTACTAATAGTGGGTGGATTCGTCTTTTTGTGGGGCGTACAAAGCATATTACTCATCACAAATGGTGAAAAGCTTGCGCCTCTTCTACGCTACCAAACTGACAACCCCTCTGTCGTCTATCCAATGAAGGTCATGGTACAGCTGAGTTGGTTGGTCATCATCATCGGCTATCCAATCCTGATCGGAAGTAATCCGATCGACTTCTACCGCCAAGCTTTTCGACCCCCAGTGCCGATTGATTCTATGATCATCTTGGCGATGGCCTGTATCGCGGGTTTTGCATTGATCTACGCCCTATATGCCGTAACAGGTGCCGCCGAGTTCGCTTTTCTGTATTCCAACCGCAAGACGACTAGGCGTGTACTTAGTTGCTTTATAACACCGATCCCGTTAGCAATCATGGAAGAAGCGGTATTTCGGGGTGTACTGCTGCACGCACTCTTGAACTGGTGGAGCGGAACATGGGGACCTGTTCTAGCCATTGCATTGTCATCAGCAGTATTTTCTTCCGTTCACTTCATACGCCGACGCGATTCGAAAAGAAAACCCGCCTTGCAACCTGCCATCGGCCTTTTTTTCGTTGGTGTCGTATTGGGCAGCGCATACGTAGCCAGTGATCAAACCCTCTGGCTGCCTGTGACACTGCATGCCGCCGGTATCTTAGCCGTAGAATTGCCCAGATCGTTTGTAATATATAAGGCGAATCCGAAATGGATTGGTTATCGTTCTTTTCCCCACTCGGGCCCCCTCGGCATAGTACACATGGTCTCGTTAACCATACTTGTGTGGTATCTGCAGAACTAGCCCGCAAGTAGCGCCGTCCTGTATTTCTTCCAACCGATCATTGTTTCCGCCAAGTTTTTCTCTCGTAAAGGCGCAAACCACGCGAAGAAATATTTGGTTGTTGCGCTGAGATACTTGTAAACCAGAAGCGTATGAGAGCACAAAGCGAAGCAATTCAGTAAATCAGTTAAAAGTAAAAAGTGACTGGGGGCAGCTACAAGAGTTCATCCGTCTTTGCAGCCATGACAAAGTCATTCATGTGTAAGCCTTTTATCTTGTGGGTCCACCAGGTAACTGTAACCTTCCCCCATTCCGTCAAGATAGCCGGGTGGTGATTTTCTTCTTCTGCGATAGTACCCACCTTGTTACTAAACTCAAGCGCTTGTGCGAAATCCTTAAATCCGTATGTTCTGGTTAGTCGCTTTACTCCCTCCACTTCTACCAGATTCCATTCCGGGACTTGCTGCTGCAGCTCATCAATTTGAGCCTCTGTAACCCGAGGCGCATCAACACGACACGCCTCGCATTTTTTGGCACTGAGATCAGTCATTCTTAATTTACCTCTGGGATATAAACAGACACACAGGTCGCTGTGCTCGCCGATTATAAACGAATCAGGTCTGTCGATACGGATTTACTTTTTGGACTATCCGCAGAAATTAAATTGGTAACATTGACGAGTAGTTTGTATTGATACCACAGCGGCAGTTTCTACACGCAAGATGTTGTTACCAAGACAGAAAAACCGGACTCCAGCTTTAAGCATACCTTCCTTTTCCCTGTCACTAAAGCCTCCCTCCGGTCCGATACAAAGGGCCACAGTTTCCATTGACCCTTGCCACTTCATTGGGCTTCCTGTCGGGTCTGCAACCCAGACCAAGATCCTGGTTTCCGCCATTCTCTCGGCGAACCCTACTGGGTGTTCGGGTTGTTTCAAAATAGGTAAAAAGGGGTTGTGACTTTGTTTGCACGCTTGTAAGCAGACCCGGGACCACCGGGCAACGCTAGCTTCACTCGGTCTCACCACACTGCGATCACAATAAAGCGGAACGAATTCGTCTACCCCCAACTGAGACAGCATATCCAGCATGATCTTCTGCCTTTCCCCTTTTGGCAGAGCACTGGCTAAAATGACCGTAGGTTTTTGTCTCTCGATCTGCAAACAAGATTTGATCTGCACATTGACTTCAGTAGAGGTGATGGAATCTATAACCCCCGTGGCTCGCATACCCTTACCATTTATCAGGACAATCTCGTCACCGATCCGTTGACGGCGTGACGCTATAGCGTGGTGTGATTCATGCTCGTCGAGTGCCACTCGGACATGAGTCTCCTCGAGATTTTCACAGAAGTAGCAATTCACTAGTTCTTCAAGTAAACGTCATAGCACATCATTTTGCCGCTGAAAGTTTGATCAGGCCTAAACCACGGCTTTGCATGGGTAGGACGTTTAGTCACCACGCGTTTATCAGCGGCGCCCCAGGCGCTTTCAAACAACATTTCTCGATCCTCGTCATCACCGACTAACTCTCTTAAGACCCGCAAGCGCCTTTTGGCCAAAGACGATCTTTTCTTTCTGAAAACAAACATCGGGTCGAGGTAAATGCAGTCCGCACAGTGTTTCACCAAGTATGATTTTGCGTCACCAACAATAACTGTCGGATACCTATTGGCCTGTTCGTATCGCTTGAATCGGCGCCACCCATCTAAAAGCAATGCACCAATCGCAGGGGACCTTTCTATCGCGGTCACGTGATAGCCCATCATCCACGCCAACATGGCGTCTTGACCCCAACCCGCGGTCGCATCAATCACCGTCTTAGTGCTTCGTCCAAGAGCCCTTGCCAATGATCCACGTTTAGTAATTGGCAAACTTTTATAGCGCCTACGGGTTGGGATCAAATCTACATACAAAGGTTTGAGATCGGGTCGACTCAATTCTTTTAAGACAACCACGTCGTTGTCCTCAGTTAAAACCCAATCGTATGGAAAATCCACTTCCGAGGTGCTCGGAATGGACAACTGTTCCACAAGCTCTCGAAAGACCGGAGCTACGCATGCTTTGCTGTCAAAAGGGACGACGATCAAGCTGGCCTAGCTCTCCGCGGTATACAGATGACAATTGGTTAAATGACCGTCAGAGAGCCTTGTCACCGGAGGGTATTGTGATCGACAGGTATCCAACGCTTGACTACACCTGGGATGGAAGAAACAACCGGAGGGAGGATCTGAAGGAGAAGGCATGTCACCCGTTAAACGAATGAATAGACGCGGACCGCGAACATCGAGCTGCGGCACGGCTGACAGCAGCGCCTGGGTGTAAGGATGCTTGGGCTGGGAGAGGATTTGATCGACTGGGCCATACTCAACAATACGACCGAGATACATGACCGCTACCTCGTGGGCTAAGTAAGCGACCACGGATATATCATGCGTAATAAACAAATAAGAAATGCCCATGTGGCTCTGTAGGTCCTTCAGTAAATTCAGTATCTGAGCCTGAACGGATACGTCCAACGCACTAGTTGGTTCGTCACACACAATTAACTTTGGATCAACCGCCAACGCCCTGGCTATGGATATGCGTTGACGCTGTCCGCCTGAAAACTCATGAGGGTAACGTTCCATACTATCTGCAGGTAAGCCGACCTTCTCCAGGAGTTCCCTTACCCGCCGACGCCTGGATGTAGCATTCGAGTCTGAATAGCGGCGCAATCCTTCAGCAATAATGTCACCCACCAACATGCGTGGATTCATCGAAGAATAGGGGTCTTGAAAAATTATTTGGAAGTCCGACCTTTTCTCCCGCAGCCGAAAGCTATTGATCCGGGTGAGCTCCATGCCTTCGAACATAACCTTACCAGAGGTGGGCTTAATCAGCTGCAAGATTCCTTTGCCAACCGTGGTCTTGCCACACCCGGACTCGCCGACGAGAGCCAAGGTTTTAGCTTTAGGTATTTCAATAGTAACCCCGTCCACAGCACGCACGTATCCTACAGTCCGCCTGAGTAACCCAGATTTGATGGGAAAATGGATCTTTAATCCATCAACGCTTAGCAATGCACTTCGATCGTTATAGTTGTCTGCGTAGAGCTTTTCGTTATTCGATCCATGTACTTGATGTTTAGAAAGACCCGTGTCTTTTTGTTCAGTCGAGTAAAGATGACAAAAGACTCGGCCATCGTTGTGATGCGACCAAACAGGCACCTTTTTTTCACACAAAGTCAATGCCCGATGGCAGCGTGAAAAAAAACGACATCCATCGAACGTTGATTGCAGTGACGGTACGAAACCGTGGATGACATCCAGTTCCTCGTTTCGCTTATTTAAACCGGGTAAAGAATCGAATAGCTTCTGACTGTAAGGGTGTGCTGGGTCTGCAAAGAAGGTTTCACGGCCGTTTTCCTCCACTATCTGTCCTGCGTACATGACAGCTACTTTGTCGGCGAGCTCATTGACTACGCCCAGGTCATGCGTTATCAGCATCACCGCCATGCCCCGCTTTTTTTGTAGTTCTAGAATCAAGTCGAGCACTTGAGCTTGGATTGTCACATCAAGCGCAGTCGTAGGCTCATCTGCGATAAGCAGTTTCGGTTCGTTTGCCAATGCGATGGCAATGACGACCCTTTGTTTCATACCCCCGGAAAGTTGATGGGGGTAGTTGTCGATTACTTGTTCTGGCCTAGGAATCCCAACCGCGCGGAGCAAATCGACAGCCTTATCCCAGGCTGCTTTACCGCGTAAAGTCTGATGAATCGCGAGGGATTCCAAAATTTGTCGCCCTACGCTCAAAACAGGATTAAGTGATGTCATGGGCTCCTGGAAGATCATCGATATTCCGGCTCCGCGTATACTCCGCATTTGAGTCTCCGACAGCCTGAGCAGATCCCGGTCACCGAAGCGCACACTACCCGCGATGATTCGACCAGATGTAGGCAACAAACGCATTAAGGAAAGCGCAGTCATGGACTTACCACAGCCAGACTCCCCTACCAAGGCAAAAGTTTCTCCTTGGTTGATGTCAAAGGTGATTCCGTCCACTGCCCGTATTGGGTATTCTCTGCTGCCTAGGAAACTGGTAAGTCCCTCCACCTGTAGAATCTTACTATTCATGAACGGGTTCGAAGACGGGGATCAAACGCATCCCTCACAGCGTCAGAGAATAGATTCGCTGCCAGCACAAGCGTAAACATAAAAATGAATGCTGCCGCTAAAGACCACCAAACAATGGGATCGCGGGCCATTTCCAAACGTGCGCTGTTGATCATGTTGCCCCAACTGTTGGTTGTTGGATCGACCCCGATTTGAACATAAGACAACACTGCCTCTGCAAGTACTAACCCACTAAAATCCAACACCACAGTAATCAAGACGATATGCATTACATTGGGTAAAATATGTCGAACAATAATTGAAAAATGCCCTACACCCAGCGCTGTAGCCGATTGAATAAAGTCAATCTCTCGAAGTTTAAGTGACTCTCCACGCAAGTACCGGCATAGACCAGTCCAACTGGTTACCCCCAGGATCAGACAGAGGAATAGCAACCTTAAATCAGCCCGCTCCGATACACTCGAGAATTCAGTAGCGTGGTTATCTAGGTACACTTGCAACATTAAAATAGCAGCGGCGATCAACAGCACGCTCGGGATAGAGTTGAGCGTTGTGTAAAAATACTGAATGAAATCGTCGACCCATCCACCGAAATAGCCGGCCATGATTCCGAACAGGATCGCGAACGGCAGCATCACCAACGTGGTCAGTGTTCCAATAACTAATCCGGTCCGAATACTCTTGAGTGCTTGATAGAATACATCTTCTCCAACTTTATCCGTACCGAGGACGTGGTATTTTTGTGATAAATCGATAGCCACCCATGTAATAAGAAGCACAAAGAACAAACTAAACAGTATCGCTCGCCAGCTGACGACAGTGTGTCCAAGCAGTATTTTCTGCAAACCCTGTCGCGTCCCGACACTTTCGCGGTAAGCCCATAGTCTTGCAATTGCCAAAACAATGAGAGCCCACAACGCCAACGCCTTCAATCCAGCCACCACCGAGGTAAGAGCGATATCTATAGTTTTCTTTTGAGCATTGGGTAGATGTGCTCCACCGAATTTAAGGCGGGGGTAAACCTGCCGCCGCTCACCCAGCTCCGACTCAACTACCTCCTTGTTATACAAATGGATCGCGAACGGTGCCGAGTACGTTTTTTCGCTCCGTTTGCGCAGGTCGGCAAACAACCAGTCGAACGCGCTTAAAACTTCAGTGGAATACCGCACATCATCTGCGTCTTCCCTGTCCGCCAGCTGGGGTCGAAAATGTACAGAATCCAGCAGCCCGATCACCAGGTACAAAGACAGCACTACCAGTGCACTCATTGCCACACCGCTACGGCTGACTTCCCGCCACGGTGCCCGTAAGTGCTCCTTACGAGACGCATATATTGCAAACCCGACTACTAGAACAACCAGGGAAAAGAGCAAGATATCCGTCCAGAACAGAACGAGCATCGCGACTATCAGCCCGCTCGTATGTGGCGACAAAGCATCGATATCAAAACTGCTGAAGCTTTCACTTGAGCGATACCCTAGGATCTGCCAAGGTATAAGAAATATCTGTCAGCAATAAGCCGATGATGTACAACACAGAACCAAGAAAAACCATTGCCCGAACAATAGCGAAATCCTGACGTTGTATACCCTCAATGGTATAGCTGCCGAGACCAGGGATAGCGAAGAAAGACTCGGTTATCAAACTGCCCAGAAAAAGTAACGGCAGGAGGACGACAATTCCAGTAAGAATGGGGATCATGGCATTGCGCAGAACATGTCCAAACAACACCTGTGTTTCCGGCAGACCCTTGGCACGCGCCATCCGCACATAGTCTTTTTCTATTTCTTCCAGGAAAATCGTACGATACCAACGCGTCCCTGCACCTATACCGCCAATCACACCGATAATCACGGGCAGTATTAGGAACTTTACGGCGTTAAGCCCTGTATCGTATCCGGAGATGGGGACGAGGTGGAGTAATTTGCTCAGCAAGAATTGCCCCCCAATGATGTAAAACAATGAAGATATGGAGAGCAGGATCACACATAGCACAACACCCCAAAAATCAATATAAGTTGCCCGAAAAAAGGCAATAGTTAGGGCGAAGGTAATGTTTATCAGGATGCCCACCAATAGGGTAGGTACGGCTATTGCCAAACTTGGCCACATTCTTTGACTGATATCGTGACCAATGTCACGGCCACTGTCAGAGCGACCGAAGTCAAATGCAAACAACCTAAGGGACTTTTCATAAAAAATCGTTTCGGTGATTTTCCTTGCCCCTTTTTCTGTACCGTTGTAAACAACCGGCTTATGGTAGCCGTGGATATGCTTCCAATTTTCGATTGCTTCGGTGGTTATGCGCCTGTCGCCCAGTTGCGACCGGGCGATGTCATCGGGCGTATTGACTACAAAGAACAGTACAAATGTAATCAGGTTAACACCGATGAGAATGGGAATCGCATAGAAGATACGACGGATAATATACGCCGTCACAGCGCAGCCTTGCGTTCGCGGCGGCGAAAGCTAACGATTGCCGGAAGGATACTCAAGCCGACCAAACCACCGAATAACGCCAATGGCCACCACACTGGATCGTTCCAACTCGCCCTTAAAGACTGTCGTTGCACCGGGTCGATTCGATGATATTTCAACAGGTTGTTCGCCATGAGGTTTGGCTTAACGTTGTGGAACCAAGAATGATGCAACGAGAAGCTCATCGGATGAAACCCCCATATCCATGGGGCATCCCGGCGCGCTATCTCCACCATCCTATCAATCAGTGATTGGCGCAGTGGCGTGTTTTCCATGTTCTTCATTTGCTCGAACAAATCATCGAATTCGGAACTTTGATAATTACTTGCGTTCTCCCCGTTGTGGATTGCTTTGGAGTTCGGTCCGTATAGCAAAAACAGAAAGTTTTCCGGATCCGGGTAATCAGCATTCCAACCCCAGAAAAATATCTCCCCCGTACCTTTTAACATTTTTTCCCGGAAACGGTTGTAGTCAGTCGCCCTAACGATCAATTGTATCCCTAGCTTATCGAACTGCTTTCTGATCCAATTCAACCTGGCCTTGTCATCGGGTCCTCTAGCTACGGCTTCAAAATGTAGCGACAGGGGTTCACCACTTTCCTTATCAACCCCACTCTCGTAGCCAGCATCACGCATCAACTGATGTGCGACTTCTATTGGTTTCCGCCGCGCTTTGCCGTCCACCCAATCGTACACGTATGGATTTATACCCATAGCATCCCTGTGAGCACCAAATATTCCAGGGGGAATAGGGCCTTGCGCGGGCAGGCCTCTTCCGTTTGTGAATATCGAGATGAACTCTTCGAAATCCATCGCTATTGATATAGCTTGGCGCAACTTACGCGACTTCTCACTGTTGCCCCCGATAACCTCATCCAACATATTGAATCCCATATAGTAAATGCTGGTTTGAATGGCAGTGGACAATTTTATGCCCCGCTCTTGCATCGCTTCAGTCAACCTGGCATCACCCTGACTGTTGAATTGCACAGCTTGGTCGAAGCTATCCGAGGTTATACCTGAGTTATCGTAATATCCTTGCAGGAATTTGTTCCATCTAGGTATCGATTCCTTTTCAAGGCTATACACCGCTCTGTCTATGAAGGGTAACGTCTTACCCGCGTCTTTAAGCAATCCCGATTGTTTATCCTCAGGCTCGCCATATTGTGGGTAGGTTTCGCCGCGGAAATTGGGATTACGCGTTAGAACCATGCGCAGGTTCGGGTTGTTTTCTGTTAGAAAAAAGGGGCCGGTCCCGATCGGATACCAATCCAAAGTAATATTCCTTTTTTGCAGGCCCGATTGAGAATAAAACTTTTCAGCCTCCCAAGGCATCGGCGCAAAAAACAGCATAGCTTGCCAATACAAAAACTGTGGGTACTTGTTTTTAATCTTGATCCGGTAGGTATAGCGGTCAGTAGTTTCCACTCCCTTCAGTGGGTACTCACGTAGATCGACGAAGGAGCCTTTTGTGTTACCTGTGTGCACGCGTTCGAGAGCATCAATAAGTTCGGAAAATCCCACTATGTACTGCGCCATTACGCCAGCGATAGGGCTATGCCGTTTGGGATCCGCCAGCCTCTTGATTTGATAAACGTAGTCCTCGGCGGTGAGCTCCCGAGTGCCCGTGTACCTAAAATCTCGGAGGGAGTGAACGTTATTGATTTCATCGACGTCTAAGCTGTGATACCGATAGGCTCCACTGTCGTCTTTGGCCAGTGCCGGATGTGGCTGAAACTCGATGCCCGGCTTAATGGAGAATTCATAAACTGTAAAGGCAATCCTTTCAACCGATGTATCGCTGTTGAGCTCCCGTTCATCTTCATCCAGGTAGCGAATTATCGGTGTTCCATTCGTTGTTAAGGGGACCAACGTATAAGGTCGGCGCAGAAAATGATACTGTAACGGAGGTTCATAAATCTGACCTAAAAAGCTGTACTCGTCGGAACTGTAGGCTCGAGCCGGATCGAGATGTTTCGGTCGTTCTGAAAAAGACAAGTACAAAATGTTTGTGCCAATTTCGTCCGGCGGATACGGATCATTCCACGCTGCTTGTCCATCAAATCCTGAGCATAAGTAAATCGCGCTAAAGAGAGTTAACTTTGACAGAAATTTGGGGATGTTATACAAGTGTGATATCCGACTCATGAAATTCATTATAACTCTAAGCGAGAAAATCAATGGGATTCTTAACGGGAAAACGTACTTTAGTAGTAGGCGTTGCAAGTGAACGTTCTATTGCTTGGGGCATTGCCAAAGCGATGCATCGGGAGGGGGCTCATTTGGCATTTACCTATCAAACCGACAAACTCAAACCTCGTGTCGAAAAATACGCTTCCGAAGTCGATTCGGACATTGTGCTGCCGATGGATGTTGCAAGCGACCAGCAGATCGATAACGTATTTAACCAACTGAATAGCCATTGGGACGGTTTAGATTGCATCGTTCATTGCGTCGCTTTTGCGCCCCGAGAGGAGTTAGAAGGGATTTATCTGGATGCGGTTACGCGAGAAGGATTTCGCTTGGCGCACGATATCAGCTCATACAGTTTCGCCGCCCTGGCTAAGGCTGGCCGCAGTATGATGTCTGGCCGCAACGCAGCGCTGCTAACGCTCACCTACATCGGATCGATTCGGGCCATGCCCGGCTATAACGTCATGGGATTGGCTAAGGCCAGTTTGGAAGCAAATGTTCGCTACCTCGCACAATCTCTAGGGCCGGATGGTATTCGGGTCAATGCAGTCTCCGCTGGCCCTATCCGGACTTTGGCAGCCGCGGGCATTAGCGGATTCAAAAAGATGATGCAATACTATGAAAAAGTAGTGCCACTGGGCCGGGGGGTAACTATTGATGAAGTCGGTAACGCGGCGGCATTCCTTTGTTCTGATTTGGCGTCCGGCATTACGGGTGAGATCATGTACGTCGACGCCGGTTTCAACATGATGGGAATGAGTGAAAGATTTCTACAAGAGTAGTTAAACCTAACAAAACCGGGGACAGTATACTTTTTAAGTATTGTTAAAAAGTATACTGTCCCCGGTTTTTATTTACATGTTTTCTTCGAAGATTTCGATATCCGCAGACTCTCTCAATCCTCGCTGGTAACTTAAAAAATAGTCTGCACCACGCCGGCTGGTGAGTGACTGAGCCACCGCTTGTTTGGTGTTGTCATCCGCGTTAGCCGGAACCCCCTTCTCAACCTCGGTGAGGCGAAACAACGTGTAACTACCGTCAACAAGAACAACACCACCATATACCGGTTCTTGAGTAGCGGTTGCGGCTCGAAATACTTCGGTGGAAAGCCGAAGAGGCAGATCTGAGTCAGACCCCAATCGGAATTGGGCGGCCTGTTGCGACTCGAGCCCGTGCTCCGCCAGTAACGAATCCCAGTCGCCGCTTTCGTTCAACTTGGCTAAGAGCTCGCTTCCTTTGTTCTGGGATTGCTCTCGTGCCTTTTGTTGTTTCAAAGTCTGCTCTATTTGATTCGCCACTTCATCGAGAGGTTTTAGGCTAGCTTCCTGTGTTTCAATTTTTCGCAAAGCAACCAGTGTGTTGATGTCAAGTTCGATAGCTTCACTATTCAGATTCTCAATATAGACGTCATCACTAAACGCACTATCTCTTACTTTCTCGCTTTCCGCGATTCCCGTACCCGACCCCTGCGAGAACCATTCAGAAGCCTCGAGATCCAGCTCAAGTTCTTCGGCTACCGGCTGTAACGACTCCGGTTGCTCGAATACAAGGTTCTTGAAGGTCTCTGCACGATCAACAAACGACGCTTCCGCGAGCCTTTGGCGTACCTCATCCTCGATCTCATTATAAACTTCAGACAGATCTTGACCTTGTTCTGCAATCAATTCAGTGAGCTTTATGATGTGGTAGCCATAACGCGTCTTCACCGGATCACTGACCTCTCCTTCCCGCATGTCAAACAGCCTATCTTCAAATGGTTTAACCATGACACCGGCTTCGACCAATCCAAGGTCCCCACCAAGCGCCGCGGAACCGGGGTCCTGGGAATGCTGCTTGGCAAGTTCCGCGAAATCTTCTCCATCCCGTGCTTTTTGCGCCAATGATTGCGCTTTTCTTAGCGCCTCTTGCGCAGTCGCCTCATCTGCATCCTCATCTAATTTAAGAAGGATGTGGCTGGCTTTGCGTTGCTCGCGGGTCTTGTAAAGATCTTTGTTCTCTTCGTAGTAACGTTTTATATCCTCTTCTGTAATCTCTACATCTTCAGCGAGATCAGCAACGGCCAATTGAACGTATTCAACTTTGATCATCTCCGGTGAGCGGTAGAGCTCCGGGTTTTCGTTATAGTAATTTTTAATTTCCTCTTCAGAGATACTAATCTCTGATTCAAATGCCTCTGGCTCTATCATTGCGTAGTCAAACACTCGCCTTTCCTGTGCCAACGTCAACAAGCTCTCTTCATCTCGCGCCGTAATGAATGATGATCTTTCGAGTCCATCCTGCATTTGTTGCAGCATGTTCTGCTGACGAAGGTAAGTCTCGAACCCTACCTTTGTGTAACCCAGTGCTTGCACTGCTTGTTGATAAGCCGCTGAATCGAACTGACCTTCGCGCTGGAATTGTGGGGTGGTTCTTATAAACGCTGCGAGTTGTTCATCACTCACCCTGAAACCTGCATCCTCAGCGTTCTCCTGCAAGAGTTGTCGCAGAACTAGGTCATCCAAAACCGCCATTCTAAATTCGATGGTGTTGGTCGAGTCCGGGTCAAATTGGTTCCCTAACAAACGACGCGCCATGCTTCGGCGTTCCTCGAGTGCATAGCGGTAAGTTTGCTGGTCTATTTCTTGGCCGTCGACTACCGCGACGTTTAGTGACGAACCACCAGCAAAGTACTCATTTACACCCCAGAGGGCGAAAGGTATGGAAATGATGATAACGATGATCCACGCAATCCAGCCGGTGGCGCGGTCTTTAATCTCAGTGAGCATCAGTACTAAAAAAAGTTTTTCGGCAAGACATAATGGAAAGGGCGAGAAAACTCGCCCTTATGTTATCGTACTATCGTGTGGCGGAGCGGACGGGACTCGAACCCGCGACCCCCGGCGTGACAGGCCGGTATTCTAACCAACTGAACTACCGCTCCTGGTCGACACGCTCGTGCTGGTGGGTGCTGACGGGCTTGAACCGCCGACCTTCGCCTTGTAAGGGCGACGCTCTCCCAACTGAGCTAAGCACCCAAAAAGGTGCGCTAGTTTAGGGCATCCTTTAACGCTTTACCAGCCTTGAACTTCGAGCTCTTAGACGCAGGAATGGTGATCGCTTCACCGGTACGCGGATTACGGCCCGTGCGTGCAGCTCGCTCGGTCACCGCAAAGGTGCCGAACCCAACCAATGTTACTGAATCACCGTTTGCTAACGTGTTAGTGATACTGCTGAAAACTGCGTCCACCGCACTAGCAGCGTCTGATTTGGAAAGGCCAGCCTTGTTGGCGACCGTATCTATGAGTTCCGCTTTGTTCACGGTTATAGTCCCCTTTGTTGATTAATAATGGAGCGGTGAAAATTATTTTTGGAAAAGAAGAAGGCAACTGACTAGTGCTCTTAGAGCACCGTTCCTCCGTGGTTCACCTTATACCAGGGCGAAAAGTGGTGTCAAGGAACATTATCGGAAAAAAAAATCTGAATTTGTTCAATCGCTTTTCGCGATAGATTTTTCTTTCTCAAAATAAAACAATGACCTACATCAATCTAATCAAACTGCTGTTTAATTCTAACGAGCAACTTCGGTACGGCATATATATTAATGTGTAATCACTGAATCAGACGATGCGTCATCTTCCTTTGATTTAGAGGATTCTTGTTTTTCAGTTTTTTCTTTCTTCGTACCATGCTCCGGCATTTTCTCTAAAGCAACTTCCAAAACTTGATCAATCCACTTTGCCGGTTTTATCTTTAAATCACCTTTAATGTTTTTTGGGATCTCTGCTAGGTCCTTCTCGTTCTCATCAGGAATAATGACTGTTGTAATGCCACCACGGTGAGCGGCCAATAACTTCTCCTTTAAACCGCCAATAGGCAGCACCTCACCACGAAGCGTTATCTCACCGGTCATCGCGACATCAGATCGCACCGGTATCCCGGTGATTATAGATAACAGTGCCACACACATGCCGATACCCGCACTGGGCCCATCTTTCGGTGTGGCCCCTTCGGGAACATGAACGTGGAAGTCATGCTTTTGAAAAAACTCCGGATCGACACCATAGCTTACCGCTCTGCTTCGAACTACGCTCATAGCCGCTTGGATTGATTCCTGCATCACGTCACCGAGCTTGCCCGTATATATTTGTTTTCCTTTGCCGGTTAAAATCACGGACTCAATGGTGAGCAGCTCACCACCTACCTCAGTCCAAGCCAAGCCAGTTACTTGTCCGACTTGGTTTTGCTCCTCTGCTTTACCATACCGGAAGCGTTGGACACCGAGGTATCTACCTATATTCTTCGGGTTGATCTTGATGGACGTTCGCTTTTCGTCCAGCAGAAGCTCTTTCGCAACTTTTCGGCATATTTTGGCGATTTCCCGTTCTAACCCACGCACACCCGCTTCGCGCGTGTAGTATCGTACGATGTTTACCAGTGCTCCCTTTGAAATCGAGATCTCCTCATCCTTCAATCCATTGCTCTTGATTTGCTTAGGTACGAGGTATTTGGTTGCGATGTTGATCTTTTCATCTTCCGTGTACCCGGAAATACGAATAACTTCCATTCGATCCAATAGCGGCGGTGGAATATTGAGTGTATTTGCAGTGGCGATGAACATCACCTCCGATAAATCGTAGTCCACTTCCAGGTAGTGATCCACAAAGGTGTGATTCTGTTCGGGATCAAGTACTTCTAACAATGCAGACGAGGGGTCCCCGCGGAAATCCATCGACATTTTGTCTACTTCATCTAGCATGAAAAGAGGATTACGCATTTTAGCCTTGGTCACGTTCTGCACGATCTTTCCTGGCAATGATCCGATGTAAGTCCTTCGATGACCTCGTATCTCAGCCTCGTCGCGCACACCACCCAGCGACATCCTAATGAACTTACGATTAGTCGCGCGGGCGATAGACTTACCCAGAGAAGTTTTTCCCACACCTGGCGGGCCGACTAAACACAATATCGGACCTTTGATTTTCTTCATCCGTTGTTGAACTGCCAAATACTCCAGGATCCGCTCTTTGACTTTTTCCAAGCCATAATGATCTTCTTCTAGTATCTGCTCGGCTGCGCTCAGATCCTTGCGAACCCTACTGCGCTTTTTCCACGGTACCTGAACCAGCCAGTCAATGTAGTTGCGCACCACTGTGGCCTCCGCCGACATTGGTGACATCATTTTTAATTTCTTAAGCTCTGCTTCTGCTTTCTCACGAGCTTCTTTCGGCATGCCAGCCTCGACGATCTTCTTCATCAGGTCTTCGAGTTCGTTCGGAGCATCCTCGATTTCTCCCAGTTCCTTCTGAATAGCTTTCATCTGTTCGTTGAGGTAGTACTCACGCTGGCTTTTCTCCATCTGCTTCTTGACCCGCCCGCGAATACGCTTTTCGACTTGTAACAAGTCGATCTCCGATTCCATAACACCTAAAATGTGTTCCAACCGTTCCTTGGTATCGACCATTTCCAGTATCTGCTGCTTGTCTTCGATCTTAAGGCTGAGATGTGCAGCGATTGTATCGGCTAATCGAGCCGGATCCTCAATGCCCGCTAAAGAGGTCAGAATTTCAGGCGGAATTTTGTTATTCAGCTTCACATACTGATCAAACTCGTTGAGGACTGTGCGCATCAGCACCTCGATTTCCCGCTCGTCAACCTGAGGGTCGGCGATATGACTGACCAGGGCGCTGAAGCAATCATCTGTTTCAACATAGCGATCGATGGCTACCCTGTTCTCGCCCTCGACAAGGACTTTAACGGTACCATCAGGCAGCTTAAGCAACTGCAAAATACTCGCAACCGTGCCAACCTGGTAGATATCGTCAATACCAGGATCATCCTCCGCCGCACTCTTTTGGGCGACTAACAGAATCTGCTTCCCGATTTCCATGGAACGCTCAAGAGCCTTGATGGACTTTTTGCGACCAACAAATAGTGGAATGACCATGTGTGGAAACACCACGACGTCGCGTAAGGGAAGTACGGGTACGGAAGCTTCAGTTTCGGGATTAAGACCTTGTGCCATGGGTGCTCAACAGTAGTTTATAGTGGAGAGGGGATAGTTGAATATAAGTATGGGGTCAATCGATAAAAATTCAACTGCTGTAGATTCCCAGCATTCGGTAGCATGCTTAGTAATCTCACACACACTTAATGATTGTTTAACCCGCCGCGGATCGGAACTGACCCCATTTTCACAACGGTGTACCACCCCCTCCCAGGAAAAATCCCTTGTCAAGCGTCGATCAATGCGTTGTGGTAGACGCTGTTTTGGGCTCCGACTCCTCATAAATATAAAGTGGTCTGGCGCCTTCCTTGATGACACCTGCATCTACAATTACCTTTTTAACACCTTCCATAGATGGCAATTCATACATGGTATCCAATAACGCGTTCTCTAAAATCGAGCGTAGCCCCCGCGCACCGGTCTTTCTATCCATAGCTTTTGTCGAAACAGCTCGCAGTGCGTCATCACGAATCTCCAAATCTACACCTTCGATCTTCAATAACTTGTGATATTGCTTGACCAGAGCGTTCTTAGGTTCGGTCAGAATAGAAACCAATGCATCCTCGTCGAGTTCATCCAAGGTCGCCACGATCGGCAAACGGCCGACAAATTCTGGGATTAAGCCGTATCCGATTAAGTCTTCGGGTTCCAAATCACGCAGGACTTCGCCGACATTTTGCCCGTCAGATTTACTCTTTATATCAGCGCCGAAACCGATACTGCTTTTTTCCGATCGGTCTTGAATGATGCGTTCAAGACCCGAAAAGGCCCCGCCACAGATGAACAGTATGTTACGGGTATCAACTTGCAGAAACTCCTGCTGCGGGTGTTTGCGTCCACCCTGTGGAGGCACCGATGCTATAGTGCCTTCTATTAATTTTAACAGCGCTTGCTGTACACCCTCCCCTGATACATCGCGGGTAATGGAGGGGTTATCTGATTTCCGAGAAATCTTATCAATTTCGTCAATGTAGACGATTCCGATTTGTGCCTTGTCAATATCGTAGTCACATTTTTGCAGGAGCTTTTGAATAATATTTTCGACATCCTCACCAACATACCCTGCTTCTGTCAATGTCGTCGCGTCGGCAATAGTGAAGGGTACATTGAGTTGGCGTGCCAAGGTCTCGGCCAATAAAGTCTTGCCTGAACCGGTGGGTCCGATCAACAGAATGTTGCTTTTTGAGATGTCAACATCGTTGACCTTATCTTCGTTTTCAATCCGCTTGTAATGGTTGTAAACGGCTACCGACAGTATCTTTTTGGCCTCAGACTGACCAATGACATATTCATCCAGGATCTTCCTAATATCTTCCGGTTTTGGAAACTTACTCTTTGACTCGGCAGGCTCAGCGCCTTCTTGAACCTCCTCACGAATAATGTCATTACATAGCTCGACACATTCGTCACATATAAATACAGAAGGCCCAGCAATCAGTTTGCGAACTTCATGCTGGCTCTTGCCACAAAACGAGCAATATAGGAGTTTTTCGCTCTTACCGTCGTGTTTGTCTTCTGCCATATATAGATTTTTGACCCCGTTTAACCCTGAAAGATGCTATTTTAGGCGCTATTTTGCAACCCCTTTACTCTATATTTTAGCCTTTATTCTCTCTTTTCAATCACCGTATCGATCAATCCGTACGCCACAGCTTCTTCACCACCCATGAAATTGTCCCGTTCGGTATCCCTTGAGATGGTGTCCATATCCTGCCCTGTGTGTGAGACCAAGATCTGATTCAGACGTTCCCGAATCTTGAGAATCTCCTTAGCATGGATATCGATGTCGGTCGCTTGGCCCTGGAACCCTCCCCACGGTTGGTGAATCATTATTCTCGCATGCGGTAGGGCGTGCCGTTTGCCCTTGCCGCCCCCGGCAAGTATCAACGCCCCCATGCTGGCCGCTTGACCGACAACTACGGTGCTGACGTCAGGCTTAATGAACTGCATGGTATCGTAAACAGCCAACCCGGAAGTTACCGCGCCACCGGGGCTATTTATATACAAATGAATGTCTTTATCCGGGTTCTCCGATTCAAGAAACAAAAGCTGGGCCACGATTAAATTTGCGATATGGTCATCGACCGCGCCGACTAAAAAAACGACCCTCTCCTTGAGCATTCTAGAATAAATGTCAAAGGCTCGTTCACCGCGACCGGTGGTCTCGACCACCATCGGAATCAGGCCGATGTCTCGTGGGGTTGTTAAAGGCTTATCGTGTATTTCGTTCATATACTCCGTGCTCTTACGATTAATATTTATCATCACCCCATTCTACCATTTTGGCCGAGAAACTTGGTCAACAATTATTGCTAACTACTTTGATACTCCATTAATTCCTGGAAACTCATTTCTTTATCTTTTGCGTCTGCAGTTTCCAGTACTTTCTCTATGACCTGTTCCTCCAATATCATCGACTCTAATTGCGCCAGCCGTTGACGATCAGAATAGTACCACTGGACAAAGGCCTTAGGGTCTTCGTAGCTGGTCGATTGGAGTTCGACGCGTTGGCGCACTCGTTCGGCGTCCGGCTTCAAGTCGTGTTCACTCACTATAGCCTGCATAATGAGACCCAGTGCAACTCTTTTTTCGGCGTCTTGCTGGAAACGACTGCGATCAGGAACGACATTTCTTACCGCGATACCCTGCCCTTCCAGTATAGCTTTGTTCGATTCAATCATATGATCGATTTCAGCTTCCACCAGTTTGGTTGGCAGTTCTATGTCATTGACCTCAATCAGCGCGTTGAGGACGCGTTCACGCACAACCCTGCGTATCCGCTCCTCCATCTCCTGTTTTACGTTATTGGCCACTTCTTCTCGCATTTTTTGAAGATCGCCATCCTCAATCCCAAAGGATTTTGCGAACTCGGCATCGACCTCAGGTAAAACTGGTTCGTTCACTGCGCGGACCGTAATATCGAACTTCGCCAGTTTGCCTGCGACATCCTTTCCGCGATAATCATCAGGAAATTTTACGTCTAAACTGATTTGATCACCTTCGTTACATCCGCGCAGGCCTTCCTCGAATTCGTCAAGTAAGGTTTTTTCACCTAGAACTACGGGAAGGTTTTCGGCTTTGTTACCGGCAAACTCTTCACCGTCGACGTGACCGACAAAATTAATGACTACCTGATCTTTATCTTGAGCAGGTCGGTCCACGGCCTGCCAAGTCACTCTTTGCTTGCGCATGGTTTCTATAGTTGCATCGATATCGGTGTCGTCGACGTTGTAGACGGGTCGTTCCATTTCGACGCCGCTAATATCAAGCTTGTCGATCTTTGGAAAGATGTCGAAACTCGCGACATATTCCAGGTCTTCACCTCTTTCCAACTTGGTGGGCTGCACCTCAGGCCCACCCGCCGGTATTAAATTCTCCTGGGTAAGTGCTTCACGCAAGGAGCTTTCTATCAGACTGCTGGCAACCTCATTTAGCACATCACCACCAAATCTGCTTTCGATGACCTTAAGCGGTGCTTTGCCGGGCCTAAATCCTGGTAGTCGTGCACTTTTCGCAAGACGCTTTAGCCTTTCGGCTACTTCTTTCTCGACCTGTTCTGCCGGCACCGCCACCGTTAAGCGGCGGCTGATAGTCCCCAGGTTTTCAACGGATACTTGCATGATAGACACTATTTAGTCTGGAATGATATTTGTTTACAGCGATGGTGCGAAAGGGGAGACTCGAACTCCCACGGGTTACCCCACTGGTACCTAAAACCAGCGCGTCTGCCAATTCCGCCACTTTCGCCCTCTGAGGTCCGGGATAAGTATGACCCTATATAACTAGTCTCGGTATTAAGTCGTTGATCGATAAGTCAAATGTACAGAAAAATCGCGGCCAGGCGTCAAAGGTGCCGGATTGTACACAAATTGGACGCTTAATATCATCGTTTGTGCCCGAAGTAACTCTAAAGTTATGCACCCTGCTCGAGGTTCATCTCATCGAGCCACCCATGCAGGGTGATCGCCGACCTAACAACGACGAAGCCCAGCCCGGCAAAGGTGCGGTTGATCGGGTAATTCGTCACCAGCACATTATGTTCGACACGATCCGCTGCCATGGTATTGGCCCAGGTCAGCGCGGCGATGTTGATGGCCCTAAAAATGCCCATCCCGTGATAGCCCACGGCGACCGCGCCGATCACCCCGGCACAATAACGCTCATCGGCTCGCTCGTATTGTTTTAATGACAGGAAACCAATGACTTGCCTCTCACGCTCCGCAACAATCACTTTGTCAGCAACCTGGGTATCCAAACAACTGTTGCTCGCCCAGTCCCCATATATGACACCACAGAGAGCCGGATCAAGCCGTTTGTCCGCATAATAATGACCATGGGTATGAAGTGCACTTTGTGCAACAGCAGCCATCTGATCCGCATCTTCGGCCCGGGCAAACCTTAAAGTAAATGGAAGATTGTCGATTTGGGGGGGTACCGCTGACCTGGAGAAATCGAAACTGTAGGTCTGCTGAATATCCTTGATGCAAAACCCGTATTTTTCAAGCGCGTTGATCAAGGCAAGGTCAGTGGCATCTACTCTGGTGATGATCAATTTGGCCTCTAGGGCTCTCAACGCTTCTATTCTTGCACCGATATCGTTACTGAAATCATCGACCCTGGCGATGTTGAAACCGAATCGCTCGGTATCCAATCGACTTAGTTTCTCAGTCATTGGATGTAGCACGTGGTTGACCACCTATAACCTCCCTAACCAGGAACAGCGGCCTGCCTTTTGCTTCGTCGTAAATCTTACCGATGTAGAGCCCTAGCAATCCAATGTTGGCAAACAGTAACCCGCCGACGAAGAAGATGGATGTCATGATGCTGGTCCAACCCAGGGGTACGTCGAAAATAAATGTCCGGATTACCAGCCAGCAGAGATAGGTGAGGGAGAAGAGAGAAAGGAGAAAGCCGAACTGTATCGACATCTTCAACGGCTTGTTGCTGTGCGAGACGATAACGTCCAGTGCCAGATTGAATAGCATGAGATAGTTGTAAGCAGATTTACCATGGGGGCGCTTGCCATGATCGACGTTGATATAAGTGACGTTGAAACCCTGCCATTTTATCAATAGCGGGAAAACCCGGTAGTGCTCAGCGAACTGCAGATAATTGTCAATCAGCTGCTTCCTGTAGATCCCAAAATTGGACAGCGTATCGCTACTTTCTGACTCCGTCAGATAATTGAAGAGTTTTACGAACCACTTCGAGGTGAGTTTCTTTAAAAAAGTGTCCTTCCTCTCCACACGGCGGCCAAACACGACATCGTAGCCTTCTAGTGCTTTGGCATACAGGTTGGAGATACACTCCGGCTTGTCCTGTAAATCCCCGTCCATGACCACGATCCACGCACCATGGCAATAGTGCAACCCCGCAGTAATGGCCATATGCTGGCCGAATCTGCGAGACAGGTTGACGCCCACAATATTCGTGTCTTCGTTCGCAAGTCGTCGCACGATCTCCCAGTCATCCTGTGGGCTGGCGTCATTGACGAGAATAATCTCATAAGCCTCAGTGATATTAGACAGCACAGATTTTAGGCGGAACGAAAGCTCCTCCACGGATTCACTGCACATATAGAGAGGAACTACGACCGAGATATCACATGTCATCGGTTAGTAGAACTCACCTTGATAAAGTGGGGCTTTGCGAGATGGATTAGTATTCTTGTTGACTATGCGTCTCCCGATATCTGGTACAGGCAAACGGCCAGTGACCGAATACCGATTCCAATTGAAATTTCGTAGTCTCCGTCTTATATGCTTAGTTTTCAAGCTGAGTGCGGGAATCAGCCTTGATACATCATCGGTGGCTATGTTTTGTCTGAGTTCCGTATATGAACGCGGGATGATGGATCTCAATACAAAAGGTATGGCAACTACCGTCCTCCCTTGGTGCTTTTATTGCTCTTGTTGGTTGCTCAGGCTCGGTGGTCCTTGTCGCTAGTCGGTGGATCATTCCGAGTACAAGAACGGTAGTGCCAAAGTAATAATACGTGGAGATCGTCCCAAGAAAAACCCCCGAACAACATAAGTTGAGCGGGGGTTTAACCATCTAACAGAAAGATACCTCCTACCTCTAAGCAAAGATTATACTCCTTAGCCTCGCTAAAGCCCATCGAATCGGCGATTATTAAGATTCGATAAGATGTGGCCGGCATATCAGTATCAGAAAGTCTACTTATGTTAGACAAACTGCCTAAAGAATCTGAACGACTGTCTTGGCTGTACGTTGTGCTATGGACATTGATGATTTATTCAACCATTCCATTTGCACGCCCTGTCGCTGAATGGATTGCGAAAAATCTTGGTATTCAATTTTTCTTACATATCGCAGCCACGGCGGGTGTGATCGGGTTGATCTTGGTGTTTATTAACCTCAAGGGGCGCAGCCTTCCATTACGTTCTTACTTTTGGTTGACTGGAGTAACCGTCACTATTATTGCAACGGCTTATCAGCTTCGCGAAGTTCCGGCGGACGTTATTCATTTGGTGGAATACGTTATTCTCAGCATTCTTGTCTACCGTGCCTTACTACACCGCATTCATGATTACAGCATTTACTTTTTAGCGACATTGATGGTCGCAATAATAGGCACTTTGGAAGAGTGTATTCAATGGCTTGTCCCTTCGCGCGTCTTTGACCTTCGAGATATTCGCACCAATTTCATCGCGGGGGGGCTTGCGCAATTGGCAATTGGCGCCGGATTGCGGCCCACTCTGGTCAGCGGTTCACCCAGTGAACCGAGCTTACGTCGACTATGTCAAGTCACCGGGCTGGCATTCCTGACGCTGGGGTTGAGTTTCTGGGTATGAAATATTCGTTGAACTTTGGTTCAGCCTATTCGTCTCCAGAAGACAAAAGTTTCATGGCGAAGTATCGGGCCCGCTGCCATTGTGGTGCAGTGCGGTACGAAGTCCGTGCCGATCCGGTCGACGCCAAGATATGTCATTGCAACGACTGCCGAGTCCTGCACGGCGCACCCATGCAGTGGGCGGCGATTTTTCACAAAAAAGATGTGAGGTTCGTAGCTGGGGTTGATTATTTACGGTTCTACAACAGCGTACTCCATCGTCATGAAAGACTCGTGCCGTGCAAGGTGGCCTGCACATTGTGTGGGACGCTCATTGCAGATGAAGGCCGAAACATGTGGCTGGCTTTTCCAACGCTTTTCGATTTCGGCGTACCCCCACGGGTGCCGGAGGCGTTCAGACCGAGCTGTCACATCTTCTACGGCATGCGGGTGATAGATATCGTCGACGACTTGCCGAAATGGTCCGGCCACAAGGACAAATCCAGACTCCTCTGATCCGCGGTTGGAATAATTCCTTCGAAATGACGTCCACCATGTGCAACGTCATCTTTACTGATGCAAGACCCGACAGATAGTTGATCGTAGAAGCGCCATATTGATGCGCATCGATTGGCAGAAATTTCCATCCCATGACCGCACTATCCAAGTCATGCAGGGCAGCAGAATCTGTATCGGACGACTTAAAATCAACTTAATTACCGTATTTACCCGCCAGGTCGTAGTATGCGTGCGATTAATGAGCAGGTCTGGCTGGTCAGATTCATGGATTATGATTTAGGTTCTTTGGCCAAGATGAGAAGCGGGTGTGGAGCCCGTGGGAGACCATCCCTTCGCTCCAAATGTGTTACCTATGTCCTCTGTTACCTATGTGCCCAGAATGGACCCTTTGTCTTCTGGTGGGCCGTGTAGGATTCGAACC
>JASJAT010000050.1 GCA_030066885.1 Arenicellales bacterium | reverse complement strand
CGACCATGTTGACCCTCGTTTGACCAGTGATATAAGGAAAAGGGATCAGGTTGCCTGGGACGACCTATACAATCCGACCCCTAGCCGAAGTGAGTCGGGGAACGATGGTATGGGTATAAGTTTGAGGTGCGGGGGGATCTATTAAAGCGGATTCAAACCTATGCGCAATACCTAGCGTTCCCCTTCGTACAGGTACAACAACAGCACATCGCCATGTACATGGGCGCCAGATTAATCGCGCGTAAATCGGCTTGAATTTGAAGCATGGCCTGATGCTAGCAACCCCGTTTTCTTTTCGCAACTGTTTTTTCAAGCAGCCCCCGGAACACAGGCTTTAAGAATACGACACCATCCAGCTCAGCCGACGATGAGTAACCAGTACCAAGTAACCTGAAAATGTTCTTTTCTCTCGCAAAGCATGCAAAGACGTCAAGAAAAGAAATAATAGTATGTCTCATCGCTAAAAAGGACCTCTTCGGACTTGGCGTCTTAGCGAGAGCTTTCTTTTTTGGAACGGAGCAAGTCCACGATGGTCGACACGTGGGCACGTATCCGTTAAGCGCAGATGGGTAAATCAGCGTTCTTACTCCATCTGTCTGCATTAAAAATAGGTCCCTCATATTGGCCAGATAAGATACGTCGATGGGCTTCTTGCCATAGTGATGTCCACTGGGCAGCGTCTCGAATGAGACTTTTTGGATCGTCGATACTTCGGGCAACAAAACTCGGAAAGGCCGGCCGGCCGGAAGGCTGACCGGCTGGGTTGTAGCGCAGGTCAAAGCTCCAACGTATTTGGTCGGTCTTATTCGGGAAGGCGGCGTGTTGAGTATAGCGGTTCAATAACACGACACCACCCCGCCTCACCGGCAGCGGCACCACACGCTTTTTACCAGCCTCTCCCAACACACTTGCCGGTATGTAGTTTTCAGCGGCTATGCCTTTCCCTGGACAGTGCAGGACCAATTCCCCTTTTTTATGACTACCCGGAATCGCACAAAGACAGCCGTTATCCCGGCTGGCGGTAGTAATCGCGACCCACGCTGTCACCACTTCCGTATCATCTGCCTCGTCCATTAGCGCACCCATGTCCTGATGCCAAGTTGTCTTGCCGACGTAAGAAAGTTCGGCCAACGATTGGGGTACAGATTCTTCGGGTGGTTTAATACGCACATGTTGTACCGGGTTACTTTGAATCTCAGGGCCGATCAGTGACTCAATACAATCCAGTAATCCGGGGTCTGTCAACATGGCGAATACCGCCGGCCCTGTGTGCACTTTGGCATCCGCCGGGAAGTCTTCATTGTATAACGGCAACGAAATATTGACCCTTTCAAACAGCGCCGGTTCCTCTGACAAGGCAGCAACATAACGGGGGCCAAATGGGAGATGGGGATAAGTTGACGAAATCCTCCCTGTCTGAAAAAGTTCGGTTACCTCTCGATCCAGCAATTCGGAGTATTCATCCTCAATCGCTTTCACCACGCCTTCGTCAAGTACGTTTTCGACAACGAGGTAACCTTGATCATGGAAGGCGCGAATTTGTTTTTCAGTCAACGCACCCATCGTCATCCCCCATGTTGCAAGTCTGTATAGTATATCTAGACGTCCAATGATGAATCATAGGTTGCTATAGCTCAAAACCATATTTCATCGTCAAAGCACGAGTCACTTTCTCGATCGCCGCTCGGCCACAGCATCGGCCAAAACACACATGATTTCGAACATCATCGTAGCGCCTACCAGAGCTGTATTCCCTGATGGGTCGAAAGGCGGTGCAACTTCTACCACGTCTCCACCAATCAGATTCAACCCTTGCAATCCACGAATCATCATTTGTGCCTCCAGAGTGGTAAATCCGCCTACCTCCGGGGTGCCGGTGCCCGGTGCGTAAACCGGGTCCAATCCATCTACGTCGAAACTGATATAAGTCGGACCATCTCCGACAATATCGCGTGCCTCCTCGACGACGCGTTCTGGGCCCAGGTCGTAAAACTCATCCATGTAGACCACACGCATGCCACTTTCATGACTGAATTTCCAAACGTCCGGGTCGTTTAGGGAACCGCGGATCCCAATCTGGATAGTACGCTTGGGATCGAGCAAGCCTTCCTCCACCGCTCGGCTGAACGGTGCGCCATGGTGAAATTTGGATCCGAGGTAATCGTCACCCGTATCGCAGTGTGCGTCAAAATGAACCATTCCCACTGGATTGTCTTTGGCGATAGCCCGAAAGATCGGCAACGTAATGGAATGGTCACCCCCCGCCGACAGCGGGACAATATTAGCCGCGTAGACACGCTGGAAAAATATTTCGATCTCATTGTGGCTGCCTTCCAAGGTGAATGGCCTCTCCACCCACGCATCACCCAAATCAGCGATCTTGCATAGATCGTGCGGAGATATGTTGTTGGCAGGGTTCATTCGGCGTATGAGACTGGATTGATTGCGTATTTCCCGGGGGCCGTGACGTGCGCCGGTACGGTTAGTCACCCCACCGTCAAACGGCACGCCAATCAAACCGATCTCTACCTCAGCCCACTCCTCGCCTGCATAGGGCGTACGCATAAACGTGGGTAGACCGGTATAGCGTGGTCGGGCAATCGGGTCAGCAAATTCAGATCTATCTTGCATGAAGCGCTCATTAAATTCTAAGTTGCTGCCAAGAAGTTTATTGGCAAACTGGAGCCGATGCCAAACAAAAACTTTACAACAAAGTAAGATTTGCACCGAATTCGAACTTTGTCTGCTGGCCGACTGGCCAGCATCGTGGCATATACGTTATGTTCTGTCGCAAAGGTACAAGGACACCAAGAAAATAATAGTATTTTCTATAACAAAAGACGAAAACCTTAAATCCTTAGCTCAGTTAACGATACATCCATGTACCACTACTGCGGACGGACCTTGTGTCTTAGCGAGAGTTTTCCTTATTCAAGTGTACCCAGTTCAGAACTTTAAGTATGCGTAGCTACACAGTCGTCCTGGCGCAATATGGAAGCTAAGCATCAGATCGGCTATTGGCGTGAACTGGCCCTGCTGTTTCTACTGGCCACGATCTGGAGCTCATCGTTCATGTTCATCAAAGTGGCGGTACAGACCATTAGCCCGATAACGTTGTCATTTAGCCGGGTGGCTCTCGCTGCACTGGTTCTGGCTGCCTACAGTCTTAGTCGAGGTGACGCGTTACCAAGGGATGGGAAAACCTGGCTGGCGGCTTGCGTCGTAGGTTTTCTCGGCAACGCATTACCTTTCTCCCTAATTCACTGGGGCGAAAAATATGTCGACAGCAGTCTAACCGCGATCCTGATGGGCGTCATGCCGGTGGCGGTTGCCTTGATGGCTCATTTCGCAACGGACTCGGATACGTTAACTCGGCGCAGAGTACTGGGCATTGTGGTTGGATTTTTCGGACTGATAATGCTGATTGGATGGGAAGCTTTGGGTGGAGTCGGTGCTGCAATACTTGCTCAAGTTGCGATTACTTCGGCGGCACTTAGCTACGGCGTTACGACGATTTTTGTTCGCCGCGTTACCCACCTTACTGGGCGACCCATGGCCGTGGCAACGTTGATATGCGGCTCAGTTATACTACTGCCGTTAGTATTTACGTTCGAGCAACCGTTGGCGCTGACACCAGACTGGCCATCACTGCTGTCGCTTGTAATGCTCGGTGTCTTCTCTACAGGTATTGCGACCCTGATGTACTTCCGTCTAGTCAATACCCTCGGGGCGACTACATTCTCCCAAATCAACTACTTGATCCCAATGATGGGCGTTGTCTGGGGGGCGCTGATTTTGGGCGAGCAACTGAGGTTTAGTGAAGGTTTAGCCCTAGTTTGCATTTTGACCGGCGTGGCTTTAGTTAATCGGTCCAGAAACTAAAAATAGGATAAACGTATTTGTCCGGGTTTCATGAAGCCCCTGATAACTTAAGCCGGTCATTATGCCCGCAAAGCCGCCAAGCAATAGACTATTCCCTTTGCGTACTTAGCGTCTTGGCGAGAGATCTAGAAGACGTATTTGTGCGATTCAGAAACAAACTGATCCTTAAACGTTAAGCTTCATTGCCCATATTTATAAGAACGTCATTCAGAGACCTGATGACCATATCCACGTCGGTTTCGGTGATCACCATCGGGGGCTTGATTTTCAATACATTATTCAATGGGCCATCCGTGCTCATCAGAATGCCTCGGTCCTTCATACGGTTGACAATAGTCGATGCCTCTATCGTTGCCGGTGTCAGAGTCTGATGGTCCTTTACCAGCTCAACACCAAGAAACAGCCCTTCGCCGCGTACGTCACCTATGATTTCATGGTGTCCGGCAAGCTCACTGAGTCCGGCTTTAAAGTACTTGCCAATCTGTAACGCATGTTTCTGGAGTGATTCAACTTCAATGACATCTAACACCGCCATACCGATGGCACATGACACAGGATTACCCCCAAAACTGCTAAAAAACTCCATGCCGTTATCAAAGGACGCCGCGATTTCGTCTGTCGTGACTACCGCAGCCAGTGGGTGACCGTTACCCATGGGTTTACCCATAACCACAATGTCAGGTATGACACCCTGCAGTTGGAAGCCCCAAAAGTGTTTGCCCACGCGACCAAAACCGACTTGAACTTCGTCGACGATACAAATTGCACCGGCTGAGCGCACATGCTGAAAAGCGGTTCGAAGATAATCCTCAGGAGGAACGACCTGACCACCACAAGACCAAATGGATTCGGTAATGAAAGCAGAGATCGGTCGATTAACCTCACGAATTTGGTCTCTGACCGCATTCCCATATGCCCGGCCCGCTTCAGAGCCCTGGCCTTTGTAGGGACCTCGATAGCCGTCCGCCATAGGTACGGGGTGTACCCATGGCCTCACTTCGCCAGTCCCTCCCGGCCCCATAAATTTGTAAGGACTGATGCTGACCAGCCTGTCGGTGTTACCATGATATGCGCTGTCTACCACAACAAGGTCTTCCCGCCCGGTGTGGGTTCGCGCTAAACGCAAAGCTAGTTCATTCGCTTCGCTCCCGGAATTGACGAAAAAACATATATTCAACGGGTCAGGCAAAGTCGCGCACAGTCGCTCTGCGTATTCGGTAAGTTCGTCGTACAGATAGCGAGTATTGGTATTGAGTTTTGCCATCTGACGTTGCCCGGCGTCGACTACATGGGAATGACAATGGCCAACGTGACAGATGTTGTTGACCAAATCGAGAAAGGGTCGACCCGCATGATCAAATAGAAACTGCGCTTTGCCGCGAACCATCTTGATCGGTTGTCGGTAAGCAATAGAGAGAGATGGGCCTATGTATCGTCGTCGCTGCGCAATCAATTGTGCGGGCGACGCGCCGGTATCAAATCCAACGTCCATACCGGTCCCCTCAGCCAGTACTTGGCAGGCCTCATTTGGATCGATCTCGCAAAACCTTTCAAGCAAATCCCATGCCCGCTTTTCTGTGACAAACCAGTTGGGATGATCAGGATCCAGTGTGCGACGTTCTGCTGCAATTGAGACGGTAGTGGCCAGGCGACCGCAGACCAGTGGGTAGACGGAATGCAATTCCCCCCGTGTTAGAGCGCGAACACTATGGTAGGCGCTCAATACCTTTGAACCGGCTGACAAAGGATCATCTCTATCCAACATGACGTAGGCTAGCGCTATCGCCAAACCACACACAATGGGATTGTAGAGACTATCGCCAAAATCCAGCAGGCCGACTACCTGGTTGTCTTCCACCAACAAGTTCTCATCATTGACGTCGTTGTGGATGAAGGATTTCGCCACATCGCCAAACGCAAGCAGGGAGTGGGCAGTGCAAAGATGAAACATCCAGTCCAATATGCGACGACGTTGCAGGTCTTTGATCAAACCAACCTTTGATTGGTGCTGAGCAACTGCAGTTAAATCCCACCTGTGGCTTCGATACATCGCAGGGTGCTCAAAACCTGCAAACGCAAGATCAAGCCTAGCGAGCTTTTCACCCAAGTCTGAAAGTAAGCTGTCGCTGTGCCGATCAAGATCACACCACGGTGTACCGGAGACGAACTCTAAAAGCCTCGCGCGCACGGTGAAGTCGGGGCACACACTCAACTTAGCAACTACTTCCCCGGCATTGGTCAACACAGTTCGAGGGACTCTTAAGTCGATTTTCGCCAGTGCCACATGCTCGGTTGCCCTGTGTTCCATATCAATTATTTCATTATTGCGCTCGTCGGAGGCAATCTTGAGCACGTAGCGCCATCCGCTCGATGTGGTTACCGAATAATTAAGATTTTCACCGGGCAGGCGCTTAATTTCGCCGCTGATACCATACTCATCGGTTAACAGTCGATGGACCTGCCGTTCAAATTCATCGTCTAGTGCCAATTGACTCATCCTTTATGCTTCCCTGTAACCCATCTCTTTAGTCAACGGTATTCTGCTACGTACAAATATCCCATTGCCCCTTCCTATTTCTTTTTTACCGGCGTTATAGACAACAGATTCAGCAATAACTTGTGTTCTATTTTGGGTAAGCACTTTGCCTCTCGCCACCAACACCCCTGATGACACTGGGCGGGTAAAATACGTGGTGAACGAAACGGTCAGCATAAATACTTCTTGTTCGAGAGAATTGGCGGCAAAAAACGCGGCGTCATCTAGCATTTTAAAATAGACTGATCCATGCACCGCACCTGCTGCATGAAAGTACTTCTCACTGATGTCGATCTTTATGTCTGCACTGCCATCTGTGATACAGATTTCTGGTTGATAAATACGATTGATTGGAGCATGCAAGTACATATGTTCAAGACACAGAAAGTGTTTATCTTTACCCACACTTTGTCCTTGCGCCATACCCCTGTAAATCACTCTAACGTCAATTAAACCGAATTAAACATCTCCAGCTTGGTCGGAGCAGAAAACATCTCTGGCTTCGGCCGTTGGCTTTGGTGGGCTTTCTTGAAAGCTTCGCTTTTTACCCAATTGTGAAAATCCGACTCATCTGCCCACATAGTGTGAGTAGCATATATTACGTTCTCTTCCATCTCGGGGCCGCGCAACAAATGAAAACTCTTAAATCCCGGTACATCATCGAGAAAACTATCCCGAGTCTTCCACATCTCGACAAATGCTTGTTCTTGCTCTCGCTTGACGGTAAATCGGTTCATCGCGATAAACATTGTTCTCCTCTCGTATTCGTTTTGGCTAACGCCAAGTATTTATTTCCCAGTTATCATGGCAATCGTGTTCCTCGACAACACTATCTTACACAATACCGGATAACGTTCGGTGGTCTTGCGTATTGCCCGCCGAACGACAGATTGTCACCGTCTCCTACAATCGTAAGGTGTTGATAATAAGTGACAAAACCATCGAACCCGGGTAATCTCCGGGATTGAGGATGTGAGTGATGAAGATGTATCTGAATTTGCCAGATGCAAAGTCTGGGGGACCGCTGGATGCGTGGGTGGAACCAAAATCGTTAAGTACGCTTTTGGCCTCCCCCTCCTTCAATCTAACCGAACGCATTCAGATTCTTTCTGAGGCGACAGCTAGCTTGGTGCACGCTGATGTAGATCAAAACACTCTGATCAAGTGTCTGCACCGATATAGAGGTGCGGTGGGTGACCTTCAACTGGCACTAGAGAGCCAGCTTGTCGGCTTGTTGCTCCCCGTCAATAGTGACGACCTCGCCTTTTGCAACCAGTGCAGCGAACTCTATGGGAGTTTGGCAGCAATCTGTAGACGGATTATTTTACTCGCACCACAGGATTTCCGATACAACGCCGAAGATTTGACGCGGATCTCACAAGCCTGCTATTGGGGAATCTTGTTCCTAGGAGAGAGACTTCGTTATTCCTACTGCAGCTACACGCAACCGCCCGCTGGACTCTGGCTTGAGATTCATCAGATCTACCAATTTAGTCGTACAAAAAAAATAGCAAAACACTTGTTAGAAGGTGAAGAGTCGAAACTTCGTAATATAAGTCACGCGTATAAACGCATTTTACTTTTCGGTATATGCGATCCCTATCAGTTTACATTTCGTGATGTACACAGTGTTTATAGAAAGCTCGATAACTACGCAAAGTTGGCCAGCTTGCGTTTTGGCCGACCGGGCAAAGAAACGTGCCTGTTTCTGATTAATCCGGAAGCCGATCGACCTGCTACCCCGATACTCCCAAAACTATCCATGGGGGTTGATACCTTATATTTGGATACTTCTGCTCTTGTCAGTGTGCTTAACTGGGACCTGGATACCACACACGGCGAAACCAGATTAAAAGAGAAACCTCGGGAACAAATCCGAAAGGCCTTGGAAACAAGAGAACTTCTTAAAAGTTTGATGTTGAGCTGGGGGATATATGCGAGCAGGGGCGCGAAGAGAAAACGCAAAAATAGCAGTTGCGATTGTGCGTTTGGGTTAAATTCTGTCGCTGCCCTGCTCGACCTCAAGAATGAAGAAATCGATACAGATGGGCTCCATATAAAAACGGGATTGGAACTGGTAGATGAAAGTGTTAACGGCGCCAGAATTCTACTGAAAGAAGTGGGCCAAGCCCATGTCCGCGTCGGTGAGGTAGTGGCTTTGAAGCGAAAGCGTGCTAACCATTGGTCGGTAGGTATGATTCGTTGGGCCCAAACGGACGACGACAACAAGTTTCATTTCGGTGTATTTAAATTCATCGACAACGCGATTCCGGTAGCTATCAGCTTTCTCGAGGATGAAAAACCGTATCAGCGGAGCATAGGGGTTTGGGCAACAAGAAACAAAGCAAACGAACGGCTATCAACCCTTATCGTTGACCCTAAATTTTATCATCCGGGCGATACTATTCGAGTCGAACAAGGCGATGTCCAGTTACATTTTGAGATGGGCAAAGCGATATTCTCCACCCGATACTTTGTCTGGTTTGAGGCGAAACTGACTGACTCAACACCAGAACGCCAGTCGGAATTGATCACACCTCTGTTTGCGCTGAAGAATTAAAATGTGTTGCAATGCGGCCCGCTAGATTACCTGCAGTAACTCTTCGACGCTACGCTCCTCGGCAAAGAGTATCTGTTCGATAGCGTCGTACAACTCTTCGTCCTCCTTGAGCAGCGGGAGAATTGTTTGGTAGGCCGCTTGAGACTCCCGCTCGGTCTTGAGCGCTTCCTTGAGCATCTCACGGTAATCTGTCGAATGCTCAATAGCCTGAGTAGACCGTTCAGTCACGGCAATACCCCCGAGGCGCACTAGTGCATTCCTTACGGTCTGCGCGTGGAGCACCGATTCCGCCGCTTCACTCTCAAAATATGGTTTCAAATGTAGGCAGTGGATGCCCTTCACGTAGGCTGCGTAGTGTGCATACATTGCTTGCGCGCGCAGCTCCCGTGCCAGGGCGTCGTTGAGCAGTTCTATCAGTTCAGGTGTTGCCTTCATCTAATTAAGCTCCAAAGTTTCCCCAGCTTCGCCGAATCAAAGCTGAGCCGAACCACTTTAATCTATCACTTTGTTTAAAAGCGGCAGACATCTTACGCCAAATTGGTCGGATATTAACTGACAGCGGGTGGGGCATACACCGATACCTCTTGTCCAACACCACGCAGGGTGTATTGTCCCTCAGAAACCCAATCCAATTTCATATGCTTGGCGAACGACTCGCTCACCAGGATTCCGCGCTGCAATGATTTGGTCAAAGACTCCAGTCTAGCAACTTCATTGGCAGCCGGGCCAATAACAGAAAACTCTACGCGCTCTGGAACACCAATATTACCGAACAAGACTTCTCCGATATGCAATCCCAATCCGAAATCAAGTGGTTCCTTTCCACTTGCTTGACGCTCTTTGTTCACGATCAAGAGATTCTCTCGGGCTGTCGCAGCCGCTTTCATTGCTCGCTGACAAGCCTTTTCGGCCCCGCTCTTGCCACGAATAGGAAAGATGGCAAGAACGGCATCACCAATAAATCGCAAAACTTCGCCGCCGTGGCTTAGAACCGCACCTGCTGTGGATTCAAAATATTGATTAAGCGCCTCTAAAAAAGCTTGGCCTGACATTGAATCGGCGAGCCGCGTCGAGTCGCGCATATCGCTATACCAAATCACCGCGTGGATATTCTCTCCATCACCGCGTTTGATCTGTCCGCTCAATACGCGATCACCGGCGCCTGGTCCGAGATACGCAGACAGGATGTTTTCGGTAATTTGAGATTGAATATTGATCTTAAACGCGACCGCTAAGCGTTGTTCGATTCGAATCAACGATCGAATGTCCGCATTAGTGAAGCCATTTTTGCGTTGCGTGCACCACGATCCAATGATACCCCGCGCTAAGCTATCGATGTCGGCATCTTCGTCAAACCAGACCACAAAACTGAAGTAGTCGGTAAATCCTTCATCACGCAATTCCTGCAACATCGGGAAATCGATTATTGCCGCATCACCCACCAGATGCCGGCGCAGGTATGGAACTTTATTCGTGATCATGTGGAACAACGGACTTCTCCTCCACACTTCTTCTGATTCCGCACCGTGCAAATAGTTTGTAGCCTCTACCTTCTTGTCTAGTTCCCAATGTAGGGATTGCGCTTCAAACAAAGGATGTAAAACCCTGAATGCGACGCGACCTCGTGTTACAGGAATACCAGCGGCATATAACTGCTTACAAGTATCCTGATATATCTTGTCTAATGGTGTGTCTCTGAGCGCCTGTCTAACCAGCCAGTCAGCGAGTGAATCAATCAGGGGATTCCCACGATCAGTGTCGGGAGTCTCAACAATATTCATTGAGGGCCCTCATCAGTACCACAATACGCTTCAAGCGCCGGAGTTCTATACCCATCGCGTGTCCACAGAATCGGAAAATAATTTTCATCCATAATATTATCGCTCAAGCGTTTATAGCGCGAATATACGTGACCGGTTCCCCGGGCAAGCTGATGTGGGGAATATTGCGCTTCCGACGAACAACAATGCATCACCAGAACTCGACGTGGGGTAGATCCACGATTGGGACCGGAGCCATGATATATCCAACCATGATGAAACGAACCGCCGCCTTTCGGCACGACAACATATACAATGTCTGGGGATTCGCCCAGAGTTTCTGCCACCTCATACATCTCCTTTCTGTAATTTTCGGGCGCGTGAAACTGACTTGCCATGTCAAATTGACCCCATCGGTGCGATCCCCTGACAAACTCCAGCGTGCCACTTTCTTCGCTCGTCGCATCTAAGGCAAGCCAGCAGGTAATTAGTTCCCCGGGTTCGAACCAATCAAGATAGGCATTGTCCTGATGAAAGCCCAGACTTTTACTACCCGGTGATTTACAAATCACGTTATCCTGTAGTAAACGGGTACCAGGCCAACTACCCAGAATCGCACAAGCCTTGCCTAATGCCTGGTCAAACACCACGCGGGCTATATTCCGATCCGCTTTCCACCCATTGCATATCTGTCGGGTCAACGCAGGGTTGTCCCGCCCCTCCAGCCAATTCACCTCATCTGGTGTGACACCGGTTTCGAACTGACCCCTAAACAGGTTGCCGAATCGTTTTTCTGCTGCCCGGATCCGGTCACCATCCATCAGACTGTCAACGATGACGAAACCGTCGTTGTTAAAACCCTCTATTTGTTTTCGGTTCAGCTCAAACACTTAAGCCAATCTTATCCCGCTCATTTCGTACATGCTCACCCGAACCTGACCTCCCGTTTCAGGATGTTCAGTGTTATATGTTTCTAGTTCCAACATATCTAAAGAGTGACTATCACTGAATTGCTTAAACATTTTAAGTGCAGCTTTATTTTCCGATTCAACAGCGAATTCCATACGCTTTATCCCCTTGTACCGCATCTTGTTCAGGTTTTCTTGCAACAGCGCACTGGCAATACCGCGCCGTTGCTCTGCTTGCAACACCGCCAACTGCCACATGAACGCCAGCTCAGGATCTTGGCTGTTTGGAAGAACACAACAATACCCGATCAAAGCCGTATTCTCTTCAGCAACTAAGACGAACTGGTTTAAGTGTCGCGCCAAGACCCAGTATGTCGATCTGGTATGTAAGTAAACATAGGGCGAGTTGGCAATCAGCGTTCTCGTGGATTCAATGTCGCCTTCAACAAAAGGGCGTATGTTCATCGGGGAACGTATAAATGATCAGTTTTGGAGACGGTAGTCAGGACCGTAGAGCTGAGCGTTTCACGTTTCGTTAATAGTCACCCTCGGGATCCATGTTTTAGAACGCCGCCCAAGGCGGTTGGTTGTTGTTTCACCATCGAAGTTCGTGGTCGATTGTTCTAAGTCTGATCTATCAACGTTTTGAAAGGTATTGACATTAACTACTGCATAGAGGCTTCCTTCGATTTCGCTGGACACTACGGGAACAACACCACAGCGCCTGCAAATATAAAAATCCGCAGTTTCTGTTCCGAACCGGTATTTGTTGAGTAAGTCTTTGTCGAGAATGTAAACGTCCAGTTTACCCAAGGGATCCGAGGTGTATACACCTCCGTGCATTTGGCAAAACGTACAACTGCACGCCCGAACTGAGATTTGACGTTGTTGCTGCGATCTCTCAAACAAGAAGCGAATGTTTCCACAGTGGCACCGTCCTTCGATTCGATTATTTGCGTTCATCACAGCTTTAATCTCGAGTACAGAATCAGAATCCAGGTAAGTGGCTAGTAAATAGCAACGAGTTCGCTACTCCATACACAGTACGCGATACTGCCGTACCTAGTGAGCTTGCCGGGTTAATGGTACGGGGTGCTGCACCAGCGCATTACGGGCTTTCCACTGCTCATTATCGTCAAGGGCTTGTATAAAACGAACGTCTTTGCCGTTTTGCGTGGCTATCGGAATTCCGTCCCTCAAAAGGATGCGATCTTTAGAGCTGAGTGAGATCCGTTCACCTGGAACAACGCTGCCAGTCAGGTTCATTGGATCGGAGGCACTGATCGTAACCATTTCCATTGTATTACCTTGACGCCTTACCTTGCGCAGGGATCCTACGGCCTCTGGCAGGGCGTATTGTTCTCCCGAGAATCCTGCTACAAAGCGGCCTCCCCGAATTTCACCTCGGGCTTCTAGCCTACGGTAGGCAATTAACAATTCACGCCAACTCGGAATATTTATTGACTCACGTTCCAACACCTTTCGAAACACGACGCCATAGCGACGCAGTAGCGCCCAGGCAACGGTCTCGATATCTTTGTCACTTCGCTCAGCGGCTATTTTGGACTGACGATACAGACTCCAACGCCCCGAGTCTGCCAGTGCCTTGCCGTCGCCTTTGATCAGTGCACGCAGACTATGAAAGCCGTCACATCCAACAAGTCCACAGCCCACAAGTTCTCTGAGCCCCTGGACGACATCTGCTTCTTCCATCTCGCCCAGTGCGGCAACTTCATCCGTATACAACGCACCATTCTGTTGTAGGGTTTGATGTACCGTCCGCGCCCGACTGGACAGAGCAAGGTGCTCGTTGCGTCGGTGTTGCCAAATCGAAACATGGCTTCTTCTTACAAAACAAACCGGAGTCGTACTTTTTATGGTTGCAGTCAGCTGCCGTTCACCTGCCCGCAACCACCTAAGCTTTCCAGACAGACAAGCTCGATCCAGCATGTTTAATTCGAATCCAGTCAAGCGCGAGGGCAGAATCGTATTCGTCCATGCATTAACAGGTGCCGCATAGCCTTCGAGTTGCTGCACAACTTCTTCCAGAGCCGCTTCACCTTCACGCCGATGAGTCGGCGAAATTCCTTGCCATTGCATAAGAAAGCGCATGTAGTCGGCCGCGGAGACGGGTTCAATTTCCTGACGTAAACGCTTAACGGTATAGCGATTGATACGCGCCAACAACCGACGTTCACACCACTGTTCACAGTCCTCACTGAAGCTCCCGCGCATCACAAAACCTTCGGTTTCAAGAGCGAGCAATGCCTGCTCAATTTCATTCAACGGGCAACCTATGAACGCAGATAGCGCAGTGGTTGTTACAGGACCCACTCCTTCCATGCGACTGCGTACCAGTTCAGTTATTACCAGGGTTCGGTCGGTACTCTCAAACCCTGAAACACTGACTTTGGCGATGATGGGTAAATACTTAGCTTCAGGATGAAGCAAACACCATTGTCGCAAACGCTCCGCCGCAACCCATAACTGCAAACCTTCATCGATATGCAAACAAGTAGCTCTGTTTTGATCGGCCAATGAATTAAACAGCACCCCCCAACCAAAACGCTCACCTTCCTCTTTTGTAACCGCACCCAAAGTCACCAAAGCATCGTGCAGCTCATCGATATCCCTCGGTTGAGGCCAGGCCTCGTCGCGTACTTGTGCAATGGCTTCTGGATCCAACCTGCCAAGCCGACTCGCAGTTTCCGCATCCAGGAATCCACGAGCCTGGACTGCACTGGTCCTGCGTTCCTCAGCCGGTGCGTCGTCAAGGAAAGCATAAGGCCTTGCAGTGAGTATCTCCTGTGCCAGTGGCGAAGCCAAAGCTAACTCACGAGTGACTATGTCCACGCCACCGGTTTCTATATTGTTTACCAGATTTTCCAGACCCTCTATGTCCATAGCTTCGTTTAGACAATCCGATATGGCTTGTTGAACCAGCGGATGGTCGGGCACCTCACGATCGCCAGCGATGTTCTCGACACAAGCCAGTTGATCCGGAAACACCACTGCAACCAAATCCTCCGCATTCATCCTTTGAATTTGAGGTGGTACCCGTTGGCCATTGCGATTGCGCTGCAACGCCAGCGCAGTGGTTGCCGTCCACCGCCAGCGGGTTGCAAACATAGGTGCATCCAGCAAGGCTTGTACGAGCAAGTCACGTACTGTCGTTGATTTTAAATAACCTTTGACTTCTTCCAAGGGGAAGCTGTGAGTCGCGCTCAATGACAATACGATGCTATCTTCAAGGGCAGCCGCCTGGAGCTCAAAATTAAATCGACGGCAAAATCGTTTGCGCAAGGCAAGACCCCACGCCCTGTTGATTCGAGATCCAAATGGTGCATGAATAACCAGATGAGTGTCACCCGATTCATCGAAGAACCTTTCGAATACGATCGTTTTTTGTGTTGGTAATAGCCCAAGTGCGGTATGGGCAGTGCCTAGATAGTCCATCACTTGGGCGATCGCGGAGGGTTGTAAGGACATTCCAGACAACCAATTTTCAATCCCTTCTCTTTCATTTTCCCAGCGTTCGGCGAACTCTTGCCTGAATCTCGCTACCGCATATGACAACTCGTCGCTACGGCCCGGAGCTTCGCCAAACCAGAACGGTATGTTGGGAGGTTGACCCTTGGCATCTTGCACGCGGACCGTGCTGCGTTCGATCCTAAGTATTCGGTATGACGTATTGCCCAGTTGAAAGATATCCCCCGGCAGGCTTTCAAACGCAAAGTCTTCGTTCAACGTACCTACAAACTGGCCTTCCGGCTCCATAATGACGTCGTAGTCAAACTGGTCCGGTATGGTGCCGCCATTGGTGAGGGCGACCAAACGTGCACTTCGCCTTGCCCTAAGTCTTTGATTGACCGCATCACGGTGTAACAATGCACCGCGCCGACCACGCCGTGTTGAAAATCCGTTTGCTACCATATCCACTACCTGGTCAAATTGGTCCCGGGCTAGGTTCCGGTAGGGCCAGGCTTGTGTATACAGTTGATACAAGTCCTGCATCGACCATTCTCGGCCTGCGATTTCTGCGATCACCTGCTGAGCCAAAACGTCCAAAGGTTGGCGGGGAATACACAACGCTTCCAACTCATCTCGATGGATCGCGTCTAACAGCGCTACACATTCGATCAACTCATCCCGTGTGGTGGCAAACAAGCGCCCCTTCGGTATGGCATCCACCGCATGCCCGGAGCGTCCGACCCGCTGTAAAAATGCAGCGATGGATCGTGGCGAGCCGATCTGGCAGACCAGATCAACATCACCGATGTCGATACCCAATTCCAACGATGCAGTAGCGACCAATGCACGTAACTCCCCCCTCTTTAGTCTTTGTTCTGCATTTAACCGATGTTCACGAGCTAAACTGCCGTGATGCGCAGTGACCGCGTCCTCACCCAATCTCTCGACCAAGTGCCGTGACAAGCGTTCTGCCAGACGTCGGGTATTTACGAATACCAGGGTTGTTTTATGTTGCTCGATCAACTGCGACAAGTGCTCGTAAACCTCCAACCAGGCCTCCGCGGACATCACCGCCTCTAAAGGTGAGCCCGTCAGAGCGAGTGCAAGGTCTCGTTCACGGGTATGTCCGATATCCACGATAATCCTTTGTTCGTATTCATTACCAACCAGGAAATTGGACACTTGTTCTATGGGTCTTTGCGTGGCAGACAAACCGATCCGGGTAAACGGGATGTCCGCCAACGCCGACAGGCGTTGTAGTGACAAGCTTAAGTGCGCTCCGCGCTTGTTACCCGCGAGCGCATGGATTTCATCCACGATGACGGTACGCACTGTTTTCAGCGCGTCGCGTCCAGACTCCGAGGTCAGTAACAAGTAAAGGGATTCTGGTGTCGTGACCAGTATATGTGGGGGCTGCCGGCGCATGCGCTCTCGTTCACCTGGCGGAGTATCTCCAGTTCGAACCAGAGCTTGTATATCGACGTCTGCAAGGCCATTTGAGAGCAGCTGATTACGGACCCCTTGTAACGGAGCCTGCAAATTCTTTTGAACGTCGTTAGACAACGCTTTAAGGGGTGAAACATACAATACCTGAACGCCTTGTTCTAAATAACCACCCTGTTTTAGTCCTTGCTTAAGCAGGTCATCGATAGCACATAGAAAAGCTGCAAGCGTTTTACCCGAGCCAGTAGGTGCGGCAATTAGTGTATGTACGCCACTTCGAATTGCTGGCCATGCCTGCTCCTGACATTGTGTTGGATTTGAAAAATTACTTGCAAACCATGCTGAAACACAAGAATGAAACTCTGCTAACGCCATAGCTAACGAGGGTAGAACAAATTTGTCGATGGCATAATATAAACTATCGATTGCGACGTGTCTTTGCAGAAAGTCCTTCCTGGCCCCGATTGATCGCAGCGAAAGCACCTTACCTTTGCCAAATATGTTTCGCCAATCCCAAGCTCTCATGAAGAATAAACGGATGTACCGACAACGGAGCTAAGGATTTAAAAGCTTTGATGTTTACTATCGAACGATATTGTGATTTCGGTCTTGCCGGACTTTGCGCGTGCGCGAGAGAATAACGGCAGGCAGTCAGGGTAGGCATGATCCACACTGACTATCGCGGCGAGGGCACCGCTCCTAGACGACAATTAAAACAAGCTGCTCCCTACCGAAGATCGAATTCTACGTCTATAAACATAGTATTGGTTCGCCCTGGCTGAAACACAGGTGGAGAAACAACATGAACATTTCCGCGTTCACGATCTTCTTGCTGCTTGTCGGACTTACTATCTTATGGGGGATCCTGACGTACAACCGTTTCATTAAACTCATTAATATGGTCAAGGAGGCCTGGAGCGGTATCGATGTTCAACTCAAGCGGCGGTTCAATTTAATTCCGAATCTCATCGAAACGGTAAAAGGATACGCTAAACACGAAAGCAAGGTTCTCGAAGAACTAACCAGCACCCGATCAGGTTCACAAGACGTTAACCAACGGGGCGCTCAGGAGGGACAGATTTCACATGCGCTGGCAAACCTTTTTGCTGTTGCCGAAGCGTACCCAGACTTAAAGGCGAGTCAAAACTTCGTCGACTTACAAGACAATTTGGATGAGATAGAAAATGAAATCCAGATGGCCCGACGCTATTACAACGGTGCGGTTCGGGATTTAAATGTGTTGGTCGAGTCTTTTCCCAGTAACCTGATCGCACGGGTATTCAACTTCACTACGGCAGAGTTTTTTGAAATAGAGCTTGCCAGACAAAGAGATTTACCCCAGGTCGAGTTCTAGGTAATTTAACCATTATTGATAAATGTTTGTTGTCTAGTGTGCACCTATAAACGATGGTATTTCTCTCACGAAGGCGCAAAGCCGCCAGGAAAAATATTATGTCCCCTTTGCGAGCTTGGCGTCTTGGCGAGAGTTTTGCTTGTGGATAGATGTTTGCCAGTAATTTGGTTTGATGGTTGAAACGTGAAAAGCTGCAGATCGATTCTAACTATCTTTGTTTTAGGCGCTTTACTAGCTGCACAATCCGTTATAGCGGATGAGCGAATCTTATCGTATATGAGCGATATCGAAGTCCACGAAGACGGCTCTATGGTGGTGACGGAGACTATACGCGTTCGTGCCGAGGGCCGGAAAATCAAACGGGGTATCTATCGCGACTTTCCAACACGCTACCGAACCAAAAGTGGAGACGACTATGTTGTGGATTTTGAACTTTATGATGTCTCCCGAGATGGAAAAAACGAACCCCATCATACTGAATCGCTCTCCAACGGCGTGCGCATATACATCGGCCATAAAAACGTGCTGCTTAAGCCTGGTGAATACAGCTATAAAATCTCCTACCGAACCGATAGACAACTTGGTTTTTTCAAGGAGTACGATGAACTGTACTGGAATGTAACAGGTACCGATTGGGCGTTTCCCATCAATGCAGTTGTTACCCGGATAACTCTGCCGGCTGGAATACCCAGCCACAGAATATCAACAGAAGGCTACACCGGCCTGTATGGTGAATACGGCAAAGACTTTCGAGCGGGCATAAACGCGCTGGGCCAAGTTGAGTTTGCAGCCACGCGTGCGTTGCGTCCACGTGAGGGCTTATCCGTGGCCGTTGCGTGGCCGAAAGGATACGTAACCGAACCGTCCATGCAAGAAAAGCTTGGTTACTTTCTGCGCGATAATAGCTACGCCCTGGTCGCTATAGTGGGCATCATGATTCTACTTATGTATTACTACTTGGCCTGGCGAAAAGTTGGTCGTGATCCCGCAAGCGGCACTATAGTGCCCATTTTTCAACCACCCGAGAACCTCTCTCCCGCAGCAATGCGATATATCTATCGCATGGGATTCGACAACAAAGCGTACTCGGCAGCCATTATTAATATGGCAGTCAAAGGTTATCTCACTATAGAGGATGAAGACGACACCTATACTGTACGACGCGTAGATGGTGCCGATGAAACTGTATTATCGCCCGGAGAAAAATCCGTTTTGCAACATTTGCTTCGTGGAAAACAATCTGCAACCTTCAAGCGCAAACATAACGCATCAATTCGAAAATCAATAAAAGCGCTCAAAGGGTTATTAAAAAAGGAGTATCACTCCACACAATTTCATACCAATAGCTGGTACTTGATCCCTGGTGTTGTTCTCTCCATCTTGATACTTGTCGTCAGTGGTTTCAGCTACTCTGGTGAAACCGCATTTGCACTTTTGATGTTGAGTTTATGGCTTACCGGCTGGTCGTTCACCATATTCATTCTAATCAGACAGCGTCAATTGTTAATGGCTGTTATTTTTAGCGTGTTTGAGATTGGCGCACTATCCTTTTTCTTCCAATTGGGTTCCTGGTCTCTACTGGCACTGTTGGCAGCTTTGATAGGCTTAAACATTCTGTTTTATTATCTAATCAGGGCACCAACCGATACCGGACGCAAGTTGTTGGACAAAATAGAAGGTTTCAGGCTGTATCTGGCAACCGCTGAAGAAGATCGGTTGAACGCACTCAACCCGCCGGAACAAACACCTGCGTTGTTCGAGAAATACCTTCCATATGCCTTAGCGCTCGGTGTGGACCAGGCCTGGTCCGAACGGTTTGCGGCAAAGGTTGCCCGGGAATCACAAGACCCAAAAGGCTCAGGCTATAGGCCAGATTGGTACAGCGGCTCCAACTGGGACAGTTTTAATCCAACCGGATTTTCTTCATCTCTGGGGTCTTCATTGTCAAAAGCCGTTGCTTCCTCCTCGACCACCCCCGGCTCAAGCTCCGGCAGCAGCGGTGGCGGTTTCTCCGGAGGCGGCGGTGGCGGCGGTGGCGGGGGTGGATGGTAAAAGTAGTGAAAAGATCAAAGTTTAAAGTATAAAGAAACAAACCCCGCCCTTTAGACTTTTTACTTTAAACTATTCACTTTAGCCAGCTGATGCTGGCCACTGCTAGCATGTCCTGAGTATGTTTCGATCCATAGTCCACATTGACATGGACGCCTTCTATGCGTCGGTCGAGATCCGAGATCGTCCCGAATTAAAAGGGTTGCCGGTTGTGGTCGGGGGCGACCCAAAACAACGGGGTGTCATTGCGGCGGCCAGCTATCCCGCCCGTAAATACGGTATTCACAGTGCGATGCCTTCTGCAACCGCCGTTCGCTTGTGCCCGGATCTTATCTTCTTGAAGGCTAGACATGCTTACTACGCTGAAGTGTCATCGCAGATTAAACAAATATTCGAGCGCTACACACCGGTGATAGAACCCCTGGCGTTGGACGAAGCATTCTTGGACGTGACTGCAAGCCGAAGGTTGTGGGGGGATGCTGAAAATATAGGTCGAAAGATCAAAACGGATATAAAACGAGAGCTTGAGTTGACCGCGTCGATCGGGATCGCATCCAGCAAATTCGTTGCGAAACTGGCCAGTGATTTACAGAAACCGGATGGCTTTGTCGTAGTTGCGCCACAAAACGTACAGACAGTACTCGATCCACTGTCCGTTAGTAAAATCTGGGGGGTCGGAAAAGCAGGTGAGCGACAACTCCAACAGCTCGGTATCACCACCATTAAACAACTGCGTGAATATCCCGAGGACAGTCTTGAGTATAAATTTGGCGCTTGGGGTAAGCATATTTGGCGCCTTGCAAATGGCCTGGACGATCGTGCAGTAGTTACCGACGGCGAGGCCAAGTCGATTTCTCATGAGACAACATTCAGCGAAGACCTAAAGGATAGAGAAGTTCTCACTGCTGTCTTGTTGGATCTAACGGAGCAAGTTGCCATTCGTCTTCGCAAACACCATCGTCTCGCACATACGATTCAACTTAAAGTTAGATTCGCTGATTTTCAAACAATAACCCGAGCTCGCACATTGCAAACGAATACCAACATCTCATCTGAAATTTGGCAAACCGCTCACTCCTTACTGGTCGCAGTATTGAACGAGCAGGCGGATCCAATCCGTCTTCTGGGGATTGGCGTAACCGGTTTAGAACAATTACATGCCGAGCAGACCGACCTATTCGATCAAGCTCGTGTTAAACAACGCGAATTGGACAATATAACAGATCAAATCAATGAACGGTTTGGCTCTCGTGTCGTACACCGAGGTTTGAAAAATGACTAGGGCTGAAGGTTGTGAAGGATTGGGGGTACAAATTTAGTATGTTTAATTCAGAACACCGTCGCGAGCTAATTGAAAGTGTAGATGAAACGAGGTTAACCAATACACTGATCGAGATGATCTCAATCAAGAGCGAAAATCCATTCAAAGGTGATCCTCGACCGGGCTTTCGCGAAAAGGAAATGGGTGAGTACTACTTGGAACACATGCACCAACTCGGCATGGATGTCTCGCAACGAGAAGTAGTGCCCGGCCGGCCTAACGTGTTTGGTAAGCTAAAAGGCAACGGCAAAGGAAATGTCCTGATGCTTTCCGGGCATCTAGATACAGTCCCTACTGAAGGGTATGAGTCAGCATATGATGTCAAAGTGGCTGACGGGAAGGTCTACGGTAGAGGGGCTTGCGATATGAAAGCAGGACTCGCCGCCTACCTCGAGGCCGTGCGCATAGTTAGAGACGCAGGAATTAAGTTGCAGGGTGATCTCATTCTCTGCGGTGTAGTGGATGAAGAATATCTGATGATCGGATCCAAAGAGATAGGGGCGAATGGCCCACAAGCTGACCAAGGGATTATCGGAGAACCCAGCGAATTGACCATCTGCCCCGCGAACAAAGGGCAACTGAGCACTTTTATTCGAACTTATGGCAGAGCTGTGCACTCCAGTATCCCAGAACAAGGCGTGAATGCTATTAAACATATGGCTCGAGTTATAGATGCATTCGAAGATTACAACGAGGAATTGGCCCGTCGCGATCCACATCCACTGTGCGGCCACGCGCGGTTTAGTCCTGGCGTGATTCGCGGTGGAGAGCTGGTAACAGCGGTGCCCGATTACTGCGAGCTAGAAGTAGACCGGCGGACACTACCAGGAGAGACCAATGTTCAGGTATTCGATGAATACCGTCGACGCCTTAACCTGATAGCACAAAGGGACCCAACTTTTAGGTACGAGATTACAAATCCTAGCTGGGATATCCCACCCAACGATATTTCAATCGACGAGCCCGTCGTCCAGTCGCTCCTCAGAAATCATCAAATACTTACCGGGATCACCAGCACTCCTGTTGCCTTCCCAGGGGGAACCGACGCACCCAATATGGGATTCCCGAATGTTGTTTGTGGTCCTGGTTCCATCGCTCAAGCACATACCACGAACGAATATGTCGAAGTCGACCAAATCGTGCTGGCCGCTAGAATGTATTTAGCGGTGATATTGGATCTATTGGAAGTACGCAGGTAGCAGCGAGTTGCTAGTTGCTGCCAATGAACTTAACCCCCCTTTGTGTTGGGCGGCTCCTTGGACGGCTTGCGGGCCTTCGCTACAGGTACAGCCAAAGTATCACCAATTGCAGGTGTCTTGGCCTGCGGATTTAACCTGGTCAGCACCCAGTAGGGTAATTCATGATCCTGTGCAATCTTCCACATACTGTCGCCACTTTTTACCCGGTACTGCTCTACTTCAAGGATTTCATAGTGCTGCTGGAACTCATCGACCAGTGTACGATGATACTCGTTTCGTTTCGCCTCGAATCCCTTTACCTGGTCATCGGTCTTAACCGGTAGTTGAATCCTCTTGCCTACCCGGATTTGGGTCGAGCTGCTGATTCCATTCAGCTTGCGGATGGCCCGAGTACTGCCTATGCCGAGCCAATCGGCGTAGTGTCCCATGGTTTCTTCGGGCTCGACAACGATACTGAACACCCACCTACCATTTTTTCGGCCGGCCGCCACGTCGACGGAAATGTTTTCGACCAGCTTTCGATAAACTCCATTGGCGTCCTGGGTGCGCTCGGATTTGGGTGCGGCTGATTTGCTCTGAGTGAGAGAATTCTTTGTCGGTTTGGTACTGTTAACTTTCGTGGATTCCGCCTCGGCGACCTGGACCGTTTTGGCTTTCGCTGTGCTAGCGACTTGCGTAGCCGGCTTGTGTTTGGCCGGTATTTCCAGTTTTTGACCCACACGGATCAATGCACGGCGACCCAGGTTATTTAGCTGAATCAGATCACGGCACTTGACCCCGTGAATCCGAGCTATTTCACACGCTGTATCACCTCGAACAACCACGTACTGATTACCGCTAAGCAGTGGGGATTCAGGTTTCAATTTGTCAAGCTTAGCAACCTGCTTTTGCCACTGATCGCTCTTATAGGGCAAGTGCAAAGAATACCCATCTGGAATCAATCGCCAACCTTTCCATACATTTCTCGTTAATGCAGGATTTAACTTTTTAATCTTGTCTTTGGATACGCCGAACACCTTGCTGACGCGCTCTGTAGAAGTTGGCCTTTTCAACACCACAACTGAATAGCGGAATTCATCGTCTATTCGAAAATCGCCAAAGTATTTCTGCGCGTTCTGAGCCACGTAGCGAGCAGCTAAGAAGCTCGCGTAAAAATTACGAACAGCGGTACGAAAGCTACGGGACTTATATTTATTCAGGACGGCAATGTAGTCTGGGCCAATTTTATCGATTGCCCGCCACATACCGGAAACTCCGTAGTTGTAAGACGTGATGACAAAAGGATTAATCTGTGAATTGGTTACAGAGGGATCCACTTCTTTCGCCTTGGCAGTCAGCTTGTCGGTAGCCCTACGAAGGTATCGGGCGGCGGCTCTTGTGGCCGCTTCGGGGTCGAATCTTTCATCAATCGTTGCACTCAACTGCAATCCCAAAGTCCGAGCAGTTCGCGGCATAATCTGCCATAACCCGGCGGCACCGACTCGCGAATAAGCCCTAGGATTGTAGGCAGACTCAACGAAGGGCAGATACAAGATGTCTTCGGAAAGACCGGCCTCGCGCAAAACAACCAATATGTGGTCTTTGTAAAACTCGTATCTCTTCAATGCTTCGAGAAAGCGATCACGATTTCCCTGTTGACAACGTACGTTATGGGCCGCCCGACGCACTTCTTTTGCATTCTTGCTTGGAAACAATGTCAGCAACGCTGCCTGCTCTTTAGTATATTTTGGAGCAGCTTGGGTCAACTTCTTGGCAACAAGCGACAAATCGTTCTTGATGCGGGTTCGCTCCCGCTCCAAACTTTTTGCGGCCCTCCTACGACTACAGGTAAATTTCGTTTTCTTTACTGAATAAACCCGTTCCGGTCGTGTAGCGTCATGAAATATGACTTGATCCGTATTCCATTTTCGAAAAACCATGACCCAAAAATCGACCCGTCGCTGGATTTCCGGCGGACACGGAAAGGTTTTGCCACAATTAAGGTTGTGTTTATCGACGACCGGCAGGGCGTGTGCTACGCCTGGCAGCCACCAAGCACACACCAAGGCTAGTAATATATAACGACGGCTGAAAGCCAACTTAAAGAATGTGTTCAAACTGAACAATTGCAACGTTGACAAAGGGCGCACCCTACTCGATCTACCGTCGCGAGACAACTGCTTAACATAAACAAAAAATCGATCATTTTGTGGCGTGCGCGTAGTCCTGCATATAGGTTCACCATCGCTTTTCTCCCACAAACACAACTATAAGTGTGACGGACGCTACCGGCTTTGTCGTCGTGAGTTGTTACTCAACTACTTTTGTTTTGTAGTTTAGCAGCTAGAATAACCCCTTCTACGGCAGCCCCGTATATACTTATTACTCTGCTTATCATGATAGGCTAAATTACCGGCCTTCGCTCGAATACCAGGGCGTCTTCTCCACGTACTGGGTTCCGAAATTAGCCAGTTTTTGTTTGACAAGAGTTATTTTTGTGATCACAGTTGGCTGGGTTCTATCGCGATCAATGGGAATTTGAACACCACGCTAAGGATCGGAATCGACCCGTTATTGACCGTAGAATCCTGACACACAAAAATGGAAAACTTTAAAGAATGGTTAAAGGCGAATGAAATAACCGAAGTCGAGTGTATCGTGCCCGACATGTCGGGGGTAAGCCGCGGCAAGATCATGCCTGCCGATAAATTCGCCAACGAAGGCGGCATGCGATTACCAGAAAGCATTTTTACGCAGACGGTAACCGGTAGCTATGCTGAACGCGCTTACGATATCGCGAATCCCACCGATATCGACATGTCCATGCGTCCGGACCCTGATACTGTGCGCCCGGTGCCTTGGGCCAAGGAGCCGACCGCTCAAGTCATTCACGATAGCTACTATCTGGATGGCAGCGCGGTGGAACTTGCACCCCGACACGTGTTGCGGAAAATCATCAATCTCTACAATGAAGAAGGTTGGCAACCGATTATCGCTCCGGAGCTGGAGTTTTATTTAGTTAAGCCAAACCTGGATCCCGACTACCCTCTCGAACCTCCCGCCGGCCGTTCTGGCCGGCCTGAAATAGGCAGTCAAGCCTATAGCATCGATGCCGTCAACGAATTCGATCTTCTGTTTGAAGACGTTTATAACTACTGTGAAGCACAGGGTATTGAGATCGACAACCTGATCCATGAGATGGGCGCAGCTCAAATGGAAATCAATTTATTGCATGGCGATCCATTAGTCCTGGCCGACCAGGCATTCCTGTTCAAGCGAACGATGCGAGAGGCCGCATTCAAAAACAGCGTTTACGCAACATTCATGGCTAAGCCCATGGAAGATCAGCCGGGTAGCGCCATGCATATCCACCAGAGCGTGATAGACGTAAAGACTAAAAAGAATATTTTCAGCGACGAACAGGGTAACGCCAATGCCGCGTTCTACGCTCATATTGCGGGCCTACAAAAGTACTTGCCTGCTGCGATGTCGTTTCTGTCACCTTATGTCAATTCTTACAGACGCATCGTTCGGTATGGCGCTGCACCTATCAATCTACAGTGGGGATATGACAATAGGACCGTGGGGCTCAGAGTGCCACACTCTGAAGCACAGGCTCGCCGTGTAGAAAACAGAGTTGCTTCCGCCGATGCCAATCCGTACATTGCGATCGCAGCTTCACTGGCTTGTGGCTATCTAGGCATGAAGGAAATGCTTAAACCCACCGACCCTCTGGAAAGCAGTGCCTACGAGCTTCCTATAGAACTACCCCATGATTTATTCGAAGCCCTGGGGTTACTTAACGAAAGCGAACCTCTACAGAATGTACTCGGATCGAAGTTCACTAAAGTGTATACAGCGATCAAAGAGACTGAATTTGAGACTTTCATGCGGGTAATAAGCCCTTGGGAAAGGGAATACCTACTATTGAATGTATGATATTGACGGGCTTTTTGACTCGGCTTGTCTTTAACACCGGAAAGGAATGAAACCAAATGAACAATGCTAATACACAAGCAGCAACATCCGAGTGGCAAGAACTTGACAGCCGTCACCACTTGCATCCATTTACTGATTACAAGGCGCTGAAACGGAAGGGCAGTCGAATTATTGTCCGTGCAGAGGGTGTTTACCTATGGGATTCGGACGGCAATCGAATTCTGGACGGAATGGCTGGACTGTGGTGCGTTAACATTGGTTATGGACGACGAGAAATGGCACAAGTGGCTAGCGAACAGATACAGCAACTACCCTACTACAACAATTTCTTCCAGACCACACACCCCCCGAGTGTGGAACTCAGCCGGATGCTTTCGGAAATCACCCAACAACATCTAAACCACGTGTTCTTTACCTGCTCTGGGTCGGAAGCCAACGATACTGTGGTACGTATGGTCCGCCGGTATTGGGATTTACTCGGCCAGCCCGAGAAACAAATTATCATCAGTCGGTACAACGCCTACCACGGTAGCACTGTTGCCGCCGGAACGTTAGGTGGCATGCAAGCCATGCACGACCAAAGTGTCGTTCTGCTGCCCGGGGTCGAACATATTATGCAACCCCATTGGTATGAGGAGGGCGGAGATTTAAGTCCGGAGCAATTTGGGATCAAAGCTGCACGTGCACTAGCCGAGAAAATCGAGCAACTCGGGGTAGATAAGGTCGCCGCTTTTATTGCCGAGCCAATCCAAGGCGCCGGTGGTGTAATCATACCTCCGGAAACATATTGGCCGGAAGTCACAAAGATCTGCGCGGAATATGGAATATTGTTAGTCGCAGACGAAGTTATTTGTGGTTTCGGCCGGACCGGGGAGTGGTTTGGATCGGACTACTATGAAATAGCGCCGGATTTGATGCCTATGGCGAAAGGATTGTCCTCCGGTTATTTACCCATAGGTGGCGTAATGGTGAGTGACAAAATCGCCGAAACGTTGGTGGATAAAGGTGGGGAGTTTGCTCATGGTTTTACCTACTCGGGCCACCCGGTGGCGGCGGCAGTAGCTGTAGAAAACATAAAAATTATGCAGCGAGAGAATATAGTCACACGGGTGAGGGATGAAATAGGACCGTACTTTAAAAAGAAGTGGGCGGAACTGGAAGCACATCCCCTGGTAGGTGAAGCACGAAGTCTGGGGCTACTAGGTGCCTTGGAGCTCGTGAAAGACAAAAACGAACGTGAGTTTTTTGATCCTAAGCTCGAGGTCGGAAACCGGTGTCGGGATATTTGTATCGAGAACGGTCTCGTCATGCGTGCCGTTGCTGATAAGATGGTTGTGTCTCCGTCCCTCATCATACAAAAGGAACAAGTAGACGAACTGGTTGAATTGGCCGGCAAGTGTTTAGATCTGACGCAACACATGCTCGACAATACCTCTAGTTGAATTGACTTCACGGGAGCTTTTGAGTTGCCTGTCGAAGAAACGACTGATTGTTGCTCGAGCCAGCGTAGTGGCTCTTAGTTACGTTACTCTCACGAGCATCATTTCTGCCGGTCTCTAGCGGAAATCGAGGCGTCGAGCTGTGCAGAAGATAGTTAAAAGGATGAAAGTTTAAAGAACCCAATTTTGATTAAGTGCTTTAGGTTTTGATATTTCACTTTTTACTTTCAACTTTGCACTTTTGACTATGAACACGACATATCATCAACATGTCGATTCTTACTACGTGGCAACGGCAAATTCTGTTTCAGAGTATCCCACTTTAGTTGATACAGTCACTTGTGACGTGTGTGTGATTGGGGGGGGCTTCACCGGCCTGTCCAGCGCGCTGCACCTGGCCGAACAGGGATATGATGTGGTGTTGTTGGAAGCCAAACGTGTCGGTTGGGGCGCATCTGGACGTAACGGTGGCCAGGTGGGCAGTGGACAGCGCAAGTCCCAAGACGAGCTGGAGGAGTTGCTCGGTGCTCAACACGCCCGGGACCTCTGGGAACTTGCGGAACAATCAAAGAAAACGGTCAAAGGACTAATCAAGAAGCACGAGATTCAATGTGATTTCAAGCCAGGGGTTCTACACCCGATGCATAAGGCTTCTTATGTTAAACACGCGCATGGCTACGTTGAGAAATTGCATCGCGACTACGCATATGAATATGCGAAAATTGTCTCCACCACGGAGATGCGGCAGATGCTCGGTACCGAAGCATATTACGGTGGCTGGCTTGATACCGATGCAGGTCATCTACACCCTCTGAACTACGCCTTGGGACTGGCGCAAGCGGGGGCTAATGCCAGTGTCAAAATATTCGAAAATACCCGTGTGACACGGTACTCGACTTCACAAAACGTCCTGGTTGAGACATCACGAGGAACAGTTTCAGCTGACTTCTTAGTGCTTGGCTGTAATGGTTACCTGGGAAAACTCGAACCCAGGATACGAAGCAAGATCATGCCCATCAATAATTTCATACTTGCTACGGAACCTTTTGAAAAAGTCGACGCACATGCACTAATTCGAGACGACGTGGCCGTGTCCGATTCCAAATTCGTGATTAACTATTTCCGTCTTTCCGCTGATAAACGTTTGTTGTTCGGTGGCGGTGAAAACTACACCCATAGGTTTCCAAGTGATATCAAGTCATTCGTACGCAAATATATGCTCAAGATCTATCCACAGCTCGAACGCGCCCGAATTGACTACGCGTGGGGTGGGACACTTGCCGTCACCATGAATCGCCTGCCTAGTTTCGGACGATTAGCGAGTAATGTGTTTTACGCTCAAGGTTACTCTGGCCACGGCGTGGCCATGGCCACTCTAGCCGGCAAATTACTAGCGCAGGCTATTGCGGGAAACGCAGAAAAATTTGATACCTTCGAGAAAATACCCACGGCCTCTTTCCCTGGCGGCCATTATCTAAGGTGGCCGGGACTGGTTCTAGGCATGCTCTATTACAGCTTAAGAGATAAGCTTTAAAACCGGGGACCGTAATGATAGACATCGCGGACAGAAGCGAAGCAGAGACCTTCTTAAAAGAAAACTCCGACATAGAGTCTATTGACTTACTCATTGCCGATTTGAACGGGGTCTTTCGAGGCAAGCGTGTTTACCCGGATGCACTTACCCATGTCTACGAAGACGGAATTCTTTTGGCTAAATCTTTGTTTGCTTCGGATATTACCGGGGCCACCTCTGACTACTCAGATATCGGCATACTTACGGGAGATAAGGATTGTCGGTGCGTACCTCTAAGCAACACGATTTACCGTACCCCGTGGAAAAAAAGAGCGGCGGCCCAGGTACAAATGATCATGCAGGAGCCCCCGGGTACGCCTTACCCGGGCGATCCTCAAACGATCATCGACAACCTGACAAATCGTTTTGAAGAGATTGGGTTGACACCGGTCGTTGCAATAGAAATGGAGTTTTATTTGATAGATCGTGAACAAGCCCTGAATAATGAAGCGTTGGCCACCATCTCCCCGGTTACAGGTAAACGCCAACATAAAACTCAGGTATACAGCATCACTGACCTGGACGACTACGGCGATTTCATTGACGGCATAATGCACGCCACGCGTATTCAACAAATACCTGCAAACGTGGCCGTTGCAGAGTATGCACCGGGGCAATATGAAATCAACCTACGTCACCAAGCCAACGCACAGCTCGCGTGCAGTCATGGCTTGCTGCTGAAGAGACTTATTAAGGGTGTTGCTGAACAGCATGGCTATTGCGCGACGTTCATGCCTAAACCCTTCCAACACTCGGCGGGCAACGGCACCCATATCCATGTAAGCCTGATGGATAAAAGTGGTAACAATATTTTCGGGCAGGGTGGCGTTAACAACATCCAGTTGAGAAACGCGATTGCGGGACTAATCGATATCATGAGTGAATCGATGCTGATTTACGCACCCGGCGCCAATTCGTACCGCCGCTTCGTCAAAGGGATGTTTACGCCGTTAAACCTGAATTGGGGATACAACAACCGAACGGTCGCGGTGCGAATTCCATCCGGCAATTCAACAGCAACACGTATCGAGCACCGAGTCTCCGGTGCTGATACCAATCCCTACTTGTTGACGGCGAGCGTATTAGCCGGGATACATCACGGCCTGACCAATAACCTGGAGCCACCGCCGATCACAACCGGCGATGCTCACAATCAGCCTATCGACACCACCATGCCTAATAGCTGGCAAAAGGCGATCGAAAGCTTTAATACCGCAAAAGTACTTCCCTCCTACCTAGGCCAAGATTTTTGCAGTGCTTATTCGGCGATCAAGCAGCAAGAATATGAATTGTTTTCGAGGGAGATCACACCTTTGGAGTTCGATTGGTATCTGAGGAATAGCTGACGGACTTGAATCTGCCCCCGCCCAATCGATTTAACGACGGTTAACGAGCGGGATTTTCAGCAAACAGACATAACATTTCCGTGGCTAAGGTTGCACCAGCCAACGCGGTAATCTCCCCAACGTCATATGCCGGGGCAACTTCCATAATGTCCATGCCAACAAGATTAATACCACTTAGTCCTCGAAGGATCTCCAACGCCTGAAACGAACTGAGTCCGCCGCAAACGGGTGTTCCTGTGCCTGGGGCAAAACAAGGGTCAAGACAGTCTATATCAAATGTTAAATACACAGGATGATCACCAAGAACGTTTCTTAGTTTTCGGCAGACTGCCTCGGTCCCTTGGCTGTGAACAAAGCGGGCGTCGAAGATGTTAAAACCGATTAATTCATCGTTAGGTGTACGTAATCCAACTTGTGCTGAACGTTCGGGAACTATCGTTTCATCCTGTGCGGCATGAAAAAACATTGTGCCGTGATCAATTCTGCCCTCAGCATCTGTCCAGGTATCGTGGTGTGCATCGAAATGTAGCAGCGACAGCGGCCCATATCTTTTGGTGTACGCTTGCAGAATGGGGTAAGTTGCAAAGTGATCTCCCCCCAGCGCAAGCGTTGCGACCCCATGCTCTATTATTGAAGTAAAATGATTGCGTATCTCTTCGGGCACTTGGGCCGGGCGACCGAAATCAAATACACAATCACCATAGTCAATTACTACTAATGTACCAAATGGATCGAAACGCCAAGGCCAAGGTCTGCGTTCTGCAACAACCATACTTGACGCCGCTCTGAGTGCACGCGGGCCAAATCGTGTACCCGGTCGGTTGGTCGTCGCTGTATCGAAGGGAACACCGGTGACAGCCACGTCAACACCTGCCAGATCTTTGCTATACCTGCGCCTGCCAAAGCTGAGCGCCCCTGCATACGCAGCATCCGCTGCACGATCATGCGGATTTGTGGACGTAAAAGCATGATCTCCCAGTGGTTTTTCTTCCATATCTCGCTCGGTACTTTGTGTTCTGAAACGGTCCTAACTCGGTTTGTTGATCATTATAAGGTAAAAAGCTGCCGTTAATTTGGGAACGGGACCAGCCTGTATATTGGACCAGGACTCCGGATGACGGTGCCAGACAAGTTCAATACCAGTCTAAAGTAAGCCTTTGATTGTGAAGCTAAATGTACCCAAATCAGGTATAACCAACTAGAATAATAGATGGTTACCTAATTTGTCTGAACGGTGGGGAATAGTAATCAATCTTCTTAAGAGAAAAATCGTCGTAAAACGCCCTGCACCAATGGAAACTCTGTCAGTACCGGCAGAGGATGCTGACCTGGATATCCCCTGGTCTCCACCAAAGGCGAATGACATTGATATCGACGAGGGGCACCCATCAGCCAAATCCGATGATGTCCCAACCTCGGATCAGGCTCCATCGGCCAAGGTAGACGAGCGTCTACTGCGTCGACAGCTGTTAACGCAGTTTTATCAACAAGGGATCACGACACAACACCTGACGTTGGTCGCTCTCGCCGTCACCATCATAGCCATGTGGCGCGTCATTGACCAATCTCTATTGATTATATGGGGAATATGGTTTTTTACGTTGGTACTTGTCAGATGGCTCTATATGAAAAGGTTTCTAAATATCGTTGAAACCATTGAAGATTTCCAACCGTGGGAGACAGCTGGCTTAGTTGGTACAACATTGGGCGGACTGTCTTGGGGCGTTCTGGGCTTTGCTTATGATTTCGCATGGCCTCCGTTCTATCAGATCTTCGTACTCGGTTTACTGGGTGGACTAGCAGGGGTAAGCACCGCAGCCTATTCTTCGTCGCTAAAGGCAAATGGCCTATTTATGGTCAGTATGCTTACCCCAATTTTTATCCGGCTTGCGATAGAAGGTTCGACTACGTCCTATCTGCTCGTATTGGCAATCACAACTTTTATTGGATGTATGTACTTTGCTGGCTTCAAGGCACACAAGAGTGTCGTCGAAAATGTCAGGTTAAGACTTGTCAATGAAGACTTGGTAAAAGACTTATCAGAAGTCAACGTTGAACTGAATAAGGAGATCGAGCAACGGAGTAAAGCCGAAGCTGGCTTAAAACAGGAACGAAAGCTCTTCGTTAAAGGCCCGGTTATTGTTTTTCGGTGGAAGGCGGTAGAGGGCTGGCCTGTTGAATACGCATCCCCCAATGTCTCTATGTGGGGGCTGGATGCCAAACAAATGATGCGGGATCGAACTTATTTTGCGCAATATGTCCATCCCGACGATAAACAAAGGGTAAAGAACCTCGGATATCAAAATAGCGACAACGCGACCCGAGAGTTTGTCGAGATTGACTATCGCATCGTTCTACCCGGTGATGAGGTTCGATGGGTCTTTGAAAGAACCATTCCTGTTAAGGATGTAAACGGAAAGGTGAAAAGCGTGAACGGATACCTTTTGGATATTACGGACCGCAAGCAAGCCGAGCAATTGTTTTTTGAAGAGAAGGAAAGAGCGCTGGTTACACTGCATTCAATCGGAGACGGTGTCATTACGACGGACAACACGAATTGCGTCACCTATATGAATCCAGTCGCCGAGATCATGACTGATTTATCCTTAAATGAAGCGAAAGGTAAACTGTTAGAGAATGTTTTTCGCGCTTTGGACCAAAATACCGGGCGCCCAATCCAAAACCTAAGGCAGCATTGGCAGACCCGGAGCGAAGAGATGCATTCGGTTCGGTTAAAGTCAAACAAAGACGTGGCTTATAGCATGGCTACCATCAAGGATGCCGAACAGCAATCCATTGGATCCGTCGTGGTTTTACGGGACGCCACTCGGATTCTGGCGTTGACTCGAAAGCTGGCGTACTACGCTTCCCACGATGCCTTGACCGATACTTTAAATCGCAGAGAGTTTGAGCGCTGTTTGGAGCTGGCTCTCAAGTCCGCTTCTCAGCACAAGGTTACCCATGTACTTCTGTACATCGATATAGATCAGTTCAAAATTATCAATGATACATGCGGTCATCGTGCCGGGGATCATTTGCTGCAACGTATAAGCGATCTGCTCGCACAAAATATCCGCAGTGGTGATGTTATCGCCCGACTGGGTGGCGATGAGTTCGCCATTTTGCTGCACCGCTGTAACCTCGATCAGGCCAAAGTAATAGCAGAAAAACTGCGGCGTGCGACTCATACCGCCCGCCTAGCCTGGGAAAATCAAATATTCGATATCGGTATTAGTGTAGGTGCAGTTGAGATAGACCAGCATAGCGATAGTGTCTCGGCGGTTATGAGTGCGGCGGACATGGCCTGTTACACTGCCAAGGACTTAGGTAAAGATCGTGTCCATATCTATAAGAAGTCCGATGCAGAGGCAAACGCAAGGCGCAGGGAACTGCACTGGGTCACCCATTTAAATCAGGCATTAAAACAAAATCGACTGGCGCTCTACCAACAAGAAATAGTACCGGTCTCTCCTTCTTCAGAAGATAAGAAGTGGATTGAAATTTTACTTCGCTTATTCGACGAGGATGGACAGCTGGTACCCGCCAATACTTTCTTACCTGCCATTGAAAGATATGGATTAGCTAACACTGTTGACCGCTGGGTTGTTAAAGAATGCTTTAGCACCATAGCCCGGGGTGAGGTAACCGAAAATACTGTCTATGCGATAAACATCTCGGGGCCATCAATAAGTCAGACTGATTTTCTCGATTACGTCGAATCTCAGTTTGCTGATCACTCCATCAAAGGTTCACAAATATGTTTTCAAATCAGCGAGAAAACCGCAGTTTCCTTTTTCAAGGATGTACGCCAGTTTGTTGACGAACTCAAGGCGTTGGGGTGCTCATTTGCTTTGGATGATTTTGGCAGTGGGTTGAGTTCTTTTACCTATTTAAAAGACCTGGCGGTTGATTTCCTAAAAATAAACGGCTCGTTCATTCAAGATATGGTAGAGGACAACGTGGATCGGGCGCTAGTCACTGCCATTAAAGACGTCGCGCACGTCATGCTTATCGACACCGTGGCAAAGCAAGTAGCAAATCAGGCCATCCTTGATGCTATACGCGGTATTGGAATCGACTACATGCAAGGAAACTTTGTGAGCGAACCGGAACCTTTCGGACGGCGTTCACACAAACTTTCGTACATGAGTCAATATAGACAGCAGAAAAAGATACGAGCTGTCACTTAGTAAAAAAGTTTAAAGTGTAAAGTTTAAAGATGGTATACCCGTTTTCTCATGCGGGTCCCAAGAAAAAATAAACTTTCACGAGTGTCACCTCGCAATGACATGAACTATTTTCGGACAGGAATAAAATATCCATCGTTGCGAGGCCACGTCAGCAGCTGCAGTAACCAATCATTTCGTTATTTTCGCGGAGTGGAGCGAAAGCGGGAATCCAGGTACAGTTGCCATGTAAAAGCTGGGATCCAAAACGACTAACAAAATAGATTCCGGCTGATTGTCACGGCGAGGACGCCGCTCCTACATTTGATATCCAACCAACAGTTCCCTTCTAAACGTTTCGTCTAAGAGTTTAAGTTGTTGTGTTTCTTAGATGCCCCCTACCAACAACTTCCAACCTCAACCAGGGAATAACCCTCAATCCGTAGCCAATTTTGTAGCCCAGGAAGGTATTAGCGGAGTAGAAACTTCAGCCGCAGCCCGTCCTGGTTCCCTTCCATACCAGGGCGGGCTTTTATTTCACAGTACTGTTTATTTCATGGCGCTAGCCTGTCTTTTCCCGCACGCCAATGCCATAAGTTTGTCCGATTGGAAAACAGCTATGAAATGTAGACTTCATAGTGCGGTGATTGGTTGAAATACCGCTTTACCGGAGATCAAGTCCACAACCCGTGGTGGGTGTTAGTGCTGACTGATATTTGTTACTAACCCAACATGATCAGTTAGCAAATTAACCCGTCCTGGCCTCTCCCCGTATGCCCCTTGTCCAGGACGGGCTTTTTATTCCTAAAACGTGGTTCCCTAGAAAGAGTTAAATACCGATGGGCGGCCCAAAATCAATCGAAGAACATGTATCAAAGTTCTCGGTACCTCCACACGGCTCACCCCAATGTTCTGATCCGTTTGAACATTGTGCGCCCGCAAAGAAGAAGAGGAAACTTGCCCTCCCTATTTCTTCACCCAACCGTAAACTCATTAATCGCCCTACCTTTCCTTAAATCAAATATTCATCAATGAACTTCTGCTGCTTTACCGTTAGTCGTTTCATGAAAGCTTCCTATCAAAATTAATTGCTAAATCCCTATTAATTGGAGTGGGGTGGGCGTAGGCTGAGCTTTGGAGATGGAGCAAAAGGTCATCTCTAGCTCACATGGCCCCCGGTTCGCCCTGAGCCGGGGGTTCTACTAAGCCCTAACCACCAAAGGGCACAGCCCCGTACTTGTTGCGGGGCTTTTCTTTATGCGAGCTTGATTTAGGTCAACGATTTAAGGCAGAACCTTGGGTAAGTTAGCGCAGGTATCTCCTTAGTATCTAAGGCCCCCGGTTTACCCGCTCCTCCTTGGTTCCGGGGGCTTTTTCTTGTCGGGGCTCTTCCTTAATCAGTGTTAATTTCCGTTGGTATGGTCTGATATAAGATTCCCATGGGACTTCGCTCCTCCACTAGCCTCCGGTTTCATAACCTCTGGCAAATCTTGTTCCGGAGGCTTTTAACAGGTTTGATTTAAGTTAACCTGTTAGCGTTGAGGCCCCCGATCTGCCCTAACAGTCGGGGGCTTTTTATTTGTCTTTATTGACTTAGATCATTGATCTAAAGTAAGCGATTACTTAGACTCCCTAACTACGTTGTTTTAGGGGGTAATTTTCAATGTTTCATTCTGTCACGCGTGGCATCGCGTTTGTATTGCATATACTCGTTTCTGCTCCTTCCGCCACATTCAAAAAGCGCAAAAAAAGAAACGCAGCCGATAGAATTCTTGAGGGGCGAGGACTGAAAGAATATAACTCTCGCCTCTTTATTCGAGCGGAACAAGAAAGAGGTCATGTCGAACTACAGGATCATGTAGAGGCTTAAAATAAATTTGTTCGCAGACGGAAGATGTTGCTATAGGGCACGAGCATAGGCTTGTTGGGGGTAGCCCTGTAGGCAGGCATAGGAATCACGGCTGAACAGCATCTGTGGACCTCACGAGGAGGCTTACTTAGCTTTTATATCACATCCAATCAACTGCGTTGGTTGGGATTTGTTGCAAACCTCAATGTGACGCAAAGTCCGGGTTTATTGTCGCCCAGTTCTATTTTCATTTTATGAACGGTCGCCACCGCTTGTACTAGGCTTAGCCCCAACCCGCTTCCTGCGGTACTGCGACTGGTATCGGCTCGGTAGAACCGTTGGAATACCTTGTCATGGTCCGACTCGTCTATCCCCGGCCCCGAATCACACAAAGTAAACTCCCCATTATCCAATTTGGCGTGGATGACGCTCGATGGCGGGCTGTATTTGATGGCGTTGTCCAATAGATTTGCCAACGCCTGAAAAAGTAAATCGCGATCACCTTTTATAGATACAGAAGACTGGGCATCCACCGAAATCTTCTGATTTCTTTGTTCCGCTACGGGTTCGTATAAATCAGTGACGTCTTGCAGCACTAGACCGAGGTCAACATCTGAAAACGACGCTTGGAGGTTATTCGCCTCGATCCGGGCGATCCTCAGCAAAGCGCCGAAGGTTTGTAACAATCCGTCCGCTTCTTGTATAGCCCGATCGATCAATTCCATTCTTTGTTCATCATTGCCACCCCCTTCCCGAGCTGTTTCTAACCTGTTGCGGAGCCGGGCGAGCGGCGTTCTCAAATCATGAGCAATGTTGTCAGACACCCTTCTCACTCCATCCATTAGAAGCTCTATCTGGTCTAACATGTGATTGAGATGGTCTGCTAACTGGTCGAACTCGTCTCCACTTCCCCTAGAGGGAATTCGCTTGGACAAATTGCCTGCCATGATCTCTGTACTGGCTTTATTTATCGTGTCGATTCGCCGCGTTACACTGCGGTTCATCATCACCCCGCCCAGTAGGGCAAAGCCAAACATGATCAAGCTACCCCAGACTAGGGTGTTAACAATTCTTTTACGGGTCTGCTCAAGTTCATACATATTCCGCCCCACCAATAGGTGATACCTGCCGCGCACTCTGAAAACGCGGCCACGGGCCGTATGTACCTTTCCACTAATATCATCACCTAAACGAAAATCTAACCAACCGGTTTCGTCAGCCTGTTGGTTCGGCCAACCGCTAAGATTGCCGACTATCGGGTTTAATCGCTGGTCAGTTAGCAAATAGAGTGACGAATCACCGGGTTGTTGACGATTTAACCGTTCTGCGATCTGTGCACTCAATCCAGCCAATCCGTCCGTATCGTAACGTTCGGCCAGGCCTTGTATCTCTGCTTCGATGGTTTCATCGGTTTGCCTTTGTATGGAAGCCGCGGTGGACCAATAGATAAATATCAGTAATACCACTACCGAAATCGTGAACAGCGCCATGTAAACGAGGGCAAGACGAAAAGTGGAACTTGCCAGAAGCCTTCTTAACGCTTCCACTTTACTAGACTTTGTACGCTTTCGTTTTCGAGTCTTCGCACGAAGGAAAAACAGATTCAGGACCGCAGCACATATCCAGCACCCCGTACTGTGTGCAGCAGATTTTTTTCAAAGCCTTTATCTATCTTACCTCTTAGGCGGCTTATGTGAACGTCGATGACGTTGGTTTGCGGATCAAAGTGATAGTCCCAAACTTTCTCCAACAGCATCGTACGCGTTACAACTTGACCGTGGTGCCTCATTAAGTATTCGAGTAAACGAAACTCACGTGGCTGTAATTCGAGCACCTTTCCACCGCGCTTTACTTCTCTACTCAGCAGATCTAACTCCAAGTCCCCGACTTGCAGCTTTGTAGCGGGTGCATCCACTTCTACGCGTCGAACTAGCGCTTCCAGCCTAGCCATAAGTTCGGAAAAAGCAAAAGGTTTGGTCAGGTAGTCGTCCCCGCCAGCCTTGAGCCCCTGTACCCGATCATCCACTTCACCTAACGCGCTCAGTATCAATGCCGGGGTGTTGATATCGGAAGCTCTTATCGTTTTTACTATGGTAAGCCCATCCATGTGCGGCAACATTCGATCGATGACTAAGGCGTCATACTCTTCAGTGGTTGCTAAAAGTAAACCTTCTTTCCCTTCATAGGCGTGGTCAACAACATGCCCGGCTTCTTCCAACCCTTTCTTGATATAAGACGCCGTTTCCATGTCATCTTCTATGATGAGGATGCGCATATTAAGTGATTATATCAATCCGGTTTTGTGTTTGCGGGGCAGAAAATAAAGTCGGGTAGAAACCTGCAACGAGGCCCTACCCGACTATTGAGGCGAGGGACTAAGCGATTCCGACGGCGACGAATCGATCGTTTCCTTTTCGATCGACTAGGAGCAACACCGACTTCCGATCCTTAGCAGTCGCTTTCTTGACTTCAGCAACCACTTGCTCAGGACGTGAGACAGTCGAGTTACCGACCATCTTGATCACATCACCAGCGCGAATTCCTTTTTCAGCCGCGGGACTATTTGGGGCAACGCGGACTACTAGGACGCCTTCGGTACTCGCATCGACGTCAAATTGCTCCCGGGTATTTTCATCAAGCTCGGCCAAAGCCAGCCCAAGTTTACCCTGAGACGGTTCAACGTTTTTAGCCAGTTCGACCGGCTCAGAAGATTGGCTGTCTCCGACCTTTACACTTAAATCATGAGCCTTACCATCACGCCACACGTCGATTGTCACAATACTATCGGCGGCCGTATCGGCCACTACCTTGGGTAAGTCACGCATTTTTTTGATGGTCTCTCCACCAAATTTCAAGATAACGTCTCCGACTTCGATTCCCGCTTTGTCAGCAGGGCTGTCTTCGACAACACTCGCAACTAACGCACCCTTTTCCTCATCTAAACCTAAACTTTCGGCCAGATCTGGGGTAACCGCCTGGATTTGAACGCCTAACCAACCTCGCTCGACGTGTCCTTTAGTCAACAGCTGATTGATAACAGAAGACGCCAAGCTGGACGGAATAGCAAAGCCTATGCCTACGTTGCCACCATTGGGTGAGAAGATAGCGGTATTTACGCCAATGACCTTACCGGTTGCGTCGAACAATGGTCCACCGGAATTACCGCGATTGATGGGGGCATCGATCTGAAGAAAATCATCGAGCGGTCCAGCATTGATATCGCGGCCGCGGGCTGAAATGATGCCGGAAGTTGCGGTACCACCTAGGCCGAACGGATTACCAATCGCCAGTACCCAATCTCCGACTCGCGCAGTATCAGAGTCCCCAAATACTACATACGGTAGAGGCTCATCAGTATCAATTTTAAGTACAGCTAGATCAGTTTTAGAATCGTGACCCTTAAGCTCTGCTTCATACTCCTTACCGTCTTTTGTAATCACGGTAATTTGTTCGGCTCCTTTAATGACATGGTGATTTGTAATCACGGTTCCATCGGGGTCGATAATGAATCCAGACCCTTGGGCCCGGTATTTTCGTCGCGGCATTTCATCTTGACCTTGTCTCGGAAAATCTCGTTCATCGAAAAACCGTTTAAAGAAGTCTTCGAATGGTGAACCTGGCGGTAGGCGGAAATCAGGCATGAACTCCTCGACCGCCAAAGATTGACCACTTGTTGAAATAGCAACAACGGCCGGACTTACTGCTTCAACGATATCAGCAAACCCAACCCGTTCCATCGGCGCCATCTTTGCATGGGCCGGCTCGGACTTCGCCAGAGCCGGGGAAAAATTCAGTATGCCGACCGCTCCAGATACGATGGCGATAATCGCGAAACCTACAATTAGGCGATCGTGTCGTCTCAGAAAATTACTTTTCGCAGTCATCTCAATCTCCAGTGTTAATTAATGAAAGAACGCTCGGATTTGAGCGTTTGATTACTGGAGGTAAGGTATTACTGACATGCTTACCTGGCCGTGACCCAGGAATTAACTTTTTGTAATAAAGGAAACAGCAGATGGAGAGGTATTGGAGAAATCTACTCTAGCAGGAGCTAGCAGCCGGCAACGTTTCAATCATACGTATCTTTTGCTCCTGTGTTTTCCTGTAGAACCGTCTCAATTCACGCATCATCTCTTGCTCTCGCCCAATACGCAGATAACGCTGCTCCAGATCCCAACAATACTTGCTGGCGTATCGATTTGCTTTCTCGTACCGGTGTTGCTCCTCTTCACTCAGCCCGTCATCAAACTTCCAACTCTTGAACAGCAGAGGATGAAGGTTCTCACGTGATTCCTGGGTAACATACTCTGAAAGCAGCAAGTACTTGTCTATTTCTGCCTGCAGTTCCAAATCAAGATGCGTTACTTCTCGCTCATAGTTTGCGTTCCAGCACAAATATAAAAAATGACTGACACCTTCGGCCGCTAGACAAAAGTCTCCTCTCTGTCTGACACAATTTGAGTCAGGCACAACATACTGGCTAAACCTCGCATAAACTTCAGAATCCAGGTACAGGCTTAACCAAAGATCGACCCCCTCTTGTTGAACCAGAACTTGCTCACGCGCGGCGCGGCCAGAACGCGTTAAAGTCGAAACCAGTTTCTGGTCTGTAGTTAAGAAGTCGTCAATACAATGATCCAGTTCTACTTCATAGATCGACTCAAGCCGGTTCTGAAGTACATCTAGTCGCATCGTTTAATGACGAGTCGGACTGGGAATATTGGCCACATCGATCCCGATAGATTGCAGCTTTTTTGCTGCCTGTTTACTCCCAGTACGCATCCACAGCTCATACCACCTCAGAATTTCCTGATCATCCTGGATGTCCGCGTATTCACAAATGTCGGTCAACACCTGCACAAAATCTGAGAAAAACGTTGACAACTCAGCGAATACCCTTGAACTGAGTTGCCCTTCCAGTTGGCCACTTATACATGCTGAGAGGGAGCCGTATGCTGCGCCCCCCATACCGATGTAATAGTCGACATCGTAGGTCTTTCGATTGAAGCTTTCTGCAAACATCCCAGCCATGAACAGAGCTACATCACCCAGTCGTTGCAGCATTTGCTGTCTGTGCTTCATGGACTTTGCCTGCATTATCTCCGCGTAAATCATAGCGAGTGGTGTTAATGTGGGCCCTTGCGGTGTCCATTCGTAGAATCTGTCGGAGCGGGCAAACACGGTGAGCAAATTCGTAACGTAAGCAACGGTATCATCTCCAACATCCATCCTACGTTGACCCACCAAGTCTGTGAGTGCCTCTTGAAAAAAGTCTCTGACATCCTGAGCCTTGACTAGCTCACTCTCTCTCATAGGTACAACCCCCGCTATCAGGATAGATCGAATTTAAACGTTATCTATTCCAATTATAGTGAAGATAGTTTTAGCAAGAAGTTAGCACTCTCGTACCGCTGCTGCTAACTAACAAACCTTTGGCGACACCGCCGGTAGGAATTAGTCTGGTATGTTATTTGCGCATTATTTGCGCTTAGTGTGCGTAGCCTGTCTCGGCGTAATAGTTACACCGTTCCATGTATTGCTTCGTTGTTCTCGGCATAGGTACTCGGGCACCCGAAAGATAGGTCAGGACGTCCTTACCTTCGTTGATGAGGCGAAGTCCATCCGCAATATGTCGCCGTAAGTCTTCACTCATGACATCCGGAACTTTGGGTTCAAACTCTTCAAGGTCTTCACTGGCTGCAACAAATCTGGGCCAAATATCAAATATCACCTTATCACGCCGTATTGTTTCTGCTTCCTTCTTCGCAGCTTCAGCGAGTTCTCTAATCAGTTTCCCAACGCCTCTAAACGGTTCTTGACTGTCAAATATCTTCACCATGTGGTTTGCTACGGCGTCTATGTCCCGCATGGTTTGTGCAATTTTTATATAACGACTCTCGTAAAACTTGTCGATAGGCATGGTAAAAGCCTTGAAGGGTTCGCCCCAAAGCTCATCTATACCCTCTTCCCCACTGTAGTGTTTTACGGTTTTGCCTAGCTTCAAGGCCTCTTTAAAACATTCAGCGCATTCCCGCATCAGCTCGTTCCGTTCACTGATGTGCACGCCCTTTTCTGCGAGCTCCACAACCAGGGTAAAGATATCAGTGGCGCGATTGAACAAAGCACCGGCTAACATCGCACCATTTACCCGTTTCCGTTTAGGATCACTTTCTATATTGAAGGCCTCCCTGGCCATGTCTAGATTTTCACCGGGAGTATTGATCCCTGGTTCCGTATGGTGAAAGGTGCGCCGGGTTAAAGACTCAATCAGGCGCTTTTTGTTTTTCAGCGTGTCTTCAACGGGCGGGTAATAACGAATCCAGTAACCATCATAGTAAATACACACCTTCCCATTGAGATCTTTGATCTCTCCATTGGTGTAAACGGATTCTGGCTTTTCTAACTGCATATTCAGGACAAACCATCTACGCGGCGCGTATTGTAGTACCGAGCGCGATGATTTCACACCCCAAAACTACATAGAGTTTTCTAGCCCCTTCCCTCGACTCTATTTAGACCCTAAACCGTGGATATTGTTTCATATCTTAGATCTTCGGTATTTGTGAACGACGATGCCGTAAACGACACCGTTGATGAGCAGCAAAAGTCCCGCCAACAGCCACTGGATAGGGCGAGTCAAGTTCTCAGGGTACACGATCGGTATCAGGTAGTGATCTATAAAACTGCTGGAATAACCAGCCAGGCCAGCTGCCGTACGGAGGTCATTTTCAAGCGGGGTGAGCGGGCAAATCCAACCAAACGCCTCTATGAGTACACCCCACAGGAAAACAGGAATGTGTAAATACGCCGTCCACCGCCATTTCATGACCAACATTCCGCCCAGTACCGCGTACACAATAAATATGAAATGGGCGAAGACGACTACGTCTGCCAAGACACGATAGAGCATCGCTAATTAGCGTTTCATCCTAAGCCGTGAATTTCTGATCCGTGTACAATTCATTAGGTATCTGACACGATCGAAGGCAGCAGGAGCCGACTGCAATGAATTTACAAAAAGTATTGTTTGCGTTTTTTATTATGCTCGCCCTCACGTTGAACTTCAGCTTCTTTGTGGGTGATATCGACGATCCAGACCATCATCCTGTATATGAGCTTTTTGCCGCCATCGTCGTAAGCCTGATCGCAACCATTATCAAGTTTGGTGACCGCAGCCACTTGGGTGCCGTATTACTTGCGGCCAGCCTGGTCGCCGATTTGCAATTGATCGCGGCCGCTGTGCTGTGGGGAGTGGCTGTACACATGCTAACCCTCAGTTTACCTGGTCCTGTTATGGCCAGTATTGTCTCATTGTCAGGGGGCGCTCTTGTCGCCAATGTTATTTCCGTCGTACTCCTAATTACCGAGACGATTCAAGCTCGCCGTTAATGCCCGTTTTTTTTCTAGCCCTGCGGAGATTACGTGGTCCTTTGATCACGCTGATCTGTGTTTATGCTGTTGCTGTGTTGGGGCTGACCCTTATCCCGGGGGTAGACAGCAACGGCAACCCATGGCGTATGGACTTTTTTCACGCGTTCTATTTCGTCAGCTTCATGGGCTCCACTATAGGATTCGGTGAGATCCCCTATCCTTTTACGGACGCGCAGCGCTTGTGGGTATTGGTTTGCATCTATTTTTCAGTCGTGGCCTGGCTGTATGCCATTGGACGCGCCATCACTTTGGCCCAAGAACCTGCTTTCAGGCAAGCGGTGACATATGGAACATTCGAACATGCAGTCAAGCGTATAGGTGAATCTTTTTACATTATTTGTGGTTACGGCGACACCGGCCGTCTATTGGTACGTGGGTTTAGCCGACACAATACGCGAACCGTGGTTATAGATCGAGACCAGGAACAAATAAACAATCTTGAACTCACCGATCATGGTTTTTATGTTCCCGGATTGCGTGCGGATGTGAACCATCCGGATCATCTGATAACCGCTGGTCTCAAACGCTCTCGTTGCGCCGGCGTCATCGCGGTAACGAATTCCGACCACATCAATTTGAAAGTGGCCATCAGCAGCAAGCTATTACAACCACATTTACCGGTGATTTGCCGATCGGAAATCCACGACGTCGGTATCAATATGGCATCATTTGGTACGGATGAGATTGTGAACCCGTTCGATATTTTTGCCGACCGGTTGGCCATGGCCTTGCATTCCCCTGCCAACTTCGTCATACACCAATGGCTGACGAGTCCAGCAAATACACTATTATCAGAACCCCTTTTTCCACCAAAAGGACGATGGATACTTTGTGGTTATGGTCGTTTCGGTAAAGCAATACAGAAAATATTGTCTCTCGAGGGGATTGAAGCAACCGTTATCGAAGTCAACCCACAGCAAACCCAGGCACCTGAGAACACAATCTGGGGCCGGGGTACGGAGGCAGTCACTTTAGTCGAGGGAGGCGTTGAACAGGCCGTGGGGATAATCGCGGGGACGGACGACGATGCAAACAATCTTTCCATCATCATGACTGCAAGAGAACTCAACGAAAAATTGTTCATTGTCGCTCGTCAAAACAGGCAAGAGAACGATGCATTGTTCGAAGCTGCCAACTTGGATCTTGTGATGCAACGTAGTGACATTATTGCGCGCACTATCATCACCCGGATCACTAATCCTTTATTGGCAGATTTTCTCAACCAGTTGCCCCGCGACGATGAAGAGTGGAGTAATGTGCTTGCCACCCGTATAAGCGGGGTTTGTGAAAACACAGCGCATACTTGGAACGTGGTTGCAACCAAGTCCCGCGCACCAGCTTTGGCCGTGGCGCTGTTCAACGGTGAGTTTGTTACTTTGGGCATGATTTTAGAGGACTATGAACACGCTGAAACAAGCACATCTTGCCTTCCTCTACTACTAAAGCGAGACCATAAAACCATCATGCTACCGCCGCTGGATACAAAGTTGGAGCATGGTGACCAGATTCTCTTTACCGGTCCGA
>JASJAT010000049.1 GCA_030066885.1 Arenicellales bacterium | reverse complement strand
GGATTCATCGTGTTGATGGATGATCGTGGTGCACGTATTGTTGCGGATGGATTGGGTTATACCAATGAAGTGCAACTGAGCGAGGACGGCGGTTTTCTCTATGTCAACGAAACTTTTGGTCGTCGCATGACTCGATTCAGGGTCACGTCTTCCGGTGATCTGATCGAGAAGACGACAATCACCGAGTTCGGCCCAGGCACTTTTCCCGATGGTCTTGCTTTCGACAGTGAGGGCTGCATATGGGTGACCTCCATTGTCAGCAACCGCGTGATCCGGGTGGACCCGTCGGGTGCTCAGGAGATAGTCCTTGAAGACTCGGACCCAGACCATTTGGATTGGGTGGAAGGTGCGTTCCAGGCTGGACAGCTCGGACGGCCCCATTTGGACAATATTAAAAGTAACACCCTGATGAACATCTCCAGTTTGGCCTTTGGGGGGTCCGACTTGAAGGATATATACCTGGGGTGTTTGTTAGGGGACCAAGTGGCCAAGCTGCGTTCCCCTGTTGCGGGCCGGACACCTGAGCATTGGCATTTCGATGTTTAGCTTTGGTAAGTTAAAAGAAAAAAGTTTAAAGTTTAAAGAACCCAATTCTTAATATGGCTTTGGATTTTGGTTTTTACTTTCCACTTTATACTTTGAACTCAAGTACTGGATCGCTTCACGCTTTCGATAGTGGACACATCCTTGTATTCGCGATGACGAAATAGCATTGGCAGCTGTGAGACACAAACAGTGAGCCGACAACGTAAGACCCCAAAGACATTACGCTCCTATCGATGGTTCGGTGCGAAAGACCTTCGCGCATTCACCCACACCTCCAGAGCGAAGCAGATGGGGCGGGACGAAATGGACTATCAGGACAAACCGGTTATCGCGATCGTCAATACCTGGAGTGAAATCAATCCTTGCCACGCTCATTTCCGAGAACGGGCGGAAGACGTGAAGAGGGGTATTCTGCAGGCTGGCGGTTTTCCGATAGAGCTGCCGGCTATGTCACTTTCGGAAACCTACGTAAAACCCACCACGATGATGTACCGGAACATGCTGGCCATGGAGACAGAAGAGATTATTCGGTCTCACCCGGTTGACGGGGTGGTGCTGATGGGTGGTTGCGACAAAACCACACCGGCCTTGCTGATGGGCGCCCTGTCGGCCGACTTACCGGCGATCTTTGTTCCCGCCGGGCCCATGCTGCGCGGTAATACCAGAGGCAAGGTACTGGGCAGCGGCAGTGATGTCTGGAAATACTGGGCTGATCTGCGTGCAGGCGTGATCGGAGAGGAAGTATGGCATGACGTCGAAGAGGGTATCGCCCGGTCAACTGGACATTGTATGACAATGGGAACCGCTTCAACGATGACCGCCATCTCAGAGGCGCTCGGATTTACCCTACCCGGAGCATCGTCTATACCCGCAGTGGATTCCAATCATATCCGTATGGCTGCACAGTCTGGTCGGCGCGTCGTGGAGATGGTTTGGGAAGACCTTAAACCATCCGACATCGCCACTCCCGCAGCACTAAGAAATGCGATGGTGGTCGACATGGCTGTAGGGGGCTCGACCAACGCGATCATCCATCTGTTGGCCATTGCCGGCCGGGCTGGGGTACCGTTGACATTAGAGAACTTTGGTGAAGTGTCACGAGAGGTTCCAGTGATTGCCAATATACGCCCTTCTGGAGCCTATCTCATGGAAGACTTCTATTATGCAGGCGGTTTACGCGGACTCATGAACCGACTTGGCGACAGGCTAGACTTGAGCTGTATCACGGTGACTGGCAAGTCCCTGGGCGATGGGCTCGATGGCTCTGATGTTTATAACGACGATGTTATCCGGTCCCTGGATGACCCGGTTTACAGCGAAGGTGCGACGGCAGTCTTGTTCGGTAACCTGGCGCCAAACGGCTGTGTGATCAAACCGGCAGCGGCAGAATCGAGGCTGCTAAAGCATGTGGGACCCGCCATCGTCTTTCGCGATTACAACGATATGGCAGCGAGAGTCGATAATCCGGATTTAGGTGCAACACCGGACAGTGTACTGATTCTACAAAATGCCGGACCCATAGGCGGACCGGGAATGCCCGAATGGGGGCAGTTGCCCATTCCCAAACCGCTGTTGGAGCAAGGCATCCGCGACATGGTGAGGATTTCCGATGCGCGCATGAGTGGAACCAGTTATGGCACCTGTGTACTACACGTCGCTCCGGAATCTGCAGTTGGTGGGCCGTTAGGCTTGGTTCGAGACGGTGATTCCATCGAACTCGATGTCGCAGAACGGAGACTAAACCTACTCGTTGATGAAACCGAACTCAGCCGTCGTCGGTCGACATGGTCTCCACCGGAGCCGCGCTATGATCGAGGCTTCGGTGCTATGTACAGCCAGCATATAGGGCAAGCGGACAGTGGCTGTGATTTCGATTTTCTAGTCGGGCGAGGGGGTGCGCCGGAACCGGAGATCCACTAATTGGCGATATCTTGATGGCACAGACCGCCGGTAGTCTCACCTGGTCTGGCGCTCTGACCTTTCGTTCAAGGAAATCCCGGCCTCCTTTAACATGCTGTATGGCAAACAAGTACCGAGGATAGAGGGAGATACGTTGTACGCCAATATGTATACAGCCTACTAAGATCTGGACGATACATTGAAGGTGCGCATTGCCATCATTCCATGTCCGGTTTGGTTGGATCGCCTCCCGATTCGGTGGAAACGAAACTGCCGCCCTGGTAGTGGTCCGCTCGCGGATCTCCGGTATCCTCGGGACAGTTTTTAAACACCTCTTCCGTGAAGTCGTCGCTGCGGTCCATGGGGACATAGCCTAGCCGGTAGGCATTGCTGTTGTCCCACCATGCATGGGGTACGTTGTCCGACATGCCGTATACGATCTCGAAACGAATGGCGGGATGTTCTAATCCGAGTTCCGTCAGTTGCGCCATGTCCCTCGGACTGATCCAGATCGCTAGCCGCCGATGGTCGACGGGCCTGTCTGCTACGTTGCCGATCCGGATGCACAGAGATTCGATACCGTACTTATCGGCGTAAAGGCTCGCCAGCGACTCACCGAAAACCTTGCTGACCCCGTAACGGGTGTCCGGTTTGGGATAAACACTGTGGTCTATTGTGTCAGACCGGGCGTAGAAGCCTACCGCGTGATTGCTGCTGGCGAATACGATCCGTTTTACCCCTGCTTCATGAGCGGCCTGATAGAGGTTGTAAGTACCGATAATGTTGGCTTCCTGTATCGTTTGCCATGAGCCTTCGACCGAAAAGGCACCCAGGTGGATGACACCTTCAACCCCTTTTACCGCCTGGCGGACCGCTTCGAAGTCTGAGAGATCAGCAGGGACTGAAGTCTCGTTTGCCGCTAAATCAGCAACGTCTCCAAGGTCGGACAGGCGAAATGCGTATTTTCCCTTAAGTTCCTTGCGAAGGAAGGTGCCGATGCCTCCCTTGGCGCCGGTCATGAGTACGGTTTTCATACAACATTAGAATCCATAAAGTTTTTCAGGATTATCGGACAATATCCGGTTTGCGATTTCGTCACTTTCCGCCCAATAGCGCAACACGTCGAGCAACGCCGCGTCGTCGGGTGGATTGTCCTGCATTGTGGGATGGGGCCAATTGCTGGCCCACACCATGCGATCCGGAGCTTGTGCGATCAGCGCGCGGGCGAGCCGCCCGACGTCCATGTAGGAAGGTGGCCCTTCTTTTGATGTTTCATATGGCGCCGATAACTTTACCCAGACATTACCGGTGTCAACCAGATCAAGCAGCGCGCGAAAGCCGGGGTGGTCGGTATTCACCGGCTCCAGGAACTTGCCCGTATGATCGATCACCAGCGTACCGGGCAATTGTTTGAGCATGTCGATCCGTTCGTGCAGATGCCGGCCGTCCATCTGCAGTTGAACGTGCCAGCCGAATGCGTTCACTCGTGCAGCCATTTCCTCCAACACATCAAACGGTAGAATGCCGCCGGCCAGCATATGAAAACGAATACCACACACACCCAGATCGGTTAGTCTCTGCAGCTCGTCGTCTGTCACGGTTGGTTTTACAACAGCGATACCTCGGGCTGACTCGCCCAGTGCCTCTAGCGTGTCAACCAGGCAACTGTTGTCATCGGCGTAACCCGAAGGTTGTACGATAACGGCGCGGGCTAATCCCAATTGACGCATGACCGACCGGTAAGCGGAAAGCGGGGCATTCGGAATGGGAAAAGGGCTGGTCGGCGCCTCCGGATAACGCTCCTTGGGGCCGTAGATATGCAGGTGACAGTCGCAGGCGTTGGGCGGCGCTTTGAAAGCGGGTGAAGAGCCTGCGTCGGTTTCGGGGATTGTGTTTCTCCAGGTCAACTGCGCACGTTAAGGTATAGGCTTGAATTTACTCGCCAGGGTGGCGGTTTGATTCGCCAACAGCGCCAGGTCGCTACCTACTGCTACCCAAGTGAAGCCGAGTTCGATATATCGTCTAGCCAGGTCCTCCGATAGCATCAGGATACCGGCCGGTTTGCCACTTGCGGCTAAACGAGCAGGGACTTCTGAAAATGCCGCCTGTAGATCGGGGTGACCGGGATTGCCAAGATGTCCCATCGATGCGGCTAGGTCGGAAGGGCCGATGAAAACGCCGTCTACCCCGTCAACAGCGGCTATCGCTTCAAGATTTTCCAATGCTTTTGCAGTTTCCACTTGTACAAGTACACAGATCTCCTCGCTGGCCTTGGCGAGATAATCGTCAACATGTCCAAATCGATTGGCGCGATGACAGGTAGCGACGCCGCGTACACCGTTAGGGGGATAGCGGGTATAGCTTACTGCCTTGGTCGCCTCTTCTGCGCTCTCGACAAAAGGGATTAACAAGGACTGGGCACCGATATCCAGGTAACGCTTAATCAGTACCATGTCGTTCCATGGAACGCGCACGACCGCCGAGGCGGGACTGGGGTCGATGATCTGAAGTTGGGTGATGACTGTTGTGACATCATTAGGCGCGTGTTCGGCGTCGACTACAAGGAAGTCAAAGCCGGCACCAATCACGACCTCAGTAGCAATAGGTGTAACCAGCTGCGACCACAGGCCGATCTGCAACCGCCGGTCGACCAAAGCATGTTTGAACATGTTGACGGGTACCTGCATAGAGCTCCTCCCGTGACCTGGTGATTTCCGAGGCACGACGGGTTGTTGGTTATCGCGCGCAGTCGCGCAATGCATTCGCGCTTGTCCGCACTAGTCCGACTATGATAGCGCACACACCTGACGCGCGGCTATGAGCGCTACCGCCGCTTGGCCGAACACGACGTATCGGCCAACACTCGCGTCAAACGTAAAAACTCGAAGTCTCACGAGTAGATAATAGGAACGAGTAGTTTGTATCTAGCAGCTAGTGCCTCACAAAAGGCAATGTAGCCTCGGTCCGGAAAAGCAAAGCCGGTCATCGCGAGGACCCCGGACTTGATCCGGGGTGACGTGGCGATCCAGTCAAGATCAATACTCCGCAGGAGACAATCGCTCTAATGCGATGAACCCAAACAATGTTGTGAAGTTGCCTGAGACCACGACGGCTTCAGTAGTGTGTTTGACTGTTCGCTTTGTACTCTCCAGCTCTTCTGGTGTACAAGTATCTCAGCGCAAAGACACGTACTGTTGAAAAACGAACGATTTGTGAAGGGCTATCTTAGAAACAATTCTCTAGGTGCCACCCACAGTTTCGCAACGCTCGCTACTGGGGATTAGGAACTCGCTTCTGTCCCGGCCGCATCAAGTTCTGCGTCGTTTATATCTGCAAGAATACGCATGAGTCGTGGCACGTATTCGCTGCCGTACCCGAGGTTGGATGCCATTATATAAGTCTGGTGGATGGACTCGGCGATGAATGCAGTCGACGGCAGGCTGCGTGCCATGTCCGTGTAGTATCGAATATCCTTCTGTGCGTTTTGCAGCGCGAAACGAAAAATACTTTCGTCGCCTTCCAGCAGAATCGTCATGAACCGGCGGAACATGACGCTGTCAGCGCCACCGGAACAGACGACATCTCGCAGTGCCTCCATACCGACGCCGGCTTTTGCCGCAGTGACTATCGCTTCGCAAATAAGCGCCGCGTTACCGAGGGCCAGGAAATTATTGACCAGTTTGACGGTATGACCCGCCCCCACATCACCACAGTGCACCACTGTATCGGAGAAGCTATTCAAGATCGGTTGAACCTTTTCCAGGATCTCCTTCGAACCACCCACCATAAGTGCCAGCTTGCCTTCCTCGGCTTCCTTTGGTGTACGGGTCATTGGCATGTCCAAATAGTGACTCCCCTGGGCATCGACCGCTTCAGCGACTTTAAGGGTGGAAGCCGGTACGGCTGTAGACAAATCGAGCACAATCGATTGCGGTTTTAAACCCTTTAGCAACCCATCGTCTCGAAACACTACATCCTCAACCTGGGGCGAGCCGGTCACGCAAAGAAACACTACGTCGCTCGAACTAGCCAGTGCTGCGGCTGAGCCGGCTTCACTGGCGCCGTGCGCAATGAGGTCATCAACCGGTGCCCGGTTTCGGTGCGCGAGTACGGTAATCGGATAACCAGCTTGTAGAATATTCTTAGCGACGCCGTGCCCCATCAAGCCTACGCCGATAAATCCGATTCGTTCTTTTTCAGCCATCTTGCTCTCTCCTGATTATTCTCCAATTGTCATTGGTTAAGGGATCGAACTATGTGATCCACCAAAATAAAATGTTCAATGTCTAATCAGATACCAACCGCTGGCGACCACAATCGCTGCGCCCACCAATGTCCAGAAGTCAGGCAGGTCGGAGAAAACCAGATATCCGATCAGTATCATCCAGATAATCTGGGTGTACCAAAACGGTGCAAGAACCGGAGCCGGGGCCCACCTGTGTGAAATAATCAGAAGGTAGTGCCCGATGCCGCCGAGTACCCCAATACCCACCATGGCCCAGAGCTGGGCGCCTTCGGGCGTCTGCCAATAGAAAGGCACCACCGGCGACACCACGATCGTACCCACCAGCGCAGTATAAAGTTGGGTCGTATGAGAGGAATCGACACCGGCCAGCTTGCGCGTCGCGATCTGGTAAAAGGCGACGATGATCGCGACCGACAACGATAGCAGTATCGCCCAGTGAAAGAACCCGGATCCGGGGCGCACGATAACCAACACTCCGATAAAACCGACCAGTATGGCCACCCACCGACTGAGGTCGATCCTCTCGCCAAGTAGTGGAACTGATAGAAGCGCCACCCAGATCGGTATGGTAAAAGAAATTGCGGAGGTCTCGGCGAGTTGCAAATACTGGAGTGCGATGAAATTGAGCGCGGTCGCAGCGAGTAACAACCCGGAGCGGACTACTTGCAGGGCGGGTTGGCGACTCTTCCATGCACCGGTACCCCCTGCAAAGGCGTAAATCACCATGGCAAACAAAAAATGCCCGACATATCGGGCCCAGACAATCTGAAAGATGGAGTGCCAACCCGAAAGGTACTTCGCACAGGCGTCCAGCATGGCGAAGAATGCAAACGCAAGAATGATGAGGCCAATTGCGCGATCGCGCTCCGAGCGCTCGGACGAACTTGTCATTTGTGCTGGGGACAGATTTATTTGTTGGAATTATTAATGATAAAGGAAGCTCTGATTAATCGCGGCGAGGGCGCCGCTTCCTACTGTAGGAACTTGCCCTAAGTATGTCGACAAGAATAGATATCAAAGCAATAAACAGTTCGTTTTTCGCTGATCACCATGTCACCCCGTGCCGATTTTGATTCTTACCAATCTTGTATTCAATCAATTATTCAGAGCTTCCCCAAAGAACAGAAAAGGTGTTGGCGAAATAAAAACAAATCTGTCGCCCTTTTCAGCCAAACAATTTCCGATAACTGGCCAAACGACTGTGCCATTTTTCGGATTTTTCGATGTCGCGGTTGACGATGCCGGTTGGCACCTGGCCTTGCATGATTTTCTGCACGGCGACTACATCTGCGTGCCCGTTGCCTTCAAAAATCTGATCGGTCCAACATAACGCGTGAGGGGTGATGATGGCGTTGTTCAGTTTGAGTATCGGGTCATCAGCATCCGGCGGTTCCTGCTCGAGTACATCGAGGCCCGCTCCGGCAATTCTCTCTTCCTGCAGCGCCTGGGTAAGAGCGGCTTGGTCGACAATTGGCCCCCGAGCCGTGTTGATCAGATAAGCCTCGGGTTTCATCAGCGCCAGTCTTTCACTGTTAATCAGGTGATGTGTCGATTCGTTCAATGGACAGTTAATGCAAATAAAATCGGAACGGCGGAAAACGTCATCCAGTTCGACCAATTCCACACCAAGTCGATTGGCCAGTTCGGTATTGGCATAAGGGTCGTGGGCAACGAACTTCATATCAAAGGGTTGAGCCATGCGGAACAACTCAGCGCCGATATTGCCGATGCCGACCGATCCCAAAGTTCTACCAACCAGGCCGATGCCATTATAAAGTGTCTTTTTCGCCCAGCCGTCCGGTCCTAAACGGGCGATACGGTCTTTGACCATGAGCTTGCCCGTCAAAGCGAATAATAAAGTCAGGATAGATACTGCGACCGAGCGGCGCACGCCGTCCGGAGTAATGACCAGTGCGCAGTCATTAGCTGTGCAAGCTGGGACATCGACGTTGTCATACCCAACCCCAAACCGTGCGATCACCGATAGCCGACCGGGTGGAGGAAAACTTTCTTCTGCGACTCGATTACTCAGCAAAATCAGGGCATCGACATCGACTAGTTGGTTCGCACTGATTACGTTCTCGTTCTCCAGATAAAAAAGATCGACGCTCTGGTCATTTTCAAGCGGAGAAAGGTCGAACTCCGGGAAGCTTGGTGCTCCATCAGATTTTTTGAAATCGCCACTTAAGGCAACGCGAAATTGGGACATAGGTACCTCCGGTGCTATCTACAACCTGCCCGAATGTCGTTCAGCGCAGCCTTAACAGCGTCACCCCACGCCCAAGCGTCCGCTGAGTAGGCGATAAAATCGAAGCCCTGCTTATAGAGCTCGATAGAACTCTTAACGTCAGCTGCCAGGCGTCCGAGTGAGGTATTGGTGGCTCGGCCAGCCCTGACCACCTCATCGATCGCGTCGGTGAACTTCGGGTTATCGAACTCGCCAGGTATCCCTAGAGAGCAAGAAAGGTCAAAGTGACCAACCCATAAACAATCGATTTCCTCAATAGACGCAATCTTCTCTGCATTTTCTACACCAGCCGCTGTTTCGATTTGAGCAAAGATCACAGTTCTGGCATTGGCCTCAACTAGTTTTTCCGTAGTGGGACCGGTTGTGTATCGGTCGTGAGCGGCGCGTAATATTACTCCGCGCCCGCCAGTGGGCACGTACTTCACGCTATGGACGATCGACTTTGCTTCCTCGGCTGTGCTCACCATCGGCAACATAACCCCGTCGGCACCGGCGTCGAGCACCCGTGCAATGTCTCGATACTCGCGTGACGGAACCCGCACTACTGTCGGGACCTCTGCCGCGTGCATGTAGACCATTACTTTTTTAACCGTGTCTATGCCATAGCCAGAATGCTCGGTGTCAAAGATTGCGAAATCGCACGTTGCCTCTTTCAAAATGTAGCCAATACCGGGGGTATTGAACTCAAATAGGAAGTGACCGGCTTTAAGATCCCGGTTACCCGCCATCGTTTTTAAGGCTGTATGACTCACATGGAAGCTCCTATGTTAGGTTTGTAATTGATATCGGAAAATTCGCTTATCCCGGGCCAAAGCAGTGGGCGACTGCAGAACCGCCAAGCTTGATTTTGTGTCTCTTCGTGTTCTCCAGCCAATCCGGATCGCCGCAGGCTGCCTCAAACGATCCGTCGTCGAGAACGAGAACCTTCACCCGGTGTCCAAGCACCACGTCAATCGGCTCCCGAGGCGGTCGGTCAAAGTGCAAAATGCCAGAACATACCCTTTGTCCAAATGCATGTATCCGGTCCTTCTTTGGTGGTGGTTCAAGCCCGTCCCAAAACCGAATTAGTCTAATCAAATAATATACAAAAACTATCATAATAATTAGAACAATAAATTTTATATTTTCATCTACTCGCAGTAGATTAGCACTTGTACAGCGACTGGAGATGAGGCTGTTTAGCGCGTTGCGCTGAAGTCTACGACGCCACACCCCAACCTTTAACTATTCAAGTAATCAACGAACGGAGAGTGAAATGGATACACAAGTGAAATGCCCGGTTATACACGGCGGGAACACGGCCACTGGACATTCAGTGATGGATTGGTGGCCGGACAGCCTAAACCTGGACATCCTGCACCAGCACGATACCAAGACTAACCCGATGGGAAAAGACTTCAATTACCGTGAGGAAGTCAAGAAACTCGATTTCGATGCGGTCAAGAAGGATGTGCTCGCGCTGATGACCGACAGCCAGGAATGGTGGCCGGCGGACTGGGGCCACTACGGCGGCCTAATGATCCGCATGGCTTGGCACGCCGCGGGGTCCTATCGCATCGCCGATGGACGTGGCGGCGGCGGTACAGGCAATCAGCGCTTTGCGCCGATCAACTCCTGGCCTGACAACGTGAGTCTCGACAAAGCACGTCGTCTGCTCTGGCCGATAAAGAAGAAATATGGCAACAAGATCAGCTGGGCTGACTTGATCATCCTTGCCGGCAACATCGCCTACGAGTCCATGGGCCTCAAAACCTTTGGTTTCGGTTTCGGGCGCGAGGACATCTGGCATCCCGAGAAGGACGTTTATTGGGGGTCGGAGAAGGAGTGGCTCGCCAAGGACCGCTATGCGGACGCCAAAGACGAGACCTCGCTCGAGAATCCGCTCGCTGCAGTGCAGATGGGCCTGATCTACGTTAATCCGGAAGGCGTCGATGGCAAACCAGATCCGCTGATGACGGCAAAGGCCGTTCGCGAAACCTTCGCGCGCATGGCGATGAACGACGAGGAAACCGTTGCGCTGACCGCCGGCGGTCACACCGTCGGCAAGACACACGGCAATGGCGATGCAAGTGTTCTGGGCCCGGATCCGGAAGCGGCGCCCCTCGAGGAGCAGGGGCTTGGCTGGCATAATCCGAACAAGTCGGGCAAGGGGCGGTATACCGTTACCAGTGGCATCGAAGGCGCCTGGACGACCAATCCGACCAAGTTCGACATGGGCTATTTCGACATGCTGCTCGATCACGAGTGGGAAATCCGGACGAGCCCCGCCGGCGCCCGGCAGTGGCAGCCGGTTGAAATCGCCGAAGAGAATATGCCGGTCGATGTCGAGGACTCCTCGATCCGCTGCATGCCGATCATGACCGACGCCGACATGGCAATGAAGGTGGACCCGATCTACCGCGAGATTATGGAGAAATTCCGCTTGGATCCTGATTATTTCAAGGACACTTTCGCGCGGGCCTGGTTCAAGCTGACACACCGCGACATGGGTCCGAAGGCACGCTACATCGGTCCTGACGTTCCAGCGGAAGATCTGATCTGGCAGGACCCGGTGCCCGCAGGCAATGCCGACTATGATGTGGAGGTGGTCAAGGCACGCATCGCAGATAGCGGCCTGACGATCAGCGACATGGTCGCCACCGCTTGGGACAGCGCCCGGACCTTCCGTGGATCGGACAAGCGCGGTGGCGCAAACGGTGCACGAATCCGCCTGGCACCGCAGAAAGACTGGGAAGGCAACGAGCCAGACCGTCTCGCGAAGGTTCTTGAAGTGCTCGAAGGTATCGCGGCTGATACCGGTGCAAGCATGGCAGACGTCATTGTGCTTGCAGGTAATGTCGGCGTTGAGCAGGCAGCCAAGGCGGCAGGCTTTGACGTAACGGTTCCATTTGCTCCGGGGCGCGGTGATGTGACACAGGAGATGACGGATGTTGAGTCGTTTGATGTGCTGGAACCCATCCATGACGGTTACCGCAACTGGCTCAAGCAGGACTACGCGCCTACCGCCGAAGAACTGATGCTTGATCGTACCCAGCTCATGGGGCTCACGGCGCCCGAGATGACCGTGCTGGTCGGTGGCATGCGAGTTCTCGGTGCCAACCATGCCGGCACCAAGGACGGTGTGTTCACCGATCGCGAAGGCGTTCTGACCAACGACTTCTTTGTGAATTTGACCGATATGGACTATGCCTGGAAGCCGAGTGGCAACAACCTGTACGAAATCCGTGATCGCAAGACGGATGAAGTCAAGTGGACGGCGACCAGAGTGGATCTAGTATTCGGGTCCAACTCGATCCTTCGGTCGTATGCCGAAGTCTATGCTCAGGATGACAACAAAGAAAAGTTTGTAAGTGACTTTGTTGCGGCATGGGCCAAGGTCATGAACGCAGATCGCTTTGATTTAGCCTAATCTGTATCAGTCGACTCCTGAGAGTAGCTAGCGGAAACTAGGTGAACACTTCACCTCAAAGTGTTCACCTTTTTTTCACCGGAGTGCGAGTCGAAATCCGTAACTTTTTGTAAGTATCGTGGCTCCGGATTTGTACTAAACTGATTTAAGTAACTCAGGTAAAAACGTTCCTTATGCGCCACAGCATTGTCTTTGCGAGTGGTATCAAAGTGGCAGCCACGCCGATCAGCTAAATCCCGCTGTTCATGATCAAAACACTATCCGCCACGTCCCGCCGCACACCCATACTGGCCATTATCCTGGCGCCAGTTGCATTGTATCTTCTGGTCCTTCTTTGGAATCATGCCCTCGTTCCCTTGTATCGCACTGTTTGGTATAGCGATACCGTATTGGAATGGCGTCTAGGCAGCGACGAACCGGCTGTCCGTATCGGTGCCGTCAAAGACACCGGGTCGTGGCTTGCGGAAGATGCTGCATTACTGGATGAACTCGTGAAAAGCCTTAAGACCGATGAATCACTCGAGGTGCGGAAAGCTACTGCCACTACATTGGGACAACTTGGCTCACAACGTCCGTTAAGTACCGAAACAATAGACGCATTGGGTGCATTGGTCTTGAACGAGCAAGACGATGGTCTTTTATCTGCCGCCATCGTTGCCGTGGGTCAGTCGGCTGCCCACAATCGATACCCGGATGAAGTCGTCGAGCGTATCGCTCGAATCTTCAGCGAAAAACATCTGTCCTGGCTGTACCCACGTGCGACCAAGACGTTAGGACAGCTCGGCGCTGACCAGCCTTTGCCGGAGACGATATTCGAGGTAATGCACAAACTGTTTACAGATCCACAACGCCCAGGCGAACGCGAAAACATGGCCAATGCCTTTGCAGAGATGGCCAAGGGCCAGTCCTTGCCCAAGGTAACACTAGATATGCTCGCTGACGCGTTCGAAAGTGAGCCGAATCGCCGAATACGTAAAGCGATTCTTTATGCATTAGCTTATGCAGCCGCGGACTACCCGCGCTCAATCAGCGTCATAACCGCGGCCACCAACGATCCAGACCGAGACATTGTAACCACCGCGGAGCACGGCCTACGCATTATCGAATACAACCAAACCTTAGCGGATAAAGATCCATTGAAAGTGGCGATCGATACTTCAGTGCCACTGGCAACACGACTGAATGCCTTACGAATCATTCGTGCAACGCCCATCGATCCTGCGGCTTATAAAGACATCGCGGCCCTTGCCGAAGATCCGGAAACAGAGATTGCCGTGGCGGCTCTCGAGATGTTCCGTTGGCTGGCGCGCGCACCCGATGATGATTTCGATCAACGGGTATTGATTCCGGCGTTGGGACAGGCGATGACCCATTCCGATCCCCGTATCCGCTATACGGCCTATGGCGCACTGTCATCTATTTCCTTGAACCGACCGGCCTATCTGCGCGTCGCCAATCTCCCTGCGCTACTTGAAGCCGGCGCAAGTGACTCTGATCCCAAAGTACGGACCGTGGTTCTGCTTATGCTGCTGCGCGATGCAATCGGGAAGGCGGAACGCGATGCGATCATCGAGCGCGGCATGGGCGATCCCGACCCGTACGTGCGGCGCATGGTCGCCAATTGGCTTGGATCACCAAGAATAGAGACGGGCCAACGACAGGCTTTCATTGCAAAAGCGTTAAAAGATTCAGATCCAGACGTACGCCGCTCCGCGGCAGCAGCACAACAAGATTGGGCTACCCGCGAGCGTGCTTGGCCGATAGAGCTTTGGCAAACCTGGCAAAAGGGTGAGCGTGGCAAAGTTGGCATGACGATTCTGACCGCGGTAACAATAGCGATGCCAATTCTGATCTGTGGGATCTTTGTTATCTATTACATGGCGCGTTTTCTAACTTATCTACACGAACGGCGCTGGCGCGCTGCAGCCGTGATGCCGGTCATGGCCACCTGGGCTGCCGCCAGTTATGGTCTCTTCTTGCTGTTCTTTGCCGCCGGACACGCGGGCGACCTCAACGCCGGCGAGACGGCAATCCTGGCTAGTGTCCTTTGGGGGGCAATCGCTGCCTATGTTGCGCTGGGCTGGGGCCTGCATTACTTCGTGCGGCGTTAGCTGAAGCAGACACGGTCCCCCAAGACTATCAGGGGACCATGATTTTGGTCTTGCTGCTCTGCAGCAGCTACTTCTAGCGTCCGACACATACGAGACGTTCGTCACACCTCGAATGGTTCTCTGATCGAGTTGACTAGGTGGCCACCCAGACTTCAACTTAAACAACCCAGGTTGACTTGTATCAAAACCATCCCCTCATTATCGATGTTAGTTTTTTACAAGCGGATCTATCGGTAGGGGTTATTTAAGCCATACCGACTTTTACGCAAGGCAATAATGGCTACCACGAGTGTATGGATAGCATATCGGTAGCACCTGACGACACAGTTACTATTACCGGAAACATAAAAACTTGGAGGAATTGATGAAGATCGAAACAAAGGCGGTTCATTCAGGCTACAAACCGGATCCCACCACGAATGCAGTAGCAGTTCCCATTTACCAGACAACTTCCTATGCATTTGATAACACCCAACATGGAGCCGATTTGTTCAATCTCGAGATCCTGGGAAACATCTATACCCGGATCATGAATCCCACAAATGATGTATTGGAACAACGTATTGCGGACATGGAAGGCGGGGCGGCTGCACTCGTGTTGTCTTCGGGACAAGCGGCTACAACCTACTCGCTTATCACCATTGCCGAGGCGGGAGACAATTTCATAAGTATGTCCACGTTATATGGCGGTACATACAATCTGTTTGCCCATACATTTCCACAATTGGGGATACAGGTACGTTTTGCCGACCCGGAAAAACTTGACGATATGGCAGGATTAATAGATGGCAAGACCAAAGCGGTTTACTGCGAATCCATCGGTAATCCGGCGGGTAATGTCGTAGATCTTGAAAAACTGGCAGACATTGCCCATGCACATGGCATTCCGGTCATCGTCGACAACACCGTACCCACGCCTTATCTGTGCCGGCCGTTTGAATGGGGCTGCGATATCGCTGTGCATTCTCTGACCAAATATATAGCCGGGCATGGAACAATAATCGGAGGCGCCCTGGTGGACTCCAATCAGTTTGACTGGGTTGCTCACAAAGAGCGGTTCAAGCGACTCAATGAGCCTGACGTGTCCTACCACGGTGTAGTATTTACTGAGACAGGGTTGCCGCCGTATATCTTGCGTGCTCGTGTGGTGCCACTGCGTAACACTGGTTCGTGTCAGACACCGATGAACTCATTTCTGATCCTGCAGGGTCTTGAAACCCTGCACGTGCGTATGGACCGAATTTGTGACAATGCTCTCACCGTTGCAAAGCATCTCCAGGATCACTCCCAGGTTGAGTGGGTTCGCTATGCTGGTCTTGACGATAGCCCATACAAAGCCTTGCTAGATAAGTATATGGGAGGCCGGGCTTCGGGTATCTTGAGTTTCGGAATTAAGGGCGGCCACGAATCGGGAGTAAAGTTCATAGATGCGCTGCAGCTGATCACACGGCTTGTCAATATCGGTGATGCCAAGTCGCTCGCTTGCCATCCGGCGAGCACGACACACCGGCAGCTTGCCCCAGAAGAACTGGCATCATCAGGCGTAACCGAGGATCTGGTTCGACTATCTATTGGGATTGAACATGTTGACGATATCATTGCCGACATCGACCAAGCCTTGAACGCTGCGAAATAGTTTGTGTGTCAACGAAATCTTTTTCGTTCTTTCGTCAACTTGGTCATTGTGTTGGGAAAATATTTGCATGTGGATTTCATGGCGGTCAGCCGATCTATAAAATCCGGCGTACCCCCTTGACTAGAATCAAAGGAGAAACACGCCATTAGCAATCAGGCAGCTTTATAGTCTGAACGGGAGATCGCTTCTAATCTTGGTGCAACATCAGTGGGAGACACCATCTCCAGTTTTGTTGCGGCGTAGAAGCTATTTCCGTAGGCGATCCGAAGCAGTCATTGAGGTACTTGAGGATTCTATTCCATTAGCCTTTACCACCTGTGATGATCATCATGCCGCCGGGTCACCCATTCAGTTTGTACTCCCGCGGAGTGATATGTGATTTACCTTAAGTTGAGATACTGATTTCAACCTCTAAGATTATCAGTATGAGAACTATCCGAATCATCACCACCGCGATACTACTGGGCGTATTCACCCTGTCGAATGCACAGGAGATCACACCAAACCCCGAGGCCGAGATATTCCTGGAAAGCTCAGAAGGTATGAAAGCACTCAACGGATTAGAAGATGCGATTGGCAATTTTCCGAGCCAGTTGGGGAACTGTTTGAGTTCGGCCCGACCCGGTGATATATGTGTCTTGTCGCCTTGTCAGGGACAAGGAGGCATGGAAATCACGTACGAGTGCGATGAAGATCTGAGATGCATATTTCAGAATATTAAAATGTGCCCCGTGATATAGGATGCCACGTTAAAGTCGACCCATTTCGAACCCTGAACGTCCCTATGAATTTGTTGTGCTGCTCCGTGGGCCTTAAAAAATACTTGCTTTGAACCTTTGAGGGTGGGAGCGGACATCCGTTCTCATCCTATTGCAACGCAGTACCTTCGTGTCTAGGCGACCAATGCGGACTATTGCAATAACTTAAAAAGGTGGTGCGCTCAACTTATCCAACTTGCTCACAACCATCTAAAGAGTTTTCACTGAATGCATCATCCTTTCACAATAAGTTCACATGGTTTCAATTAACATGTTATCGATAATAAAATGAAAGCAACTAGGGTACTCCCAGCCGACAGGTATCAATTTCCTTAATGGATACCTAGATAGGTAGGGAACATTTTTCTATTAATCTACGGACCTATTTCTACGCTAGATGTGGGGTGCTATTCACCTCCAAACTAGAACACTATCCCGGGCACAGTCTGATCGGGGTCCGTATCGCGGTTTTGCGATCACGACCATGGGATTCGTCAGACTCGCCCAACCCGGCTTAGAATAGCGATGAAGTACTGCAACGCTGAGGTATCACAATGAATCTTTTGAGTGCGTCGGCCAGCGGCGGCAAGCGCCTGCTGACACTCTATCGACCGAGCACCTGGGCCCACAAAGGATGGCTGTGGACATTGGGGCTGTTTCTGGCGACCTATGTTGCTATCGCGATCGCACTCGGCTTTTACTGGAGCAGTGAGCCGGCAACATTCGACGTCGTCGAGGAAGCGAACAACAAGGCTGCGGAGAAAGGTATGTCGGTTGTGAACGGTTACACGATCACGGCAACTTTGATTCGTGTAGCAGAGACACTGCTCGACAAACCCGGTGGCTACCTCAGCAACGACATCATGCCGCCCGGGATTTACCTCGATAATATCCCAGAGTGGGAATTCGGCGTATTGGTTATGGTGCGCGACATGGCACGGGCGATGCGAAACGATTTCAGTCGGTCTCAGTCGCAGTCCGTTGAAGACGAAGATTTAATCATTGCCGAACCACTTTTCCATTTCGATTCACAATCGTGGATCTTTCCGACGACCGAGGGTGAGTATCGCAAGGCAATTCGAGCGCTAGAGCGGTATCTCGGCAGGCTCGCCGATCCACAGCAGCCGAACGCGCAATTTTTCTCGCGCGCCGACAACCTGCAGGACTGGCTAGCTCAGGTGGAAAAGCGGTTGGGTTCCATGTCGCAGCGCCTGAGTGCGAGTGTGGGCCAGGAGCGCATCAATATCGACCTCGCCGGTGACAGCGCTGCCGAGCAAGCGACGGAAACACCGACGCAGCTAAGGGTCAAGACACCGCGTCTGCAGGTTGATAACGTCTTCTACGAAGCGCGGGGGCAAGCCTGGGCCTTGCTCCACTTCCTAAAAGCGGTCGAGCTGGATTTCGGCAACGTGCTGGACAAGAAGAACGCTCGGGTGAGTCTGCAGCAGATTATTCGCGAGCTGGAATCTACGCAGCAAACCGTCTGGAGTCCCATCATTTTGAACGGCAGTGGTTTTACGTTCGTCACCAACCACTCTTTAGTGATGGCTTCTTACCTATCGCGAGCGAACGCGGCGGTGATCGATCTGCGCAAGCTGTTGGAGCAGGGGTAATTCTCGCCTTTTGCCCGTGCAGAAACTAACGAATCATCCTAGTCTTGTTTGACTCGCTGAGATTGTGATCTGGCTGCTTTATAAGATATAGAGCCGCAACCGTCCCCCAGAATCGCTGCTTCGGACGTGGCTTGACCGATTGAATCTCCGATGTGGGTTAGGTCACGCGACGGCCTTGCGAGTCGAACACATTTAAATTCGAACTCTCGAAATCGGCGAAGCAGTTATCACCCGGATCAGGGGCGGGTGAATCCCCGTCCTGCCGGATGGTCAAACTCTCGCCGTTGTTCATGACGAGATGCACCAGTGTTTCTGCACCCAGGACCTCGGTATATTTGGCCACACCGGAAAGCCGGCCGCGCGTCTCATCGCAAAGCGTCAGATGTTCCGGTCGCACGCCGAGCGTCCCGCCACTGTCTCCTGTATACCCCTTCAGGGCTGAGGGGCCGAAGAAATTCATAGGTGGTGATCCAATGAAGCCGGCAACGAAGTTCGTGGCGGGCTTTGCATAGACGTCGCGCGGCTCGCCGATCTGCTCGGCGACACCATCGTTCATGACGATCATGCGCTCCGCCAGCGTCATCGCCTCCACTTGGTCATGGGTAACGTACAATGACGTGACGCCCAACTTCTGCTGGAGCGCCTTGATCTCGAGCCGCATTTGAACCCGCAACTTCGCATCGAGATTCGACAGTGGTTCGTCGAACAAGAAAACCGAAGGTTGGCGAACGATAGCCCGTCCCATGGCCACTCGTTGACGCTGTCCGCCGGAAAGCTGGCGGGGGCGACGTTCTAGAAAGTCCTCCAGTTGTAGAAGTTTCGCGGTATCTGCGACCCGCCGCTCAATCTCGACCTTCGGCGTCCCGGCGATTTTCAGGCCATAAGCCATGTTCTGGAAAACGGACATATGCGGATAGAGTGCGTAATTCTGGAAGACCATTGCAATGTCCCGGTCCATCGGTTCGAGATCGTTCACCCGGCGGTCACCGATGGTGATATCGCCGCTGGTTACCGTCTCCAGTCCGGCGACCATCCGAAGCAGAGTCGACTTTCCGCACCCCGACGGTCCGACGATAACGATAAATTCACCGTCCCTGATGTCGATGTCGATGCCGTGAATGACCTCGTTTTTTCCGAACGACTTTCGAACCGAGTCTAACGTGATTCCAGCCATTTGGTGATTCTATTTCTCCGTCTCGATCAGGCCTTTTATAAACAGCTTCTGCATGAACAAGACGACGGTGATCGGAGGCAACATCGCCAGCATTGCCGTAGCCATGATCACCGGCCAGTTGGCTATATCATCGCCGCTCGGAAACATCTGTTTGATACCCATGACGATGGTGTTCATTTGCGGATCGGTCGTGACCAGAAGTGGCCAAAGGTACTGGTTCCAGCCGTAGATAAAGAGAATCACGAAGAGTGCTGCGATGTTAGTCCTCGACATGGGAAGCAGAATATCGATGAAGAACCGCATCGACTTCGCGCCGTCGACGCGGGCGGCTTCCGCCAGTTCGTCGGGAACGGTCAGAAAGAACTGTCGAAACAAGAAGGTCGCCGTGGCCGAAGCAATGAGGGGAAGGATCAGCCCGGAATAGGAATTGAGCATCCCGAAATTGGCGACAACCTCGTAGGTCGGCACGATCCGGACCTCCACCGGCAGCATCAGTGTGAGGAAGATCAGCCAGAAAAAAAACTGCTTCGCCGGAAAGCGGAAATAGACGATTGCGAACGCCGACAAGAGCGATATGATGATCTTTCCAAGCGCAATGCCCAGTGCCATCAGCGTCGAGTTCAGGAGCATCCGCCACACTGGTGCATTTATCCCCGAGACAAGCGCTTCCCGGTAGTTTTCAAGGAAATGATCACCGGGAAGCAGCGGCATGGGGGGTTTGACGATTTCGGGCTGGGTCACAGTCGATGCGACGAAAGCCAGATAGATTGGGAAGAAGATAATCAGCACGCCGGTAATAAGGGTAACATGGGTCAGCCAATAGCCTTGTCCGCGTTTTTCCACCATGCCCGACATCAGTAATGGACCCGCCTTTCGATGTACCGGAACTGCACCACCGTCAGGATCCCCACGACGATCAGCAGAATGACCGATTGTGCCGCAGACGAACCGAGGTCCTGTCCAACGAAACCATCCGCGTAGACCTTATAGACAAGGATTGTGGTGGCCTGCTGTGGACCACCGGAGGTAATCGTATGAATAACACCGAAGGTCTCGAAAAAAGCGTATACCACATTGACCACGAGCAGAAAGAACGTTATCGGTGACAACAGTGGAAACACAATTGTCCAGAACCGTTTCCAGAAGTGGGCACCGTCGATTGCCGCAGCTTCGACAACACTTTTTGGTATCGCTTGCAGACCGGCGAGGAAAAACAGGAAGTTGTAACTGATCCGGCCCCAAGACGAGGCTAACACAACCAACCCCATGGCCTCGTTCGGATTGAGGACATGGTTCCATTCATAACCGACTTGGGCGAGATACCATGAAACGAGGCCAACCCGGGTATTAAATAGAAACAGCCACAAGACCCCGGCTACCGCCGGTGCCACTGCATAGGGCCAGATCAACAGCGTCCTGTAGGTCGTCGACCCCTTGATCAGCCGGTCTGCCATGACCGCAAGCCATAGAGCGAAACTCATCGAGACGGCCGTGACCAGAACGGAAAAGACCGCCGTCGTCCAGAACGAAGAGCGATAATACTGGTCGCCGAGGAGGAACTCGAAGTTTCCGAGCCAGACGAACTGCGATTTGAGACCGAACGGGTCCGGAATATACAGGGATTGATGGACAGCCTGCCACGCCGGCCAGAAGAAAAAGACCACGCTGACCAGCAGTTGTGGCGCTAGCAGCAAGAGAGGCAGCATCCAGCCCTTGAAGGTAACCCTCTTTTCCATTGCGGGACCGCGCCGCCGCCCCGGATCACCGGGGCGGTATGAACGTTCCTTTATACTGACACTAGCGGTTCGCCTGTTCGAACCGACGTAGCAACTGGTTTCCGCGTTGGGTTGCGCTGTCCAAAGCCTGCTGAGCGGTCTTGTCGCCGGCCCAGACTGCCTCTAGTTCCTCGTCGATGATGCCTCGGATCTGGTCGAAGCTACCCAGACGCAGGCCCTTGGAATTGGGTGTAGGTGCTTTAGCGGTCATCTGCATGCCTGCAATCTCGGTTCCTGGATTCTCCTTGTAGAATCCTTCAGCCTTGGTCTGCTCCGCAGCAGCCATCGTTATCGGCAGATAGCCCGTGTTCTGATGCCACGCGGCTTGTATGTCGGAGGAGGACAGGAAACTGAAGAAAGCGGCAACTCCCTTGTAGTCTTCAGCACCGTGACCGCTCAAAACCCAAAGGGAAGCTCCGCCGATAATCGTGTTCTGCGGGGCGCCCTCAGCGTCCGACCAGTAGGGAAGCGGACGGATCTCGAATTCGAACTGGGCTTCGGCCTTAACCCCGGCATAGCCGGCCGAACTTTCGGTAAACAGGGCGCATTCCCCACCACGGAAGTTAGCTCCCCCTTCATTGCGCCGTCCGGCGTATATGAACTTTCCGTCCTTAGCCCAGTCGCCCATCGTCTGGATGTGCTTAACATGCAGGGCGCCATTAAAAACAAGCTCGGTATCCAAGCCTGCAAAGCCGTTTTCCTTTGTCGCAAACGGCGTGTTGTGGTATGCCGACATGTTCTCGAGGTGCACCCAGCTCTGCCACGCCGTCGTCAGCGGGCAGCCGATCGCGGCCCCCTTAAGCCCGTCGAGCGCCTTGCCGACTTGCTCCCAGGTCGACAAGTCCATGTCAGGGTCGAGACCAGCCTTCTCAAACAGGTCGCGATTCACATACAGCACCGGCGTTGACGAATTGTACGGAAGAGACAGCATGCGTCCGTCGGTGGTTGTGTAATAGCCCTTAACCGCGCCCATGTAGGCGTTTGGATCCCATTCGATGCCCGCTTCCGTCATGACCTCGTAGATCGGTTTGATCGCTCCGGACGCGGCCATCATTGTCGCCGTTCCAACCTCGAATACCTGCAGGAGGTGAGGCTGTTCACCGGCCCGGAAAGCCGCAATACCCGCATTCAGCGTCTCCGAGTAATTTCCCTTATGAGTGGCGATGACTTTGTAGTCTGACTGGGATGCGTTGAATTTTTCGACCTGTTCGGCCAACAATTCACCGAGCCTTCCAGTAAATGCGTGCCACCATTGAATCTCGGTGGCCGCATGCGCGGCACCGACAAACATGGTGACCGACAATAATGAGGCAACACTTATCTTTCTTAGCACTAGTTTCTCCTCCTTAGTCACGTACGGATAGGAAGCATAACCGTTACGCTCTTTGGCGGCAAACGTACTCGCACGCAGTGCATTGGCGGGTCGGGAACCGAATTGCTGTGGAGGAGACCGACGACAAAGACCTGTGAAAAGGACATCGGTGCATGGACCATCTCTTGGCAACGATTCAACCACTTACGGATCAAGACCTCCGAACGACCGGTTCTGGCCGGCCAATCCTGAAGCTGTCGAAGTTAGGCTTGGTATGACAAAACTACATCCGAATTTTGGTGATAGTGGGGTCCAGTGTCCAGTTTGATTCAGAATCATCGGGCATCATCTGACCGATATCCTCTCCAACCTCTGACTCAATCAGGGCATTAAGTTTGTCGTTCATTGCAACCAGAAGATCGGTATTGTCCTTCGCTAGATTGCGCATCTCACTTGGATCGGTTTCAAGATCAAACAGTTCAAGATCGTTGTTGGCTTGTAGCTCTTCAAGTGAACGCGGCACATGGTGTTCCTGTGGTGAAAAGTATCTATTGAGCTTGTAACGGCCATCGAACACACTTCGGATAGCGCCTCGTTTCGCCAAATCGGGTCGCCAGCCCTGCTTAGGTATATCCTCAGGTTTCCCGCCTCCTTTGATGAAGCGTGAAACGTTCATCATGAAATCACCGTCAATGTACGCCAGCATGTTGTAGTTGAATAGAGCGCCGGGCCGAATCGCGTCGAGAGATGCTGCTTCCGGATCGTTAAGTAACGCAGAAATATCTGATCCAGGCAGTCCCTCGTTCCCTTGTAATGATCCACCCGCAAGGCTGATCAACGTGGTCGCGATGTCCACGTGTGAGGTTACGGCGCGGCAACGCTTGTTCCCAGCAAACTCCGGATGCGCAATAACGAAGGGGACGTTGTTCTGTTCTCGGAATGCATTCGCTCCCTTACCACTCAAGCCATGCGCTCCGGCGAGTTCACCGTGATCTGCGGTATGGATAACAATGGTCTTGTCAGCCATGCCCAGATCATCAAGCTCATTAAGGATAGCCAAAATGTGGCGATCCACGTCTTGGATACAGTTCAAGTAGTAATTGTTCAGCCGCCGCCATCGGTCATCTTCATTCGGGACTCGACCGACCAAAGCTGCTCGAGAGACCGCATAATCTTCATGGGCAGGTGGTCGGCCAGCTTCGGACGTCGAATGATTGCGAGATTCAGGTAGTTCCATATCCCACTCACGGTTGAATTGCTCAGTCTCAGGGTCGTGATTCAATGTCATCAGTGCCGGTACCGACTGGTTCTCTGGTCCACCGCGCGGATCAGTGTTGTAGTACATCACATCGTGAGGGTTAACCAGATTGACTGCCATGAACCAGGGCTTGTTTTCAGCGGCTAAGGTCCTCGCTTGCCCACGCAACCAGCTTTTCGTCATCGAGGTAATGACGGTGTCATGGAGGAAACCGCCTTCGGTATGCGCAATAATGTCGCCTATACCGAAGTAATCCGAAAAACCGTACTCCTTCATTTCCTCGCCAAGCAATCGTGTCGGCATATGCAGCTCATTTGCGGTTTCAAATTCCCCGGTAAGGTGCCACTTACCTTTATACGCAGTGTAGTAACCTAGGTCCTGTAGCAAATCTCCGAGGGTAGGGATGTCTCGTGATAGATCCTCCGACCAGGGGAAGTTGGTGTTGTCGAACATGCCATTGTTCTGGATATGCTGTCCTGTATAAATCACCGAGCGCGATGGGGTACAAACGCAAGAAGCGATCTGGTGATTTTCGAACACCACACCACGGGACGCCAATTTTTCATGACCGGGCAGTTGATATCCCGTTGGTAATCGATCCGGGGGCATGTGCCGTTCCTGATCTGTGACGATCATCAGGATGTTGTATCGGTTTGCATCCTGGGCGATTGCCTTGGAACCCGTTAAGCCCAAACCCGTGGCTGCTGTAAGGGCCGCTGAACCGGTAACCTTGATAAAGTCGCGGCGGGAAATCTTCGAATATCTCTTCACTTCATTGATCCACAAATTAGAGGTGTTTTGAATTTACCCTGAAAATGAATACGTCGCTAATGACACAGGTCAAATCTTGCATGGGGTGCGGAAGTATCAACTCGGCTATGGCCGCTTGTGGCCGATCTTTGCCCTACGGGTTAGCAAGAATCGTTATCAATCAGGGATGAATCACTAATTCCGCCTCACACCCAAAACCCGCCGTTCATTGATTCTTTCTATATAAAGAGTGCTGGGACAACTTACGACCCGTTGCGACTAGTTAATCTCATCTGCAGAATGACTACTATGGCAGATGCAAAAACAGCTGACATACTCGGTGTTGACCTACCGTTTGCATACGAATTGTCCGAACTTTGCGTAACGAGTTTTACCGAAGCTTACAAAGGGGTAAACAGTGAAGCTGATATTCAAGCTTACTGTAAAAGGCATTATTCGATAGCAGTGATCAAGTCGAACCTGTCAAATCCTGACATGACCTATAGGATGGCATTTAGAAAGGGCAAAGCAGTTGGGTTCTACTTGGTGCAAAATCAGAATTGTCCGCTACCCCTTGATGGCAGTGCGGCAGAGCTCAAACAGATTTATGTATTGGCAAGTGAGTTTGGTACTGGCCTTGGTAAGCAACTGTTACACGACGCAATCCAACACGTTCATGATGCGAGAAAGGCGTGGATCTGGCTAAGTGTTTCTGACTTGAATCAACGCGCCAGGGCTTTTTATCTTAAGCACGGATTTAGCGCCTTAGGTGTGGCTCCTCAGCTTGAAGTTGGGGACGAACGACTACCTGCCACTATCATGGCACGGGAATTACATAGGGCATCATAAAATACCATATCATCAAAACGTCGCTGGGTGCGTCAAACTTTGAATGTCCGCAGTTGGCCGTTCAGAGATGGTTGAATCAAGAATAGAGGAGTAAGAAAGGTTCTTAGCAATCAGGCAGAGTGCTGCATTGCATGAGGTAACTCACAGCCACATCCGTTCGCTCGATTGAGGCTTTACTGAGTATTGTGCGTAGGCTTGCTCGCCAACCTTATGCTGACGCTGTAATATCACCGAGAAGTCCAATATAGAATAAATCGAGCGTTTCCTTTGGCAGTCGATCCTTCACGCAAGCTCGCCGTCATACTCCATGCTGATGTAGCCGGTTCGACAGGATTGGTTCAGCGTGATGAGTCTGTCGCGCATAAACGCATTCAAGACAGCTTTCGCCGTCTCTCCGAGACAATTAAGGCCTATGGTGGCACTCCCCGGGAGATACGAGGAGATGCTTTGGTGGCTGAGTTCGGTCGGGCATCGGATGCGGTTACTGCGGCGATTGTGTTTCAAATAAAGAACACTGACTTTAACGCGCAGCTCGATGACGACATTCGGCCAGAACTGCGGATGGGCATCAGTTTAGGTGAAGTGATTGTTGCAGATAACACAGTTACTGGGGAAGGGATCGTACTTGCGCAACGCTTAGAGCAGTTAGCTGTAGCGGGGGGAGTTGTCGTTCAAGGGTCGGTAACGGAGACTGTGCCGAGTAGGTTGCCATTCGATTTTGACAGTCTTGGTGAGCAGACTCTGAAGGGATTTGACCAGCCGGTAAGAGCATTCGTCGTACGACTCAAACCCGGTGCTCAGATTCCAGGTTCGGAATCTAAAGCAGTGAAACCGGAGATCGAGACTCACGAACAACCTACGTCGGACCTACCCGATAAACCATCGATTATTGTGCTTCCATTTACAAACATGAGTGGTGACCCGGAACAGGAGTACTTCGGCGACGGGATTACAGAAGACATCATCACCGCGCTGTCGCAGTTCCGGGAACTGCTTGTCATCGCTCGCAATACCAGCTTCTGCTTCAAGGGAAAAGCCATGCGAGTCGATAGCATTTGCAAGGAGTTAAACGTCCGCTACGCCTTGGAAGGCAGTGTACGAAAGGCCGCCAACCGTGTCCGTGTAACCGCCCAGCTTATTGATGGCCGTTCTGACACACACATCTGGGCCGAACGGTTTGATCGGAATCTCGATGATATTTTTCTGGTGCAAGACGAAATCACCGCTGCAATTGTGACTGCGGTTGCTCCGAGGACACTAAGTGCGGAGGTTAAGCGTGCTCACGCAAAAACCATCGATGACCTAAGTGCGCGAGAACGAGTAATGCGCGCTCGATGGCACATCAACAAACTTACCAAGGCGGACAACGAATTGGCCCACGGCCTTCTGGATGAAGCCATTGCTGTGTCACCTGATCTGGCGGAGGCCTATACTACTCGGGCGGAATGTCTGCTCAACGATATCCTTCATATATGGCGTGACGATACAGACGTTGCTAATAGTGAAGCTTTAGACGCTGCACAACATGCGGTTTCGCTCGATCCTGAAGATGCCAACGGACTAGCTGTGCTGGGATCGATCTTACTGTGGGCTAGGCAGTTTGAGGACGCACGCGAATATCTGGAACGGGCGGTGCGACTAAATCCTAATCTCGCGAATGCCTATGGTCTTATGGCTGTTTGGTATGGCTTGTGTGGTGATTACGAAAAGTCATGTGAGGCAGCTGACAAAGCGCTTGAAATCAGTCCGCTTGATTCTTCCAAACCACTCTGGCTCGGTGGCCGGGGTATCGCAGCCTACATCCACGGGGATTACGAACTCGTTATTGAAACCGCCCAGCGCCTGCTCAGAGATCATCCTGGGTTTGCCTCAGCGTTGCGTCAGCTAGCTGCCAGCTTTGCAATGCTTGGGCGTGATGATGAAGCCAAGGCAGCGGTCCAAAAACTACTTGAACGTATGCCCGGTTTAACAGTTTCAAAAGTGCGCCATATCGTGCCGATCCGCGATCCTGATGCACATGAGAGATGGCTTGAAGGCTTTCGCAAAGCTGGATTGCCGGCGTGAGTAGGGATAGAGCAGTTTCGTTGGCTCGGTAGGCAATCATCCGGTCCAATCTACATAACTTGACAACACTTTTAGACATATAGCTATGAGACTGACCATGAAAAGAGCTTTGATTACTGGTGGTGCTCAGGGCATCGGAACAGCTTATCGAACATGGTTTTGTTCCATCGATTGCTGGCAAGAGCTTATTCGCAATACACGCCGGCACAGTATGTGGAGATAGGTTAGTGCTCGTTTAGATGACGACCCACGTTCTTTTCGTACACGCGAGCGACGGCCGAGAAATCCTCACGACCGTAGCCGGCCTTTTGCGCCAGGTCGAAGGTTTCGAGCACGCGATCGAGCAGGGGAGTTGCCATACTTACTTCTCGCGCCAGGTCACGCGCTAATCCAGCATCCTTGGCCATCAGGTCGAGCATAAACAGGGGCGAGAAATCACCTGCGCGCATACGGGGCGTGCGCTTTTCGAGGTAGCGCGAATAGGCGAATCCGCCCCCGTTGCACACGACGTCATAAAACGCATCGAGATCGGTTTCGGTCGCCATACAAAGAGATAACGCCTCGGCAACCGCGACCGCGTGTCCGGCCACCAGTGTCTGGTGGATTAACTTGACCTGGTTGCCACTGCCTGACCCACCCACGTACTTCACCATTTTTCCAAGGACATTCAGTAGCGGTAGGACTTTGTCGAAGGTGGCTTGATCCCCGCCGACGACAAATCCGATCTGGCCGCTTTCAGCCTGCGGTATGGAGCCGAGCATCGAAGCATCCAGATGAGAAACACGTTGTTCGCTGAGTGTTTGGTTTATCTCGCGCGTCAGGCTTGGACTGACTGTGGAGCAATCGATGCTTATCTGATCACCTCGTGCCGTATCTCGCACACCCTTATCGCCTAGATAGAGTTCGCGAAGGATGGCATCGTTGGGTACGCAGGTGAGCAACACGTCAACTGCACCTGCCACGCCACTTACGTCGTCACACACAGAGACGTCACCGATTGCTGCTGCACGGTCGCAGGCCTCCGTGCTGACGTCGTAAACCCGCATGGCATAGCCGGCATCAGCCAGAACCCGGGTCATCGGCAATCCCATGCTGCCTAGACCGATAAAACCAATGTACTCTGCCATGAGTTAATGACTTTCGCGTGGTATGGGCGCGCCTGATCCACCGCGCAGAAAATCAAAGTCCACACCCTGGTCGGCTTGCAACACGTGATCCACATACAACTGATAATAACCCCGGTCGAACTTAGTTTGCGGTGGCGTCCATGCATCGCGTCTTGACGCAAGTTCGGTGTCGTCAATATCCAGATGCAGGCGACGATTCGCGACATCGAGTTCGATCATATCGCCGTTGCGTACCAGTGCGAGTGTTCCTCCAGCCGCCGCTTCTGGTGCGGTGTGTAATACCACCGTTCCATAGGCGGTCCCACTCATGCGCGCGTCCGAAATGCGTACCATATCCCTTACTCCCCGCGCCAGCAATTTGGACGGGAGCGGCATGTTACCGACCTCTGGAAATCCGGGATAACCCTTCGGCCCGCAGTTTTTGAGTACAAGTATGTCTTCCGGTTCGACATCGAGGTCCGGTGAGTCGACGCGTGCCTTAAAGTCATCGATGTCCTCGAACACTATTGCCCGGCCGCGGTGTTGCATGAGTTCAGGCGTTGCAGCCGAGGGTTTCAGTACCGCACCTTGAGGGGCCAGGTTGCCGCGCAACACGGCAATGCCACCATGCTGGGCGAGTGGCTTATCGATGGGCAAAATGACGTCCCGGTTAAAACATTCAGCAGATGAAATGTTTTCGCTCTGCGTTTTGCCGTTGACTGTAATTGCTTCCAGGTGCAGGCGTGACCCGATCTCCTTCATCACGGCGGGTAAACCACCGGCGTAGAAAAAATCCTCCATGAGGTGTTCACCAGACGGCATTAGATTGACGATGCAGGGCATATCTCGGCCTAAACGATCCCAATCGTCAAGTGCCAAATCAACACCGATCCTCCCCGCCAACGCCAGGAGGTGGACAACGGCGTTGGTCGAACCCCCGATCGCACCGTTCACCATGACAGCATTTTCAAACGCGTCGCGAACGAGTATGTCTGATATGACCAGATTTTCCTCTACCATCTCGACGATTCGTCGACCCGCCTCGTGGGCCAGCACATACCGGCGTGAATCTGCTGCTGGAATGGCCGCGTTGCCGGGCAGACCCATCCCCAGGGCTTCCACCATCGACGCCATAGTCGAGGCCGTCCCCATAGTCATGCAGTGGCCAACGGAGCGAGACATACCGGTTTCTGCATCCATGAAATCAGTGACCGACATGCAACCGGAACGCACCTCTTCGCTGAATTCCCAAACCGAAGTGCCGGAACCAATTTTGCGACCCTTGAAATAACCGTTGAGCATTGGGCCGCCGGATACGACGATGGTCGGCAGATTGCAGCTCGCTGCGCCCATCAACAGTGCCGGTGTAGTCTTGTCACAGCCCACCAACAGCACGACCCCATCCAACGGATTGGCGCGAATTGATTCTTCCACGTCCATCGATACGAGGTTACGGAACAACATCGTGGTCGGACGCATCAGCGTCTCGCCCAACGACATCACCGGAAACTCGAGTGGGAAGCCCCCGCATTCGTAAACTCCACGTTTCACGTGATCGGCAATGCGGCGGAAGTGTGCATTACACGGCGTCAGCTCGGACCAGGTGTTGCAGATACCGATAACCGGTCGGCCGTCAAAAAGGTGTGACGGCAACCCTTGGTTGCGCATCCAGCTCCGGTGGATGAAGTTGTCGCGGTCGGTCCCTACGAACCAGGCATGGCTGCGGCGGCCGCCTTTGTCTTTACTCATGGCTCAACTCCACGCTACTACCACCTATAGAAGCTGCGTCCACTTACTCGTCATTCCGGCCGAAGCGCGCGCAGAGCCGGATCCAGTGTTGTAATTTTTTGGATCCGCGCTTGCGCGGGACGACGTTTGGATCCCCACTTTCCACCGAGACTAAACCTGGATTCCCGCTTTCCCCCGGATCAAGTCCGGGGTCTGCTTGGGGAATGACGTCTCGGTCAGATGGCATATTATTTCCGAAACACAGCACTAGTTCGCCCACCCACCATCGATAACCACCGCGGTCCCGGTAGTAAAGGCCGATTCATCGCTGGCAAGATAGACTGCTAATGCCGCGATCTCCTCAGCCGTGCCCAGGCGTCCCATTGGTTGGCGTGCAACAAAGGCCTTGCGTGCTTCAACCGGATCGCCCAGCGCGGCGATGCGTTCGTCGAGGGAAGGTGTTTGCACAGTACCGGGGCAAATGGCGTTGCAGCGGATATCATCGGCGATGAAATCGGTGGCAACAGATTTAGTAAGGCCGATAATAGCGGCCTTGGTCGCACCATAAACAAAGCGATTGGGGGCGCCTTTGATGCTGGACACCACAGATGCAATATTGACGATAGATCCGCCGCCAGCGTTGAGCATATGCGGGAGCACCGCCCGGATCATACGGTACATGGATTTGACGTTGAGCTCAAAAGAAAAATCCCACGCGGCCTCGTCACAATCCATGATCGATCCGTGGTGAACATACCCGGCACAGTTGCACAACACATCGAGCGAACCGATAGCCCCAATCGTCGTTTCAATCTCGTGTTGATCGGTGACGTCAAGATGCCGGGTGGTAATGCCGGGTACTTCATTGAGTTGCTGCAAGAGATCCGTGTTGATATCAGTGGCAGTGACCTTGGCACCTTCTTGCGCGGCAGCACGTGAGATAGCGGCGCCAATACCTTGTGCCGCCGCAGTGACTAAAACAGATTTGCCGGTTAATCGCTCACTCATGCATGGTCTCCGTGTCACAATCTTCAGTGCACAAACTCGCCACCCAGATAATCATCAATAAACCCTTCTACGATCTCTCGAATGTCATTGTCGGCTTTAAATCCCATACCGATGCAACGTTTTGGTGAGAAGCGGGTAGGCCATCCATAAACGATCTTCTCAATAAACGGATCCGGTTCGAAACGCACCCGTGCGGCAACACCTTCTCCACCGATTTCACGCAGTGCGTTCATCATCTCCGCCACCGTGACCGTAATACCGGGAAGGCAGAGCGAACGATTCATACCCCAGGCATCCGTCGGCAACTCCGCCGCACGCAGAAAACAATCGACCACTTTACGCGGGGAAAGTGCCCACACCCCGGTGGTATCTGCCACCGGACAGATCACTTCCTGCCCTTGTAGCGGTTCGCGTAACACGGAGCTAGCGAAAGAGGAAGCCGCGGCGTTGGGCTTGCCCGGGCGAACGATGATTGTGGGTAGCCGTAAGGAACGTCCATCTACAAAACCTTTGCGCGAATAGTCTGCGACCAGTAACTCACTGCCGGCTTTTTGTGAACCGTATGATGTCTGTGGTGTGGTCGGTGTGTTATCTTCGATAACTCCCGGCATATCACCGCCATACACTGCGACCGAGCTGGAAAAGACAAACCGTGGCGGTTTTTTAAGGCTCCGGGACGCCTCAAGCAACCGTCGTGTACCGTCCAGGTTGATACGCATGCCGAGGTCGAATTCCTGTTCGGCCTGTCCGCTGACGATGGCTGCAAGATGAAATACGACGCCGGTATCTTCGCTCAACAATTGCTCGGCAGCACCCGGTTCACTGAAATCACCATATATTGTTTCCAACCGTTCGTCTTCGGGCAGTGGCTGTTGCGGCTGTGTTACGTCCGCAATTCGCACACCGGTGATTTCTCGTTCCTTGTCATCAATATCGTGTACCCTGCCCCTGTCCAGCAATGCCTTGACTAAACGGCTGCCAATGAATCCCGTACCACCAGTTACTAGAACTTTCATCGAATAGTCCTCACTGTGCAGCGACCACTGTGTGGGTTTGTTCTCCCAATCCGGCAATCCCTAATCTAACCGTCTGGCCCGGACGCAGATATGTCTGTGGTTTCTGCCCCATTCCCACGCCTGGCGGGGTACCGGTAGAAATAATATCACCTGGCTGTAGGCTCATATATTGAGACACATCGCTCAACAGGTGGGCCACACCGAACACCATTGTGTTGGTATTTCCGTCCTGGTAACGCTTGCCGTCGACTTCGAGCCATAGATCCAGTGTTTGTGGATCGGGGATTTCGTCCGCCGTAACCAGCCAGGGGCCGACTGGACCGAAGCTATCCGCACTCTTTCCTTTTACCCATTGCCCCGGGCTTTCAAGCTGGTAGGCGCGCTCGGAAACATCGTTCACCACGCAATAACCCGCGACATAGTCCCGCCAATCCGCCTGGTCGATGTAGCGCGCTTCACGCCCGATGACGAACGCAAGTTCCACTTCCCAATCGGTTTTTTCAGAACCACGCGGGATGATGATCGGATCGTCGGGCCCACAAATACAGCTGGTCGCTTTCATGAATATTACCGGTTCCTCTGGGACGGGCACACCAGATTCTGCCGCATGATCCGAGTAGTTGAGTCCGATACAAACCAGTTTCCCCACCTGCGCCACACAAGGCCCCAAGCGCGGTGTGCCTTCCACCAGTGGAAGGGAAGCGGGGTCAAGTGCTCGTAAACGCTCGAGCCCTTTTTCAGTAAGGGCATCGCCAGTGATATCTTCGATTTCATTGGATAAGTCGCGAATGCCGCCTTGCGCATCCAGCATACCGGGTTTCTCGGCGCCTGCTTCGCCAAACCGTACTAATTTCATCTGTCTGTTCTGAGTTTGTGAGTTAGTGTTTATCCGGCAACTACCGGGGTTGCGACCGGCTGCCCCGAAAAGTGTAATGCGAGGTTCCTGATCACCAAGTCGCCCATCGCCTGCCGGGTTTCAACAGTAGCACTGCCTATGTGTGGCTGTAGTATCACGTTGTCCATCGTAAACAGTACTTCGGGTACCCGTGGTTCATCGGCGAATACATCAAGTGCAGCGCCACCCAGGCGTCCGTCACGTAATGCGGCTACTAGCTCAGCTTCATCGACAACCGAACCACGTGCAATATTAATAAGTGTGCCTTCGGGACCGAGGGCGTCCATCACTTGGCGATCGACGATATTGCGGGTTTCGTCGTTAGCGGGACAGATAACAATGAGGTAGTCACTGTCCTTGGCCATCGCTACGAGATCCGCATAGTAGCGATAAGGTTGCTCGGGTTGCTCCTTACGTCCGTGGTACAGGATATCGCAGCCAAAGATCTCCAGCTTGTGGGCAATGTCTTTACCTATTCGTCCGAGCCCCAGAATACCCACTGGTTTAGAGCGGATACTTCGCATCAGTGGCATATTGCCCTCAAGCCACTCGCGATCGCGTACAAAGCGGTCGCCCGCAACAATCCCGCGTGACGCCGCGAGTAATAAGCCGACTGCAAGGTTCGCTACATCGTCGTTCAGGACATCAGGCGTATTCGTGACTATTACGTTTTGAGCCGCGGCGTGTGGCAGGTCGATTGCATCAACCCCAACACCCAGGCAAGAGATGATTTCCAGATTTGGCAAGGCATCCATGATTTGGGCACTCGCGCCGGCGTGCCCATCAGTCGCAATGGCACGAATGTTATTGCCAACTTCATCCAGAAAACGAGGCCTGTCATCGGCTTCATAGAGTCGATGAACACGATAGCTGTGTTCGAGCTCGTTCATCACGCTCGGCATGAGTGGGGTTACCAACAATAGCTCAATTACTTCCACGACACGCTATCCCCCCGGTCATTGCGAGGCCGCGCTAGCGGCCGTGGCAATCCAGTAAGTTAAAAGAATGAAAGTTGAAAGTTTAAAGAATTTATTTTCAAAACTTGCTTTAGTTTGATATTTCACTTTTTACTTTGTACTTTTAACTCATCTGCTAAATCTGTTCATGTGGATCGGTAGCCTACGGTGGTTTCCATATTCTTGCATTCGCAATGACGAAATGGGCTCAAGACGATGCTTGTTCGTTTGCTCACGGTTTGTCTCCTTTGGTTGTGCAGCGGATGAGGTACTATTCGCGATTGGTTTTTATTCTTTTACGGCGCCCGTCATCGATGACACATAGTGTTCAACGAAAAACGAATACAGGATTGCGACGGGCAGGGAGCCGATCAGTGCACCCGCCATCAGGCCGCCCCAATTATACTGATCGAACGTAACCAGTTCGGTAATCATAGCCACCGGAACTGTTTTGTTTTCGGCCGAGGAAATAAATGTCAGCGCATAGATGAATTCATTCCATGACAGGGTGAAGGCAAAGATACCTGCGGATATCAGCCCCGGCACAGCCAGGGGCAGTACGATCTTGGTCAGGATCTGAAAGCGATTGGCACCGTCAACCAGTGCGCATTCTTCGAGCTCATAGGGTATCGACCGAAAATAACCCATTAACAGCCAGGTGCAGAATGGAATCAAGAAAGTTGGATAGGTCAGGATCAGCGCCCAATTGCTATCGAACACTCCCAGTTTGAAGACCATCACAGCCAGCGGGATGAACAGAATGCTCGGTGGCACCAGATAGGCCAAGAAAATGGACATGCCTACGTACTTGGAGCCTCTGAAACGCAGCCTTTCGATGGAATACGCTGCGCATACTGAACAGAAAACGGACATAAACGTGGACGATACCGTAACCAGCATGGTATTCCACAGCCAACGGGGATATTCGGTTTCCCACAGCAGATGCTTTATGTGCTCAAAGGTAGGTTCGTAGATCCAGAATGCCTGCAGCCCGCGATAATTGTACAACTCGTCGTGGCTCTTAAACGACACGACTCCCATAAAATAAAACGGGGCCAGAAGAACGAACATAAAGATCGCCAAAGGAATGTATATAGTCACAACTCGACGGGGGATGCTCTGCAAATAATCCGTCCCGCTGTCATCAACAGCCGCCGCCACCGCAGTATCGGAAACGCGCTCAGTCATCTCGGCCGCCCCGCTGCCACTTGCGGTTCTGCAAGCCAAAGTAGCTGAACAGAATCGCTGCCAAAAGGAATGGAATCATGGCCACCGCGATCGCGGCCCCCTCGCCTAAGGCGCCGCCTACAATACCCCGCTGATAAGACAGCGTAGCCATAAGGTGGGTCGCATTGATCGGGCCGCCCCGGGTCATCACCCAGATCAGCTGGAAGTCGGTGAATGTGAACAGGACTGAAAAAGTCATCACCACTGCGATGATAGGCGTCAACAAGGGCAGTGTGATTCGGCGAAAGCGTTGCCACTCCGTGGCGCCATCGATAATGGCTGCCTCGTACAACGATTGAGGAATGGTTTGTAGTCCGGCAAGTAACGTGATCGCCACGAAGGGAATACCGCGCCAGATGTTGGCGGCAATCACAGCACCGCGTGCATTGTTGGGTTCTCCCAGAAAATCAATGGTCTGATCGATGAAGCCCAGCTCAATCAGAGTCCAGCTTATCACCGAATCCTGTGAATCGTAGATCCACCAAAAGGCAAGAGCCGACAACACGGTCGGCACGATAAAAGGCAGCAATACGATCGCACGTATGAATGCTTTGATCGGGATGTTGTTGTTGAGAATGATTGCCAACCACAATCCCAAAGCAAACTTGATGACGCTGGCAACCACCGTGTAGAGGAACGTATTGAATATCGACAACCGGAATACAGAGTCTTCCCATAGCCAGGTGAAGTTCTCCATACCGACGAATACCCCGGGCCGTCCCACCTTGACATCGGTCATTCCCAACCAAACACCCAAGCCCAATGGGTAGGTGAGAAATACGAGCAAAATGGCTGCTGCCGGTAGCATGAAAAACAAACCCATCAGGTTACGGTTGTTCATGAACCGGGTCAGCAGGGGAAGCCGGTCGGCAGAATCTATGACGGCAGCCATGAGATATCGTCCAAGAACCAAAGGGGCGACACCAAACGGTGTCGCCCCAGATTGTGCTTAGATTTTATAGTAACGCTCGGCGCGCTTGTGCGCGTCCGCCGCTGCTTCCTCGGGTGTCTTCGTCCCGAGTGCGGCCTCCGCCACCATGTTGACCACAATAAAGTCGGCGAATGCGCTGGCAGCCGCATACCCCAGTGATCCAGAATGGGCGAAAGTACGTGAGCGCGGAACGGTATCTTTAAATACGGCCCGCTTCGGGTCTTCCGTCCACACTGGATGGTCATCGAACGCTTTAAGTGAATGGGACAGATAGCCCACCGAGCCCTGCATGAAGGCATTGTACTGCTCGGCTTCCATCAGCCAGGCCAGAAGCGCCTTGCAGGCATTGGGGTACTTGGTGTGGTTGTATACCGTCATCGGAAACTGCACGTGAAATTCTGTCGGCTCTCCAGCTGGACCGGTTGGCCAGTAGGCGTGATCCATGTCTTCCGAGATCTCTTTCATACCTTCACGCACCGCCGCGGCATAAATAGATATGCCGTTGTTGGTGACGCTACATGCGCCCTGCAGGAATGCCTTGTTGTTGTGGCCGTCGAGCCAGGATGCGACACCGGGGATGAAGGTTTTGCCGAGCTTCGCAACATACTCTAATCCGGCAACGGTCTCGGGGCTGTTCAATACCAGATTGTCGTTATCATCAACCATCTTGCCACCGTGTGACCACAATACCCAGTGTGCCCAGCAATTGCCGTCGCCGCTGGCGTTGCCGAGTGCGAATCCGCCCGGGGTTCCAGCCTTGTTCAGTTCCGTCATCAGGGCCAGGAAATCGTCGGTGTTTTCGGGGAATTTGCTGAAACCGGCTTTTTCAACTTGAGAGACGCGGTAATTTAAAAAGTTACCACTGAAACAGAAAGGCAGCGCGATCCACTGGCCTTTACGAATGGAATAGGTTTCGGCAATTGGGTACCAGCCACCATATTTACCGCCTAAATGATCCGCCACGTCTGTGAGATCTAACATAGCGTCGGGGTACAGATGGGGATCGGCATGGATAGTCCAGATAATATCCGGGCCGGAGCCGATGCTCGCTGCCACAGCTGCCTTCGGGCGCAGATCTTCAAAGCCTTCGCTGTCGACTCTGATTTTAACGCCGGTTGCCTTTGAAAACGCGTCCAGTAAAGCCAACGTTGCCTCCTCTTCCGAAGCAACGAATCGCTTCCAGCGAAGCAATCGAATGCTTGCACCGTCTTCCGGTTTCCAAGGCGACTCTTCAGCGAATGCTCGGGCAGCCGTCAACAGCGATGTCGGCACCATGGCCGCCGCGGCGGCACCACCCAAGGTCTTCAAAGTTTGCCGTCTCGTATATCTTCTCATTGAGTTTCCTCCTTTGGGTTTTTGGGTACAGTGTTTACGGGTATGCACTTTTTCGCCAGTATACGTTAACTATAAAAATCAGCGAATCCGCTGCCCGCTTTTCTCATCGAACAAAAGCACTTTGTCCAGCCTGGGTTGCAGCGTGATTTGCTGTCCCGGACTAAAACTATGCCGTTCCCGAAATACCGCCTGAAATTCCTGCTCGCCGTTACGGCCAATAACCAGAATTTCGGCACCCGTTGGTTCTACAACGGCGACATCCATAGTTAGTGAGTTCTCTGCGCCTGTGTCAGCCAGAGTAAAGTGTTCTGGGCGTATACCACACAAAGCCGCACCGTTGGTTATGTCCGCGGACCCGTTTTGTAGAGCAAAACGTGTCCCGTGGTCGCTTCTGAAATAAGTGATATCTCCCTCGTTGGTGACCGTACCACCCATCATATTCATAGCGGGAGAGCCGATAAAAGTGGCAACGAACCTGTTCCCTGGATCATCGTACAGATCCAGTGGCGCCCCCGTCTGCTCTATGTTTCCATCGCGCATGACAACGATCTGATCTGCCATAGTCATGGCTTCGATCTGATCATGGGTGACGTAGATCGATGTACTGTTCAAACGCTGATGCAGTTCTCGAATTTCGGTACGCATCTGAACTCGCAACTTGGCATCGAGGTTGGAGAGCGGTTCGTCGAAAAGAAATACCCGTGGGTCGCGGACGATGGCACGTCCCATGGCAACCCGTTGCCGTTGTCCACCAGACAACTGACGTGGATACCTCTGTAAGAAATCTTCTAGATTGAGAATCGCCGCGGCGGCATTGACCTTTTCCTTTATAGTAGCTGGGTCCACTTTAGCCAGCTTCAGGCTGAAACCCATGTTGTCGAAAACGGTCATGTGTGGATACAACGCATAATTTTGGAACACCATGGCGATATCGCGTTGCTTAGGTGGCATTCGGTTCACCACTTCGTCGCCTATGGATATTTCACCAGATGTAATTTCTTCGAGCCCGGCGATCATACGTAGCAACGTGGACTTGCCACATCCAGACGGACCGACCAGGACAGTGAATGATTGGTCGGGAATGTCGATGTCGATGCCGTGTAGAACTTCGGTTGAACCAAAGACCTTTACAGCGTTACGAATCTGAACCGAGGCCACTAACGCGCACCAAGCGTGTTACCGTCGAAACGGCTGGTTCCTATGTGAGTTGCCCTCATCGAGTTTTTTCTATGCGTACATCGCCCCAATCTGCACACGTCATTACAGTTCTGGAAAGCGAGAAAGGTAATAAAGTATACATTAAAAAATACGATGAGCAAACTTAAGCCAACCATTCTTGAGGGATGACTGAGGATATATGCTGACACCCTGTCGTTGCCGGTTAATTTGTGAATATGTTAATGTATACATTAAATAGTCACCGCAGTGCCGGAACCCGGATACTTATTTAATAGAGGTTAATACAGATGCCTCGGCAATTACCATTAAATCTACATCACACCCGAATCGCTGCATTCATTATCAAAATTACATCAACCCAGCGTCAACGAAACCCGAATCCAAAGTGACTTCAAGAGAATTCCGAATTGCGGTAATGGCGGGGGACGGTATCGGGCCTGAGGTGATGGTGCCTTGTTTGGAACTCCTCAACGCGGTGGTGGGAAAATTCGATGAATTTCGCCTTGCGTTTGATTCGGTACCTGCCGGCGCGACTTGCTATCAAGAAACAGGCGACGCATTTCCCCAGGCGTCCATGCAAACAGCAAAGGAGTCAGACGCCATACTACTTGGCGCCATGGGGCTACCAGACATCCGTTATCCAGATGGTACCGAGATCGCACCGCAACTGAACTTGCGGTTTGATCTGGGATTATATGCTGGGGTCAGGCCCGTTCGCGTCATCCCCGGATTGCCACCGGTACTAGCCGATCCTCGAGCTGCCTCTTTGGATTTTGTATTGGTACGCGAATCTACCGAAGGTCTGTTTGCCTCTCGCGGTAAAGGCGAGATAGACAGGGACTCCGAAGCGCGTGATACCCTGGTGATTACCCGTGACGTATCAGAGCGACTGTTCGACTTCGCTTTTCGCTTGGCTGAAAAGCGGAAAGCTCAAGGGAAAGCAGGTCGCGTGACGTGTGTCGACAAATCCAATGTGTTTACATCGTTCGCATTTTTCCGGCGGGTATTCTATGAACGGGCTGCGTTGTTTCCAGAGGTTGGCGCGTATGACGCTTACGTTGACGCCACTGCGTTGAACATGGTGAGGCAACCTTGGCTGTTTGATGTGCTGGTCACAGAAAATATGTTCGGTGACATTCTTTCCGATCTTGGTGCCGCGTTACTGGGCGGGATGGGCATGGCACCGTCGGCAGACATAGGTGATGAGCATGCGGTCTTTCAGCCTTGTCACGGCAGCGCACCGGATATCGCGGGTCAGGGTAAAGCCAATCCGACAGCGATGTTCTTGTCCGCTGCAATGATGTTGGACTGGCTGGGAGACGTTCACTGTTTACGGGCCTGCAATCAGGCTTCTGAACTACTGGTTATGGCTGTAGATACCGCGTACCGTGAGGGTGCGTTGTTGCCTGTCGAACTCGGTGGACGGAGCGGTACTCAGGATATTTTTTCTGCGGTTGCCACTGCTTTAGACGACACGGAGTTAACCGCTGCGGCACAAGGAGGGTAAAGTGACCGATCGACTGCGTGTAGCAACGATCGGCGCCGGGTACTTTAGCCAGTTTCACTACGATGCTTGGTCTCGTCTCGACGTTGATTTGGTTGCGCTGTGTGAACGCGATCCACAAGCCGCCCGACGAACTGCCGATGAGTACACCATTCCCAGTGTGTACCACACCGTCGAAGCGATGCTGGAGGCCGAGAGGCCAGACCTAGTGGATATCATCACTCCTCCACCCACGCACCTGAACTTCATTCAGATCCTCACCGAAAGTAAAGTGGCTACCGTTTGCCAAAAGCCTTTTACCGAAAACCTCGACCAAGCATTGCAGGCCGTCGACGCCGGTGAGCGTGCTCGAACCCTAATTGTCGTACACGAAAACTTCCGCTTCCAACCCTGGTATGGTCAGATCAAGAAGATGCTGGAAGAAGGCGTAGTCGGAGAGCCGTATCAAGTCACGTTCCGTCTGCGACCAGGTGACGGACAGGGCGAACGGGCTTATCTCGACCGGCAACCATACTTTCAAGAGATGCCACGGCTACTGATACATGAAACTGCAATTCATCTGATCGATGTGTTTCGATACCTGTTCGGTGAAGTTGATCATGTTTTTGCTCAATTGGTTCGGCTTAACCCAGTGATCAAAGGGGAGGATGCAGGCTTGATTCTGTTCACGTTCCAAAACGGCAGGCGTGGTCTGTTCGACGGCAATCGCCTGGTCGATCACCCGGCCCGCAACCGCCGCTTGACCATGGGTGAAATGCTGCTCGAGGGTTCGGCAGCGACAATCAGACTCGATGGTAACGGCGACCTGTTTCTGCGTGAGCACGGGCAAAACGAGGAATCGTCGGTAGCATACAAATGGCAAGATCGTGGTTTTGGGGGCGATAGCGTATTTCGATTTCAACGTCACGTCGTTGAACATTTGATAAATGGTAAACCGATTTACAACACGGCCAGAGACTATCTCAACAATATCAAAATCGAACAAGCGATCTACGCGTCAAATGAGTCAGGTACCAAGGTCGAGATCAGCGGCTGAGTAAAGCCGGTAGTAATAGATGGCGAACACTAAACAAAAAGCGGTGAAGGCGAGACGTCTTTTTACGGACGAAGCATACGAGATCCTCAAGCGGCGCATACTCGACAACGAGTGGCCGGCCGGCCACCTGGCCCTGGAGCAAGAGCTGGCAGCGGAACTCGGCATGAGTCGCACGCCGATTCGTGAAGCCCTGATCCGTCTTGAAAAAGAAGGGCTGGTAGAGGTTCGTCCGCGTCACGGTATGCGGGTGTTGGGCATTTCGGCCGAGGATATGGAAGAGATATACGAAATCCTGACTTGCCTCGAGTCAATGGCCGCTGAACTAGTCGCCAAACGTGGTCTAACCGATCAACAGCGAGCCGAGTTGAACGCAGCGGTTAACGATATGGATACGGCGCTGGCGCAGGACAATCTGGAGACTTGGGCGAAAGCTGACGAACGTTTTCATAAGCTTTTAGTCGATTACTGCGGCAATCGACGGTTGAAATCGCTGGTCGAGGGCTGTTTCGACCAGGCACACCGTGCCCGCTTGTTGACGTTAAAACTGCGGCCGAAGCCAACGAGCTCAAACGAAGATCATCGCGCAACGGTCAACGCAATCGAGCGCCGCGATCCAACCGCGGCTCGGGAAATACACCGCTTGCATCGTATGCGAGCTGGTGAAATGCTGGTCGAGATTCTGAACAAACACGGTTTGTCCAGTCTTTAACATCTGCACACGCTGGTCTCGACGTGTAGACTATCGCCTGAAATTACACCGAGGGATAAGACGTGACTGTGCAAAACAAAACAGCGATCGTAACCGGGGCCGGCAGCGGTATTGGCCGTGCTGTGGCACTGGCGCTGCTCGACCGGGGTTACTCGGTGGCGTTGGCTGGACGCCGGCGTGACGCACTCGAACAAACCCGGGAAGATGCACCGGGTCCAAACTTAGCTCTTGTTGTGCCCACCGATGTGACCGATCCAGCAAGCGTGACAGCGTTGTTCGATACGGTGCGCGACCAGTTCGGCCGCCTCGACCTTCTGTTCAACAACGCGGGCACAAATGCACCCGCCGTGTCGATGGAGGAGTTGACGTTCGAACAATGGCAAAGAGTTGTCGACGTTAATCTGACTGGTGCTTTTCTGTGTACGCAAGCGGCGTTTGGAATGATGAAAACGCAAAAACCTCAAGGTGGTCGCATTATTAATAACGGTTCAATCTCGGCTCATGTACCGCGCCCCTTTTCTGCACCCTACACGGCGACCAAACATGCTATCACCGGTTTAACTCGCTCCACCTCGCTAGATGGACGCAAGTACGATATTGCCTGCGGCCAGATCGATATCGGTAACGCGCAGACGGAAATGACCGCCAGGATGGCGAATGGTGTGCCGCAAGCCAATGGGGAGCTGGCACCGGAGCCGACCATGCCTGTCGAAAACGTCGCAAAAGCCGTGGTCTACATGGCCAGCCTGGCCCTAGATGTCAATGTACCGTTCATGACTGTAATGGCCAATAAGATGCCGCTTATGGGTCGGGGATGAGCTCGTAAACCAGGATCATGAACAGATTGGAAGGAAAAATCGCCATCGTCACCGGTGCGTCGGCCGGTATCGGTAAAGCGAGCGCGATCTTGTTCGCCAAGGAGGGGGCAGTTTTGGGCCTGGTCGACATTGACGATGCCGCTGGTGAAGCGGTTGCTGGGCAAATCAACAGGGAAGGGGGTAAAGCACGGTATTTGCACGCGGATGTAGCCAGCGCTGACGAGCTGGAAACTGCAATAAATGTGTTTGCCAAAGATTTCGGTGGAATAGATGTGCTGTATAACAACGCAGGTGGCGCAACACCTCGCGACGCCCATCTGCTCGAAATGCCGCTCGATGAGTTTGATCGTGCAATCGGATTGAATCTTTTCGGGCCGTTTGTCGCTTGCCGATTCGCCATCCCCTATATGCAGGAGCGAGGTGGGGGGTCAATCATCAATACCGCCTCGATTCGATCCATGATCGGTACGTCGGGTGCCGACGGATATACTGCCGCCAAAGGCGGGGTAGTCACACTTACACGCGCACTGGCACTGCAATGTGCACCTAAACGCATCCGGGTAAACGCTATCGCCCCTGGAGCGGTTCTTACCGAACGGGTTCGTGCATTGATGGACCAGGGCAACGACTCCGGTCCTGATGAAAAAATGGTAAATCGACACTTGCTTGGTTTAGGAGAACCGGAGGATGTCGCTCCCGTTGCTTTGTTTTTAGCCAGTGATGACTCTCGCTGGATAACCGGGCAGATTCTTCCTGTCGATGGTGGTGCCAGTGCTAATTGAGATTATCGCGGCGAGGGCGCTGCTCCCACGAGAGTCATTGCGAGGCCGTTTCAGCGGCCGTGGCAATCCGGAAGTTAAAAGAATGAAAGTTAAAAGTTTAGAGTTTAAAGAATCTAATTCTCAATCGTTGGTTTTAGGTTTTAGTTTTTCAGTTTTTACTTTCAACTTATAAATGAATCCACGAGTTAACGTTTCAACAAATGAACTGAACCCTACCAAGCGATTCAGCGACAGAGTCAAGTTTTATGTTCGATATCGCCCTGGTTACCCTGAACAAGTATTGGATGTCCTTGAGCAAGAGTGTGGATTTAACCCGAACTCGGTGGTTGCGGATATTGGGTCCGGTACCGGCATTTTATCCAAACTATTTCTGAAAAATAAGAACACCGTTTATGGCGTCGAGCCGAATCCGGACATGCGCAAAGCCGGTGAACGATATCTTCAAGAATTTTCAAACTTCATCAGCGTAGAAGGCACGGCCGAAAATACTAACCTGACTGACAATGGCATAGACTTCATTACAGCAGGCCAGGCATTCCACTGGTTCGATGTTGAAAAATGTAAAGCAGAGTTTCGAAGAATTCTGACCGATAAGGGATGGTTGGTACTGCTCTGGAACGACAGATTGACGCAAGCGTCGCCGTTTCTAATAGCTTACGAACAGCTGCTGCATACCCACGGCACCGACTACGACAAAGTACAACATCGAACTATCAATAGAGAACTGGTACGACCTGTCTTCGTTAATAATGAGTTCATGTCCAGAACATTCGAGAACAACCAGATCCTTGACTACCCAAGTCTGGAAGGCAGGCTTCTTTCCTCGTCATATGTGCCAAACAGGAATCATCCGAATTACCAGCCCATGATAGAAGCGCTGCGTGGCGTATTCGATAAACATCAAAGCAACGGTGAAGTTCGATTCGAGTACGCGACAAAGATGTTCTATGGACGACTATGAGAAAGACAGTAGCGAGTAGCTTGTATTCCAGTAGCTAGAATAAAATCAAATGACGTTCACGTGACGTTCACGACCACGGGGCTATCGTCCGGCCCATAATCAACCTAGACCTGGAGTAAATGTGAAATCACTGTACGTAGCAATCGCTTTATTGGTTTCCTCAATCGGTTTGACACAGCCTTCTTTGGCGACTCCATCAACGACTGAAGAAATGCGTTTTCGTGTTTTGTTGGATGATAAAGAAATCGGTTATCACACCTTCACCATCGCTCGACAGGGAGACGCAAAGGTAGTGAATATAAAAGCCGAATTCGATGTACGATTGTTTTTTATCAGGGCTTACAACTATCTACATGAAAACGTTGAAACTTGGCAAGATGGCTGTCTGCGTCGAATCGAATCCCTGACGAACGACAACGGGCAGCGTTTTGAAGTCAACGGGGAAAAGACAAGTAGTACGTTTGAGATTGTGACACTCGATACGTCACGCTCGTTGAAACAGGATTGCGTCATGACATTCGCTTACTGGGATCGTGATTTTCTTATACAGCCACGCCTGCTCAATGCACAGACAGGTGACTATATCGAAGTCACTACCGAATCGTTAGGCAAACGTCACTTCAAACTAGGCGATGATGTTACATTTGCACATGGTTTTCACGTGTTTTCCAACAATCATGATCTCAGCATCAAGGTTTGGTATGAGGAAAACAGTGGCCGGTGGCTCGCCCTTGAATCGGCCGTTGGCAATGGTAAAACCCTCCGTTACATACCAGTAAAAATGGAAGGCACGTTCTCGTAAAACGCCCGTGTCATAAACATTTAACTCCATTACCCATTACAATCCCACAGGAATATGGGAGGAGGAATTTTCATATACCTGTGAGGAAAAAACTGGCTCGAAT
>JASJAT010000002.1 GCA_030066885.1 Arenicellales bacterium | reverse complement strand
GTTTATTCGTCTTCGCCGACTGAAGCGCTTCTTTCTTTTTCGTATCGAACTAGACCATACCGCACCAAATATCAGACACAATGCAGCACCGATAGACACGGTCAATCCGATTGCCTGTAACGGTGGCGTGTGCGACAGCAATAGCATGCTGAATACCAAAACAGTGGTTACACAACACACCCATAGTGCTTTAAAAGTGGTCGCCCACTCCTCTTCTGAATGAGTCAACCGATTAAAAAACAAGGCATAGTCGAGTCCCAGCCCAACCACTAAAAGTAAGGACACCAAATGAAATACGGTTAGCTGAATACCGCTAAATACCAGTATCGCGGTAACCATGATCACGGCGGCAATAATGGGAATCAGGATGTAAACAGGTTTACGCACATCCCTGAAATTAAGGGCGAGCACCAAATAGATGAACAACGCACCCCATGCCAACAAACGCAAGACATGGCTCATCGCGGTTTGCATCATGCTGTGCGATTCTTGCTTGAGATCCAGATAGATCATCTCCACGTCACCCTGTTGCTTTGACAACGAGGTCAAGCGATTGGTATCCGAAACACCATGGAGCAACACAGGTGCGACCCATCTACCTTCCAGCTCAAATAACAACGGCGACAACAGCGGAACTAAATTAGTATCTCGGAGGGTATCGAGGGTAACTGGCTGCAAGTCTTTAATTTTTTCAATGTCAACTATGAACGGCTCAAAGATATCTGCTTTAAACGGGAGCCCCTGCAAGGCTTTACCCAAACGTTGTCTCAGCTCCTGCTCGTCGGGAAGCGCAGACTGACGAATGCGCTGCAAGTGCATGCTCGGAAGATATTGAGCAGCAGCATCATAGTCATCTAATACTCCCTGCCGAATGTAGTTATCTAACAACGGCATCAGGTCTTCACTTGCCTGCAACGCCGCTTCCGTATCAGGAGCGATGATCGCCATTAATTTCGCTCCGGACCACATGCCCAAGTCTTGGCGTAAATCACGATCTTGTGCACGTCTATGCTCAGGGATTGGGCTGAGTGAATCTAACCGATCATCCCGTAACGGGCGATCCAACAGAACGAGGTATGCTGAAGCTAAAATAACCAACAGTGACGTCCACACCCGGGCCTGTGGAGCTCGTCGGCCTAAACGTTCTAGGAAATTGTGCGGGCGCTCCATACCGTGACGCATAACTACTCGCTTAGGAATAATATGTGGTAGCAACCAACGGGTAACGGCAGCTGCGGTCAACAATCCTGTAACGGTAAAAACCCCTAGTTGCGTGAGTCCCGTAAAATCCGAAAATATGAGGGACGCGTAGGCGATGACGGTTGTGATCACACCTAACCTTAGCGTTGGCCAAATACGTTTAACGTGCTCCCGCGCCTTGGTTTGTGTGCCTGGCATTTGTGAGACCAGGTGGATTGGGTAGTCTACGGCGACCCCCGTGAGCGTCACCCCAAAACCCAATGTAACGCCGTGAATAGACCCAAATACTAGGAGCACGGACCCCATAGCCACGATCACGCCCAGAAACAAAGGGACCATTACCAGTAAAAGGAACATCAATGAGCGAAACGCCAGGAACAAAAACGCTGCCACGAATGCTACCGCCAGCACTGTCAATAAACGTACATCAGCCCGGATCGTATCTCTGGCCTCAACCGTGAACGCACCGGGCCCGGTAACTAACATATCCAGTTCATGAGTGTTGAGGGAATCAAACTGCTCCATCAGTTCATTCAGCGCAGTCGCTTGTCCCTCCAAATCAAACGCATCGGATTGCATTTCAAGTATTAAAAGACTTCGCTTACGATCACGAGACATCCATACATTGTCGATGCGTAATGGACCAGTTTGGTCTTTACTAACCAAAATCTGATCTATAAACAACTTGGATGCACCGACTGGATCTTTTACCAAAAAACTTTTCTCAAAAGCGGCGGTAGAAGAAGCAAGTCCTCGCAACCTGTCCTGCAATGCGCGGTGTAATCCCTCAACGTTAAACCGCTTTGCAATATCCAGCGGAGCAACCAGATAACGATATTTGAAAATCAGATCTCTATCAGTCTTGTTTAGATCGTGTTCTCCATTTAAAACTCGCGCGAATAAATCAGAGTTTCTCAGTTTTTCTGCCAATGACTTGTTGATCTCGCGTAAGTCCAACTCGGGTCCACCCGATATAGAAACGAACAGCAATTTCGACGTTGCCCCAGTACCCAATTGTTTGATAAGGATTTTTTCAGTAGCTGTCTTGGTCGCAGGCAAGAAAACACCGAGATCGGTCGTTACTCTGAATTGAGTGAGTATCGCCCATAAGGCGATAGCCAGTGCGGAAAATAAAATTATCCTGGCACCTAATCCGATGACAAAGGATCTAGAGTACGACGTCGTTGTCACCATAATTACATAATGGCCGGGCTAGCCCGCATATTGCACTAATGGGACGGCTAAGCGGTGAAGAATACCGAGTGTTAGTGAATAAGCCCGCAACCGGATACTAATCGATAGACAACCAACGCTCTTTAGCATTTTAAACCGTCAGCTTTCAGCGGCACGTGGTGGCGTTGGTTATTGTGGTTATCTTGTGTCGCTTTGGGAGAATCTCTCAAGTTTAATTTCTTTCGATCTTCTTATAGGTTAAGTCGATGGTCGACCAATCCCCATCTGCTTCACGAATTTCAACCCTTTGAATCAAATCTTCGCTGCCTAGTATCAATATGCTTTCAACTTTGTCACGCAATACTTTCTCTTTGGGCACGAGCGTTACTTCCCAGTTCTCTTCAGTTCCCTCTATACCCAACTCATACCGTGATTCCAGCAGCGCTTTATCACCCGACATGGTTGCCTTTGCACTCGCCACCAACCCCTCCACCAACGGGTGAGCGTCCGCCGCAATAAACTGTGTTCGACCCTGACCTTCGTATTCAATCTTGTCCTGGTCTATTCTCACCCCGTTACTGTCCACGAGCACCCTTTCCGGAAACGGCTTATAAGTCTCTTTAATAAAGGTCTGAGGAGCTTTAAAGACAAATGTACCGTTTAGTTCTAATGGTTTTATAAGAAATGAAGAATGCCGAGTTTCGATAAAGGTCGACTCTACGCGTTGTAGTTTTCTCAAGCCTTCCATAACAGCATCAATCGTCCAGGACTGCGCTAAGGTCTCTGCTGAAACTATTAGCCCTCCAATGATTAAGGCACAGGCTGAGTTTTTTATCCGAGGCAAACCAATCACCATCAAAACGATGGCTCATTATAAACGAACCGGGGACAGTATACTTTTTAACGTTAAATCAATTTACAGGCGGCGCGCCCCGCGCGCCGATCTAATCGCGGCGGGGGCGCCGCTCCTACGGTCTTCACCCCCGTTTTATACTAATTGACTACGGAGATAATGACCTTATCGAACTCAAAATATACGGTGTATTGGTCGTAGTACCAACGATTGATTGGTGGCTGACCCACGGGTTTCGCTTCAGAATTTGGTTGGCCAAACTTGGTACGAACCGAGTCCATACTCATGTTGTTGACGGGAACAGGTCCCACATCCTGTTTTGATTTTACCGGTTGGGCTGCAACTTGCAGATTAGACTGCACGGCAACTTTTTCTGGAGCGACAACTTCTTTGGTTGCAGGATTAACATAACGCCATTCGCCGGCCATCGCAGAGTGCATCGACAGCAGGAATATACTGGTGACTAATAACTTCGGATATTTCATAAAAATACCTCCAGTACTTAAGTTTAGTCACCGGATTTTTATTGTCTAATCTTCAGACGTTTGACTGCGTTGAGTGCCTCAGCAGATATACAGTGAACAGCGTTACCGAAAATACCAGTAGCGCACCACCCTGGTGCGCTACTGCTAGAGGAATTGGCATGAAAAATACCAATGTAGATATGCCCAAACCTATTTGTATTGCCAACAATATCAAAAGAATGTTTGAACTTACACGCAGGAAACCAATTTGACTTCGCCTAGATGCGAGCCAGAAACCTATAACAAGGATAGCCAACAACATCGCCAGGCATCGATGCACAAATTGGACGGTTGGAATATTTTCAAAAAAGTTACGCCAGACAGGTTGCAGTATCCATAACCCTTCCGGCACCCAGCGATCATACATTTTCGGCCACGTATTGAAGGCGTAGCCCGCTTTAGTACCCGCAAAAAATCCGCCGGTCATAATCATGACCACTACTACAAACAGAACGACCCAACCAAATGCCCTGACTGCTGTAGGCGTTTCGTTTTTTACCGAGCGAGTGCCCGGTGACAATAGATCAAATACTATCCATAACATGTAGCCAAGTATAAGAAGCGCCAGCATCAAATGGGCGGTCAACCGGTAGGGGCTTACTTGAGGATGGTCTACTAGTCCACTTTGCACCATATACCATCCCAACAACCCTTGTAGGCCACCCAACAAAAACAAAACGAGCAGATTTACTGCCAGTCGTCCTGTGAGTTTTCGGGTTACCGCAAACCATAAAAACGGGAGCAAGAAAACGATGCCAATGGTTCGACCGAGAATGCGGTGGGCGTACTCCATATAGAATATTCGCTTGAACTCAGGCAACGTTATCTCTTTGTGGATGAGTTTGTATTCCGGATAGGATTGGTACTTGCTGAATGTATTTTGCCATTCCGTCTCGCTCAGAGGTGGAATTACGCCCATGATGGGATCCCACTCAACCATAGATAATCCGGATTGCGTCAGTCGGGTAACACCACCAAGCAAGACTATGCTGAAAACGAGAAAACAACAAATGAGTAGCCAGACAGCTATCGTTTTGTTATGTGAAGAATCCATCGATAGATCAACCGTAGAAAAGGCAAAAATGAAAGGATTAAACTTTAAAAGAGAAGTTTTACCTTTAAACTTTAAATTTTAATCGTTTAACTCAATGGTCATATTTACTGAAAATCAGAGTGCTGTTAGTCCCACCAAAACCAAAACTGTTTGACATGACAGTGTTTAGAGTGGCTTGCCTTGTTTCCCGTACAATGGGAAATCCTTCAGCTTCGGGATCCAATTTTTGAATGTTGGCAGACGCGGAAATAAATCCATTTTCCATCATCAGCAGCGAGTAAATGGCTTCACAGACGCCTGCCGCACCCAGGGCGTGTCCCGTCAGCGATTTAGTCGCACTGAGTGGTGGTATCCCCTCACCGAACACGTGAGTTAACGCCTCGAGTTCCTTGATGTCACCAACCGGTGTGCTGGTACCATGTACGTTAATATAGTCGACTGGAGACTCAACAGTCGCCAATGCTTGCTGCATACACGCGGCCGCACCTTCTCCTGAAGGCTGTACCATGTCATGGCCATCAGAGGTGGCACCATAACCGGTCAATTCAGCGTATATCTTTGCACCTCTTTGTAATGCATGCTCCAAGTCTTCTAGCACCACCACGCCGCCACCGCCGGAGATAACGAAACCATCCCGATCTATGTCATAAGGGCGAGAGGCAGTTTGTGGAGTGTCGTTGTATTTTGTGGACAATGCACCCATGGCGTCGAAAAGACATGACATTGTCCAGTGGATTTCTTCGCCACCACCAGCAAAGACAATATCTTGTTTACCAAGCTGTATGAGTTCTGATCCATGCCCGATGCAGTGGGCGCTGGTGGCACAGGCCGAACTAATGGAGTAGCTCACACCTTTGATTTTCATGGCCGTACCCACGCAAGCAGCGTTGGTGCTGGACATGGTACGGGTAACCATATATGGGCCAATTTTTCGTACTCCCTTCTGGCGCAATAAGTCAGCTGCTTGCACTACGTTTTGCGTGGAAGCGCCCCCGGAGCCACAAATCAATCCGATTCGGGGGTTTGATATTTCCTTTTCGTCCAATCCTGCATCCGCTACCGCTTCTCGCATAGCGATGTAGTTGAAAGCTGCTGCATCACCCATGAAGCGCTTTACTTTACGATCGATAAAATCGTCGATCGCGATGTCGACCGTGCCCTCTATCTGACTGCGCAGGCCCAACTCCGCATATTCAGGTTTGAACTCTATGCCAGAGCGACCATCGCGCAGGGACTTTGTTACTTCATTCTTGTCGCTGCCAATGCTGGAAACAATACCTAGTCCAGTTACGACGATTCGACGCATTTTGACTCCTTTAACAATGAATCGGTGGACTTAAACAAACCGACTCTAAGTTCTTTCGCTACATAAATGGTGTTGCCGTCAGCCTCGACAGCACCATCCGCTATTCCCATATACAACTTGCGCATGATTACTCGTTTCAGGTCCAATCGATATCGTACTATGTTCGTTTCTGGAGTAATCTGCCCCGTGAACTTAACATCACCGGAGCCGAGCGCACGCCCACGTCCAGGCCCCCCTCGCCAACCGAGAAAAAATCCTCCCAATTGCCAGAGTGCATCTAATCCTAAGCATCCTGGCATAACAGGGTCACCTTCGAAATGGCAATCAAAAAACCAAAGATCAGGTTTAATATCCAGCTCCGCAACAATAGAACCTTTGCCATAGCGCCCATCTTTCTCATTGACGTGTGTAATCCGATCAAACATCAGCATTGGAGGTAAAGGTAATTGAGCGTTGCCGGGACCAAACAACTCCCCGTGGCCACAGGCTAGTAACTCTTGGTAGTCGTAACTGTCTTTAGGTATGAAGGGCACAACTAAGGGTCATAATGATTGGAGGTGGTAGCGTACCTTGGCAAATACAAAAATCAAGCATCAGCACGACACCACGTTCTGCGAGACACTTTGCCGGGTTCAGGACATTTCATATCGTGCGGGGGAGACAGATTCATAGATCTGCCCCCTGACCCTTAGACTACCAATATTTTCATTGAGTTGGTGCCGCCAACTATGCCGGTGAGCTCTCCCTGGGTCACGATCACCGCATCACCTTTGTCAACGACACCCAGTCGGTGGAGCTCGCTTAATACTTCGTTTTGCGCCTGATCACTACGCTGACCTTCTTGAATATCAAAGTAAATCGGATAAACACCACGATACATAGTCACCCGGCGTAATGTGGCGAGTTGCCTAGACATGGCGAAAATGGGTAACCCACTGCTGATGCGTGACATCCACTTTGCCGTTGTACCCGACTCCGTCATAGCAACGATGGCTGTGACGGCATGATGATTGGCAGTATACATGGCAGCCATAGCGACTGCTTCTTCGATGGATTCAAACTTGGCATCCATGCGGTGGGTGGACTCCATAACAACACGTTGGCGCTCGGCACCAGCGCAAATCGCGGCCATCCGTGCAACCACTGCCGCGGGATATTTGCCGATTGCAGTTTCAGCCGACAACATGACCGCGTCGGTTCCATCCATCACCGCGTTCGCTACGTCCAACACTTCAGCCCGGGTCGGCTGTAGATGTTCAACCATTGATTGCATCATGTGTGTCGCCGTTATCACCACACAGTTGGCTGAGCGCGCTCGGCGGATGACTTCTTTCTGTACTCCCGGTAACTCGGCGTCGCCGATCTCAACCCCCAAATCACCGCGAGCAATCATGATGACATCCGAAGCCTCTATGATTTCGTCGATGTGCTCTAATGCTTCAGCACGTTCTATCTTGGCAACGATACGCGCCCCTCCCCCCGCAGCTTCAAGCAGCCATCTGGCCTGACGCACATCTTCCGCAGTACGTACAAAGGACACTGCCAGATAATCGGCCTCCAACTTTGCCGCCGACTTGATGTCCTCCAGATCCTTTTTGGTCAGCGCACCCGCGGTTAGCCCCCCGCCTTGAAGATTCAACCCTTTATGGTCAGACAATTTGCCACCGCTGTTTACGATACAATGGATCTCATGTTTCTCCAGCTTCTGCACGGTCATAACGATATTGCCATCGTCCAGTAGCAATACATCACCCGGTTTGACATCTTGGATAAGCTCTTTGTAGGAAACGCCGACTCGCTCGGTATCGCCTTGCTCTTTACCCAGCTCGGTGTCCAGAATGAACCGCTGCCCGTCCTTGAGTACGATTGACCCTTGCCTGAACGCCTCGACCCGTATTTTTGGTCCTTGCAAGTCGACCATTACACCGACATAGCGATCTTGCTTCTCTGAGCATTCGCGTACCGCAGTAACGCGTTGCTTATGCGTTTCAAAGTCGCCGTGGGAAAAATTAACCCGTGCTACATCCATGCCACCCTCAATAATGTTATCCATTGTGTCGGGATCATCTGTAGCCGGACCAACCGTGGCGATAATTTTCGTTCGTCGAAGCACTAATCAAGTTTAAAGATTAAAGTGTTAAAGTTTAAAGACCGATTTTTTAAGAACAAATAAGTAGAGCCTTGGAGAAGCTGCTAAGCCTCATGCTTCGACGTCAGACTTTAACCTTTATCCTTTAAACTTTAAACTTTTTTACTTCAAACTGCCCTTTCTTCCAGTACCCGAACTGCGGGTAGTGTCTTGCCTTCGAGGAACTCCAGGAACGCACCACCACCCGTTGAAATGTACGACATCCCATCGGCTACACCGTATTTATCGATTGCGGCCAGCGTGTCACCACCACCCGCGATTGAAAACGCAGAGCTTTCGGCGATTGCGTGGGCGATGGAGCGTGTGCCTAGACCGAATTGCTCAAATTCAAACACGCCCACGGGACCATTCCATACAATCGTTCCGGCTGCGTTCAAAATAGCCGTATACCTTCGTGCGGTTTCCGGCCCGATATCCAATATCATTTCATCTTTAGCAACCTGGTTGACTGGTTTTGTGGTCGCGGAAGCTGATTCGGAAAACTCGCTACCGACCACGACATCCGAGGGAATAGGTATTTCACTACCTTTAGCCTGAGCTTCCGTTAACAACCCTTGGGCTTGCTCGACAAAATCTTGTTCGTACAAGGACTGCCCTACACCGTGGCCTACGGCGGCAACAAACGTGTTGGCGATACCCCCGCCCGGGATAAGCTGATCCACAGTTTTTAACAAGGAACTAAGCACACTCAACTTGGTCGATACTTTAGAGCCACCGACCACTGCGACCATAGGGCGGGCCGGATCTTCTAACGCCTTGGCCAAAGCATCCAGTTCCGCCACCAACAACGGTCCCGCACAAGCGATAGGCGCAAATCGCGCCACACCGTGGGTGCTGGCTTGAGCTCGGTGTGCGGCACCAAACGCATCCATGACGTAAATGTCACACAGCGCTGCGTATTGACGGGACAATTCCCCATCGTCGCTTTTTTCACCCTCATTGAAACGCACGTTCTCCAGCAGAACGACTTGACCGTTAGCCAATTCTTTCAAGCCGTCTGAGTAATTACGCACTAGTTCTATATCATTCCCAAGTTTATCGGATAGATTCTGTGCCACAGGCAGCAGCGAAAATTTGTCCGCATATTCGCCCTCTATTGGGCGCCCCAAATGTGACATCAGTATGACTTTCGCACCGGCTTTCCGTGCATGTTCTATGGTGGGGAGTGACGCACGAATCCGTGTGTCACTAGTCACCTCGCCGTTGTGAACCGGTACATTCAGATCTTGCCGGATCAATACCCTTTTACCGGCAAGATCGAGGTCGGACATTTTTAAGATAGTCATTGAAAAGTTTAAAGTTTAAAGTTCAAAGTCGAAAGTTCCAGACAGATGTATGCCTACAGTACATTCCTTTGTACTTTAGGCTTTATTACTTTTAACTGACGTTCATTAAAGTCCTACAAGTATCCAGCATGCGGTTGGAAAATCCCCACTCATTGTCATACCACGAACATGCCTTGACCGTACGTTTATTTACAACGCGTGTCATTGACGCCTCGTAGATGGATGACGCGGGATTGTGATTAAAATCCACCGATACCAAGGGTTCATCGTTGTAATCCAGTATTCCCTTAAGATACCCATCGGCGGCGTTTTTCATTACCTCGTGCACCTCTTCAACACTAGTGTCCCGTGCTGCCTGGAAGGTTAAATCGACCAGAGAAACGTTTATGGTCGGAACGCGAACAGCAAACCCGTCCAGCAAGCCGTTAAGTTCTGGCAACACCAGGCCTACAGCGGCGGCAGCACCCGTTTTTGTAGGGATCATGGACTGAGTCGCGGAACGTGCGCGTCGGAGATCCGAGTGATAAACGTCGCTCAACACCTGGTCGTTGGTGTACGCATGTATCGTGTTCATCAAGCCACCGAGCACGCCTATATTGTCATGCAGTACTTTTACCATAGGGGCGAGGCAGTTCGTCGTGCAGGATGCATTCGAGATGACTGTGTCCGACGACTTCAGGACGTCGTGGTTAACGCCATAAACGATGGTCGCGTCAACGTCCTTGCCACCGGGGGCAGAGATAATCACCTTTTTCGCGCCTGCTTTGAGATGTGCACCGGCTTTCTCTTTGCTGGTGAACAAACCGGTGCATTCCATGACTACATCCACACCCAAATCATCCCAGGGCAGTTTGTTGGGATCTCTTTCGGCCAGCACTTTCACCGACTCACCTCCGACCTGAAAGCTGTCACCTTCGACCGAAACCTCGTAACCAAACTTGCCGTGGACGGTATCGTATTTCAATAGATGTGCATTGGTCGCAGCATCACCCAAATCATTGACTGCGACCACATCAAAGTCATCGGACTGTCCCGATTCGAACATCGCTCGCAGTAAATTTCGGCCGATTCGACCAAAACCGTTGATTGCAACTTTAATTGTCATTGATAAATCTCCTTCAACATTTTAAAAATGAAACCTAGCCGGAAAGATGCCTATCGTAAAATAACTACGGTGAGGCGCCGCCCCTAAAAATATTTATGCCCCCACAGTGCGCTACGCTAACCGTCAAGTATGTTTGCGATTGTTTCGGTCACCTTGTCTACGTTGAACCCAAAATGGGAAAACAAATCCTTTGCCGGGGCGGATTCGCCGAAAGAATTCAACCCGATGATCCTACCAGTCAATCCGACATATTTGCGCCAGTAATCCGCAACACCCGCCTCGATGGCGATACGCTTGTCAACCGACACGGGCAGCACTGAATGCTTGTATTGTTCATCTTGCTCGTCAAATACATCCGTACTGGGCATAGATACCACGCGTACCTCATCTGGAAAATGGCGCGCCGCTTCGACCGCGAGTTCAACTTCGGAACCGGTGGCAATGACTATAACCGACGGCTCCGTTTCCGTATCGACCAGGATGTACCCACCCCTTTTTATATTTTCGATCTGCCCCGGCGTTCGATGCTGGTGCGCAACACTCTGACGGGTAAACAGCAGCGCGCTTGGCCCTTGTCTACGCTCTATTGCCCGTTGCCAGGCTACCGCACTTTCCACGCCATCACATGGTCGCCATACCGACAAGTTCGGGATCAAACGTATGCTTGCTGCTTGTTCCACCGGCTGGTGTGTGGGACCGTCTTCACCCAACCCGATAGAATCGTGCGTGTATACGAAGATGCTCCTTACTCCCATTAGGGCGGCCATGCGCACTGCGTTACGGGCATAGTCCGAGAAAACGAGAAAGGTCCCACCATACGGGATAAACCCGCCATGCAATGCAATGCCGTTCATAACCGCTGACATCGCGAATTCACGCACCCCGTAGTAAACATAGTTTGCATCGACAGGATCAGAAGTCAGTGTAGTAGAGCCGGACCAAGTCGTGTTATTCGAACCGGTTAAATCCGCCGATCCGCCGATCATTTCCGGCAAGACGGCAGCGTACGCGTTCAAACAGGATTGTGAAAACTTTCGAGTGGCGTCGCTTCTTGCCTCTGCTTCGATTTGCTGGATAAAGTCAGTAACCACTTTTTCCCAGTGTGCAGGCAGCTCGCCATCGATGCGCCGTTCAAATTCACCAGCCGGTTCAGGATACTCGGCTTTATAAGCCTTAAATCGCTGGACCCATTCGGACTCTAGGTTAGACCCGCGTACTCGGGCGTCCCATTGGGTGTAAATACCGTCCGGAATTTCAAAAGGGGCATAGTGCCAACCGATAGTTTCTCGAACCAGGGCGACTTCTTCTTCGCCTAAAGCAGCCCCGTGGCAAGTCGCAGACCCCTGTTTATTGGGTGAACCCCAGCCGATCACCGTCTTACAGCAAATCAAAGTTGGCCGGTGATTGTGCGCTTGGGCTTCTTTTATGGCGTTATTTACTTGATCCGCATCGTGCCCATCGACATTGGGAATGACGTGCCACCCGTAAGCTTCGAAACGTGCGGGGGTGTCATCGGTAAACCAACCGCTGACATCGCCGTCTATAGAAACACTATTGTCATCCCAAAAAGAGATCAGTTTTCCCAAGCCTAGAGTACCAGCCAGGGAACAGGCTTCATGGGAGATGCCTTCCATTAGACACCCGTCCCCGAGGAAAACATAAGTGTAATGGTCAACAATACTGTGGCCTGGTCGATTGAACCGGGCAGCCAGGATTTTTTCTGCGATGGCCATTCCCACTGCATTGCTAAGGCCCTGCCCCAGCGGGCCCGTTGTAGTTTCCACGCCTGGTGTATAGCCGAATTCTGGGTGTCCCGGGGTTTTAGAATGGAGCTGTCTGAAATTTTTTATGTCCTCGATACTCAGGTCGTAACCAGACAGGTGCAACAACGAATATAACAGCATGGAGCCATGACCGTTTGACACCACGAAACGATCTCGATCAACCCACTTTGGATTATTAGGATTGTGCTTCAGAAAATCGCTCCATAATACTTGCGCGATATCAGCCATGCCCATGGGCATCCCTGGGTGCCCGGAGTTGGCTCTTTGAACCGCGTCCATGCTCAATGCACGAATCGCATTAGCCAACTCCCTTCTGGTCAATGCCACCTGCTCAGCATTCATTTTCATTGAGTCATCTTCTTTGCCGATAGTTACTTGAGGCTGTTAACAATACTCCGCAGTGCCAGGAGGCGTTGGTACTCATTCACTTGATTTAGCACTACTGGTTTTAATCAACAGGTTGTACAAATCCGCCCGATCATGAATCCAGGATAACCAGTCATCCAACAATGCCGGATTGCTGGCAGCGACCACGGATATTTTACGACTCTTATACTGATCCTTAATCGGAATCTCTGTTCCATCCAAGGTAACGGCCCGTCCCCCAGCCTCACGCAGAATGAGATTGCCGGCTGCATAGTCCCATAGTTTTTGCCCTCCGTGGAGGTACAGTTGAAAACGGTCCGTTGCTAACCAGCACCACTCTAAGACACAGGCGCCTAAGTTGCGCTGCGACTTATAAGGTGGTTGTGCCACCAAGTGCTCGGCTAGGGTACGCGCCAATCTCTTAAAGTCAACACAAGCTATACAATGTAGGCTACGCGCTGCTTGAGTGGTATGTAGGAGCGTGCCATTTAACCGGGCTCCGCTGCCAAGGGCGGCGGTAAAACACTCGTCGCGAACCGGATCGTAAACCACCCCGAGCTTGGCCAAACCCTCTTCGATCAAGGCCAAGGAAATACCGTAAAAAGGCAGACCCGAAGTATAGTTGGTGGTCCCGTCCAGCGGATCGAGACACCAAAATCGCTCAGCCTTTGCTAAGACTTCATCCTGCTCCGCGTCGGTCATTTCCTCACCCATTAGCGGGATTCCCGTCCACTGTGCCTGCAGTACACCAACGAGCTTCTTCTGTATGTCCGTGTCTCTTTTAGTTACATAACTCCCGTCGCGTTTAATCTGTACGGATGTTGTATGTTCCTTTGTGAGTGTTTCGCGCCCGACATGGCGAACAATATCGGCAACTTCATCGACGACTGGATATGAAAATGACATTAAAAGCCCTGTTGGAGGCAGCCCTGAGAAAAAGGTGATTGTAAACCCAAGATTTGGTTTAACAAACTCCCGTCGGCAGCCAGATGATGTTAATTTAATCCCTACCGAAACAACAACATAATCCGATGATAAATAATCAGACGATAGCAGCCAGGGGTTTACAGACGGTATGGCACCCCTGCACACAGATGAAAGACCATGAGGACCTACCGCTGGTCCCAATACGCCGGGGTAAAGGGGTATGGCTTGAAGATTTCGACGGTAACCGCTACATCGACGCGATCAGTTCGTGGTGGGTTAACCTTTTCGGGCACTCCAACCCCCATATCAATGCGGCTTTAAAAACCCAGACCGAGGAACTGGAACACGTCATCTTGGCAGGCTGCACACATGAACCCGTGGTGCGGCTTTCTGAACAGCTCGCACAGATTACGCCCGGAAATCTCCAACGCTGTTTTTATGCGGAGAACGGGTCTGCGGCAATAGAAATTGCTTTGAAAATGAGTTTCCAATATTGGAAAAACTGCGGCCAATCCAATAAAACAGAATTCATCAATTTGGAAAACAGCTACCACGGCGAAACAATAGGTGCGTTGTCCGTAGGAGATGTATCCATTTTCAAGGATACATACCAGCCTTTGCTTTTGCGACCACATACAGTGCCATCACCGGATTGTTACCAACGCGAAACTGGCGAAAGCTGGAAAGAACGCTCATTGCAGCGCGTGGCTGACTTAGAAGACGCCTTGCAAAAGCATGGTGAAAATACCTGCGCGGTGATTGTAGAACCACTGGTGCAGTGCGCGGGTGGGATGCGCATGTACCACCCAGTTTACTTGCGGGAACTACGCAGACTTTGCGACGCTTACCACGTTCATTTCATTGCTGATGAATGTGCTGTCGGATTCGGCAGAACCGGTACCATGTTTGCTTGTGAGCAAGCGGGTGTGACCCCTGATTTTATGTGTTTAGCCAAAGGTTTGACCGGCGGGTATCTGCCGTTGTCGGCCGTGGTTACCAGTGACGAAATATACCAAGCCTTTTATGACGACTATGAGAGTTTGAGGGGCTTTCTGCATTCGCACAGTTACACGGGAAATCCTTTATGTTGCGCGGTTGCGCTAGCCACATTGGAGCTGTTCGAACAAAACAACACTATCGAGCAGAACAAGTTACTCATTGATGTGCTGGCCAAGTCCACTGAACGTTTCAACGAACACCCCCACGTAGGCGAAGTGCGACAGACCGGCATGATAACGGCGGTTGAAATGGCGCAGGATAAAGAAACAAAAACACCTTATCCATGGCAACAGCGCCGGGGCTTAACGGTTTATAGGCACGCCCTGGAAAACGAGGCGTTGTTGCGTCCGTTGGGAAACGTCGTCTACTTTATGCCACCTTATGTAATCACCCCTGAAGAAATCGAACACCTGTGTAATGTCGCCTGGGATGGCATTTGTAAAGCCACAACATAAACCGGGGACAGTATACTTTTTAATTCACTTGTAGGAGGGGCGCCCCGTGCCGATCGAATCGCGGTGAGGTGTCGCTCCTGCGTAAAAGTAGCGAGCAGCTTGTATCTAGTAGCCAGCAAAAAATTAACGGAGATCATACTCGCTACTCGTGACTAGGGTACGAGCCACTAGCATAGTAGAAGGCACGCTCCGCGCCGATTATCGCGGCGTGGGCGCCGCTCCTAAACGTCGGTTTACGCCCTCACAACCTTGGCTTGCGACAGGCAGGCTTCTACGTGGGAGACCAGTTCATCCTCTTGGTAGGGCTTAGTGAGGTAGTCGTTGGCACCCAACGACAGCGCCTTTTTCTTGTGTTTTTTTCCAGCACGTGAAGTGATTATCACTATTGGGATGTTCTTTGTTGCAGGGTCGCTCCTGATCTGCCTGGTAAGTTCATACCCATCCATGCGCGGCATCTCGATATCAACCAGCATGAGGTCCGGCAACCTCTTGTTTATGTGATCCAGCGCATCAACGCCGTCTTTGGCCATTACCACTTCCATACCATGGCGAGACAAGTTGCGTGCAGTCACTTTTCGCACGGTGAGTGAGTCATCCACCACCATGATCAAAGGCGGAGCTGGCGGTGCCTCGACCGGAACAGACTCCTCTTCCGTAACATCCCGGTGTTCATGATCCGCTAGCCATAGTTCCGTAAGATCCAGAATGAGAACCACCGCGCCGTTACCTCGGATGGTGGCGCCAGCAATACCCTCCATGTGAGCGATGTGACTTCCAAGTGATTTCACGACCACTTCCTGAGTGCCCATCAATTTACCCACTTTAACCGCGACTTCAGTGGCCCCCATGCGAACAATCAAAATAGGAACGCGTTCTTGGTTGTCCAGTTCGTCCATTATGTTTAAGCGCCTGGATAAATCCATTAGGGGATATACACGTCCATCGCGTTCAAAAACCGCCTGTCCTTCTTGAGACATTGATTCCAATTCTTTCCTGTCCACTTTCACAACGTTCTGGATAACGTTCAGCGAGACCGCGAATTCCTGTGAACCACAGCGCACAAATATGGCCTGGGTGATGGATAAAGACAGAGGCAAGACGATTACAAATGCGGTTCCCTCCCCAGGTTCGCTTTCGACGGTTATGCTGCCACCTAAGCGTCGTACTGCGTTGTGTACAACATCCATCCCAACACCGCGACCTGATACCTGGGTGACTTCAGCGGCAGTACTGAATCCCGGTAATACGATTAACTGAATAATCTCCTGATCGGAAAGAGAGGCCTTATCCCGGATAAGGCCGCGGTGAATGGCTTTAGATCGGATCTCGTCCACATTCAGGCCGGCACCGTCATCACTGAATCTGATGATGGCCTCGTTACCTTGATGTTTACATTCAACGAGAATGGTACCCGCTTTGGGTTTTCCTCTCGCTTTCCTATGGCCGGGATCCTCGATTCCATGATACAGGGCGTTCCTGATCATGTGATCTAAGGCCTCTGCCATACCGTCCAGCACTTTACGGTCGATTTCAACACTGCCACCAGTCATTCGCAGTTCGGCTTCCTTGTGTAATTCCCGTGCCGTTTGTCGAGTCTGATGCCGCAACTTTGGAATCAGGGTGGAAAATGGTACGAGGCGAGCACCCATTAATCCGTTCTGTAGTTCCGCGCTCAATTGCGCCTGTTGCTGCATCACGGATTCACTTTGGTGAACAATCTTACTGATGTCACTCTGTATAGTGACCAAGTCATCCAAACTCTCAGACAGGCTTCTGGACAACTGTTGCAGCTCCGTATAACGGTCGAGTTGCAACGGGTCAAATTCACCCCGGTCCGAATCCACCTGGGCTTGTTGTTCATGGATTCGAGATCGGATTTGACTATCCGACTGTAATTCCAATCGCCTTAGTTGCTCGGTAAATCTAGAAATATTACCTCTAAGTTCAACCAGATTAGATCTAAGCCCACCCAGTTGTTCCTGCATCTGGGCACGAGTGATACTCACCTCACCAGCGTAGTTAACCAGCTTATCGAGAACATCCGTATTTACTCGCAAAACGTTCCGGCCTGACTCTACCTCCTCACCTTCCTTGTCTGCATCCAGACTCAACTCGGTACCCACGCCGGTTCCGGGTTGTATAGCCGCTGGTGTGGACACATTTACAGCCACCTTGGTACGCAAACCTTTCTTTTCTATAGTTTGCGCAGTATCGTCTACCGCGGAAACAGATGGCCCCTCTCTGTGTGGCATAACAAGCTCGGACATGCGCTGCTTAAGGTGAATGGCTTCTTTTACCGTCTCCCCCTGTTCAACCTGATTTATCATTTCCGACAGCGTGTCGTGCACCTCCTCCAATAAGACACGTAATAAATTTTCCTCGATGGAAAATCCTTTTTCTTCCTTTTCCAATAGAGTTTCCGTCAAATGGCTAAGGTCGCCGATTGCGTCGTAGCCGGCGGTACGGGCACTACCTTTGAGCGTATGTAGGTCCCTTTTTATTTTTGGAATGACTACTGCCTCTTCCTGACCGTCACGCCACTCATCCAATACATTGTTGATCCGGGTGAGAACATCAATCGATTCTTCACAAAAGATATTCTTGAGATCGATCAAGGCGTCATCTTCCAGTGCAGCATCACCGGTTACCCCACCCGCTTCACGAACCGGCGTGGTTTGCGGTTCTTGTTGCGACACGAGCCTACCCAGTGCACTTATGTCGTCTTCCTCGGACAACCCTTGGTCCGGCCGCCGGCAGCTCGCAATCACCTCACGTAACCCGTCGAACTCACTACGAAGCGTCGCGGGAAAAGTCCTATCGGTATTTAGCCGATCCAGCGTCTTCGCGGATAACAATGCCGCTTTGTCAAGCAGGTCTAACTCTCGCTGACTAAGCAGTTCTCCGCTTTCGTAAATGGAATTCAAGTGCTCGTCGAGGGCAAGAAATACGTTTGACATTTCAACCAGGTGTAACGACCGGGAGGTGCCGCGCAGTGTATGCACCGCCCTTAACAACTCGGGGGATACGATGTTCGACGAGTTACTCAGGAAATCTCGGATCGTATTGATATGACCCAAAGTCTCTTGGGTAAATATACGTATTACAGCGTCATCGAGTTTGGCACCTGCCGAGATATCAGATGGTCTGTCGGCTTCTTGTTCAGGTTTCTCCTCGACAGCCGGTTTAGCTATCTCAACGATGTTTAAAGGCGGCTTCTTTTCGCCTTCCAGCAGATCTTTAGACCTGGCCTCCCAAGCTGGCAAATCCAGCCAACTAGCGCCAAACGCCTTGTCCTTTAGCAGCTCGACAATGGCCTGTTTGGCGTCACTTACTAGTGAGAGTAATCCGTCGGATACCGCCAATTTGCGATCTATTACCTGGTTGAGCAGGTGCTCCACAATCCAGGCCAATTCCGCAAACGGTCCGACATTCGCCGTACGACCACTACCTTTGAGTGTGTGAAACTGCCGGCGTAAATCAATCAGTGCGGATTCGTTAGTGGTATCGTCCCGCCAAATGCTAAAAAATCGATCGATATTTTCTGTGCATTCCTCAGCTTCTTCCCTGAAAATTTCCAGGATCTCGGTTTGTACTTCCAGCTCCTCTTCGACCCCCTCTTCGATAGCTGACTCTTCTTGCGCAGTAACTGAAGCCTCTAGATCCACCACCAACTCTTCCAGCGTATCCAGTGATCGCCGCAGTGTGTGCCCCACCTCTTCCGATAAGAAAGAGGGGTCATCTGTAACGATATCCAATAAGTTATTCATTTCCCGCGCGATACGTCTCGGCTTGGATAGGTTCCTTATACTCGCGACAGCTGAAATCTCCTTGATGGACTGACGCAGTTGTCTAAAGGCCGCATAGTTCGCGTTGTCCGAGAGCCACTTTTCTAAGTGCTCCCTCAGGGTGTTCACGGCTTGGGCCGGATCGAAATTGATCAGCTCACGTTCAGTTAACACATCTTCGAGGTCCTGAATGGCTCTATCCACCATCTCCCTCGTATAAGGTCGATCCTTCTCAAGACCTTCAACAAATGACTGCGCTGTTACGATTGCCACTGCTAACGAATCGATTAGGGCGTGAGTGGGCTCCAGCTCTTTGCTAATTAGTTTTTTGAGATAGTCGTTCGCGGTAGACAGCATGTCAGCAGCCTTATGCTGGCCCAGTATCTGCAGGGCGCCTTGTACTTGGGCCAGGTTATCCGGGACGCCTTCCAAGGGTGTGGTTTCTTCAGGGCGCCTTGAAAATGCTTCGAGTGCCTCTTCGGCTGCATGCAGATTGACGTAGATCTCATTCGCTACAACCGGTAACAGGCTCTTCATATCAGCCGTGGCCAATCTCGCCACTTTGAGCCCTGCTGCATCCGTCGCGTCTGCGCTGTGTTCACGGATGTTGCGCAAACCTTCAACTTTCTCATTCACCGATTGCGGCCAATCTTCAACCAAATCGGATTTAGACTTTAGTATTTCCTCCAGGAGGATGAGCGATTCGGCGACTTGCAACGCTATGGCATTTTCATCCATGCCGTCTAATTGCGTGCCGGCCAGGTTTAAAACGTTGACCACTTCTGTGATCAGCTCGACCAAGTTTGACGAATCTTCCTGCTCTACACGTGTAGCTATGCTGCGCAGACCCTGGACTATTTGATCCAGTCGTTCAGGATCACGGTCTACGCTTTCAAAGTAGTCCGTTATGTTTTCTTTGATAGAACCCAGTTCCGCTTCTAATTCCTGCCCCAACGTCGGCGGTATATCCTTGAGCGGCTGTTCGATAGTTTCACCGCGGATAATTTCACTGAGATTGAATGCGTGCTGAATCTCCTTGACCACAGCGCTATCAGAGGAAGAGACACCGATGTCGTATAGCATCTGTTTGATCAAATTTTCATCGCGATCCTTCGCTATTGCCGCTTCGCCACCTTCTATCAATTTGCGTAGCAACTGATCTAAACGGGCGGGAACGTGCTTTTGCGTCATACCCAATTCACTGGAGTCGTCTGCCAAGATTTCGATGTAGCCCCGTGCGACCCACCACAACTGGGCGACGCTGTTGAACCGAGCAATGTTTTGTAGCTGACTGGTGAGTTCACCAAGTGTGGATAACGCTTCGTTATCAGTATCTCGTAACCAACGCAGCAGGGCGACCTGAAATTGTTTGCGAATTTGGCCGATGCGATCCCTGTACTCGGCATCTTCGAGCTTCTCCCGTTTGTCGGGTTTGGGTGGGTAGACTTCAAGGTCCGGCGTAAATATGGAAAAAATCTCTATCGGCCCTTCACCTCGGGCCTGGCGCAACGCATTCATTGATTGCAGATTGTGTATGGGCATATCCGCCATACCTTTCTGTAGCTTGTCCAGGTACGCGGAAAGATCCTGTAGCGAGGAGTCCAACAACGAAACCACCTTTTGACCGTCGTGCTCGAGGCCATTGTGGATCACCTCGTCGGCCAGAGATTCCGTTTCCTTCGCCAGCATAGCGGCACCATCCAGTTCCACCATCTGTAGCGTGCCCACGACTTGATGCAGGTGGTTGACGTACATTCTTAAGGGTGTCAGGTCGTCCTTGTGCGCCACGAACTCATTTAAAGCTTCGCGCGCTTGCCCCAAGGTTTGATCAATCTCCGTCTTGACCCAATCCAGGGTCCCAGACTCAACGGTACCGAGACTAGCCACAGCCTACCCTTCGTTCGATGTGAGGTATTCGAGTCATACCGGGATTTTGAAACCAGCCACGGACTGTGCTAACTCACGTGCCAGATTTTTAAGTTTACCAATGGATTCTGCTGTCCGTGTCGCATCCTGCGACGTAGTGGTTGTGACATCGCGAATCGATGTCATTTGATCTGAAACATCCGTTGCTGATTGAGATTGTTTATGTGCAGTTTCCGCCATGCGACCAATTAATTCTGAAATTTGCTCAGATACAGATTCTATTTCACCGAGCGCTTGACCTGCCGCGTCTGCCAACTCTGTACCGTCCACCATACCCTGTGTCGCCTGCTCCATAGACGCAACTGCTTCATTTGTGTCTGCTTGAATGTTTTTTACAAGGCTTGTGATCTGTTTAGTCGCTTCCGCCGACCGTTCCGCCAACCTTTGTACTTCGTCGGCAACAACAGCAAACCCTCTGCCCGACTCCCCGGCCATCGCAGCTTGTATGGCGGCATTGAGTGACAAGATATTGGTTTGTTCCGCTATATCATTGATCAACCCCACAATATCACTAATCTGCTGGGAGCTTTCACCCAAGCGTTTGATCCGCTTTGAGGTCTCTTGTATCTGATCACGCATGTCATCCATGCCTTGAATCGTCTCGCGCACTGCCTTTGCTCCTCGCTTGGCCACGTCTACAGACGTTCGCGCCACCTGGGCTGAACGCAAAGCTTCGTTAGACATATCTTCCATGGAACGAGACATGGACTGTACTGTTTCCGTTGTGCTGGTAATTTGGTCGGCCTGTCGAGCACTGGCTTTAGACAACTCCTGTGCACTTAACGCCGTAGCCTGTGATTCCTGGGCAACTTGTTGTGATGCCGTGTTGATACGGGTGACCAGTTCACGCATTTCTTTGACAGCAAAGTTGACGGAATCCGCGATGGCACCCGTGATCTGATCGGTAACTTCCGCCTCGATGGTAAGGTCTCCATCCGCCAAATTACCCATCTCATCTAAAAGTTTCAGGATCGCGTCTTGTGTTTCACGGTTTTGTCGTGCACTTTGGTCTGCACGATTTCTTGCGTCGTTTATCAGAGCCCTGCCTAACAAGAATAAAAACACGGCAATCAACGCACCCAACACCCACGGTATATACGCCCGTATATCTTTCGCTTCGGATGCCGCAACCTCTTCAACCAGTCTCTCCACCGCAGGCAACATCAGCGCGGTCGAATCCTGGATCGATGATGAGGCCTTGTGAGCCATAAAAAAATCGTCGGAACCTTCAAGAATATTAGTAACGGATGTTTTTAACTGATTATAGGTAGTGTCGACTTCGTCCAGTTTTACTGAAGTGACCGGGCCTGCCACCCTGCGCAGGTCCTCTAAGTTGGCCCGAAACTGCTCTACATCTTTACCCATTTGCTCTGCCGCGACGGTGGCATTACTCTCGCCTTGTGCGTAGATGTTCACATCCTTGGCGATACGCTGACTTAAACTACGCAGACGGGCAGATTCATTGACTAGTCTTACATCCTGGGATTCATTGACTACCGCGTCTACCATGTCGTCTGCCTTGGTCAGCAACAGCGGGGCTGTTTCGTTGACGACCTTGGCTTGCTGGTGGGTGTCGAGCAGCACGTCCTGGTGCTCAAGGATAGTATCAACATTTATTTTGACATCCTCCCACAGAGATAAGACAGATAGTAGAGCGTCCCTGTTTATCCCTGGCAGCGGTGCCATCTTCGCGCCAGTATCACCTTTGTCGAGTGACTCCGCGATCGTTGCAAATTGTTGCCGTGCCAGTTGCAACCCAGTAAACGCACTTTCATCACCCCTTGTAGCGATACCAGCGTCTACGGTTATTTGTTGGGATAGAGCTGACAATTTTGACGCCCGTTCCACATATTCCGCTTGACTAGCTGCGCGCTGTCTTTCGAGGGTTTGGAATACGACGAGAACGATAATCAACAAAATCATGCCGGTGATCAGGAACGGCAAGTTGCTGAGAATTGTGCTGATCATCGAAGGTTTGGCCGGCCTGGTGGCGACATTTGAAGGATCTCCGTCATGAGAAGACACCAACGGATCTTCCAGATCAACGTCTACCGATGCCTGATCGAGAGACTCATTGTCCGTCTCATTGACTTCCATTTTATCGTCGATTGAGTCTCTTGCTATTGCCATACGGCATACCTCACTTGCTTGTAGCCGTGCTCTCGACCTGCAAAAACTTTTTCGCTGTTATTAGTCGGTCCAAATCCAATACGCCCCAGAGTTGGTCGTCCAGCTTAAACGCTTGCTTAATATAGGGTTGAATGACTTCAGCAAGGCCCGATGTGTCTGGTTGCAGTTGCTGCTCGCTGAAGTAACGTAGACCAAATATCTTGGGTACCAGTAATGTACTGCCCAGTTCTTTGTCATTGACTACCATCAGACGACCCTCGTTGGCAGCCAAAGGCGGCGCAACACCCAGGTATACGCCCAAATCCACTACCGAGTAAATGTTTCCACGTACATTACATACGCCTTTAAGCCAGGGTTGCGTCCCAGGTAACGGTGTTACCGCGGGGCAATCCAATACGTCAACTACACTGGTTAACTCCGTAACTAACCGGTTTTCACCTACCTGAAAGGCCAGCCCACCCCACCTTCTTTCATCCTGATCTTGGCCAGGCGGAGTGCTCCCGTCTTTCCTTGCCTCTTGCTGCATTCGCCACAAGGCTTCAACCGGATGCTCCGTTTTGTCATGCATGGTTTTGCTCTATGTCACAGAGCTCTTATTTTCTCAATTAAGGCGCGTTCGGTAATAGGCTTAACCAAATAATCCTTTGCCCCTTGTCTCATGCCCCATATTTTATCGGTATCCTGTCCTTTTGAAGAGATGATCATTATAGGGATCGACGCCGTATCCGGATTCTTGTGGAGTGCCCTTGTCGCCTCATAACCATTCATTCCCGGCATCACCACATCCATCAAGATCAAATCCGGTTTGTCGGCATTGACTTTCTCTAATGCTTCTTCCCCGGTTGATGCCGATACCGCAGTATATCCGTTATTCATTAGGTAACCGGTGATTAAATGTAAGTCAGTGGGCGAATCATCCACGACTAAAACCTTTTGAGCTTCCATCGGTGTCCCCTCGTAAATTTTAAAGCTACCCGAACAAAAAAACCTGTGAACCCAGTTAATGGGTCACCGGGCTACTAACGTGTTTATCGATGGCAGATAACAGATCTACTTCTGTAAATGGTTTGTTTATATGTTCCTCTGAACCAGCAATTCGACCCCTAGCCCGATCAAAAAGTCCATCTTTGCTCGACAGCATAATAACCGGCGTTTGCTTAAAGTGCCGGTTGTTTTTAATCAAAGTGCAAGTTTGGTATCCATTCAGGCGAGGCATCATGATGTCCACAAATATTATGTCCGGTCGATGATCTGTGATTAATGACATCGCTTCAAATCCGTCTGCCGCAGTTAAAACTTCGTAACCTTTTTTTGTCAGCAATGCTTCTGTGGTTTTTCGAATGGTGTTGCTGTCATCGATGACCATGACTTTTATCGCCATCGCACCCTCTTTGTACTCAAATTTAACAAAAACAGTAACAAAAACAACGCTGTATGCGTCCCCAAGGAGCAACTAAACTATAAGCATAGTCTATTTACCGTATGCGAACGACCAACCGGGAAGCCTCCTGCTTGGCCGTTTCGACCGGTTGACTGCCCGGTCTTGGTATTTGCTCAAGCTAATTCTATCAAATAACAATATATTGATGATTTGTCTAGCATATTTCATGATATTCTGACAATTCCTGTGATCAACGTGTTTAAAAGTGTCCAGCGCACATGACGGTTCAAGTTGGTGTTGTCATGGATCCGATTGGATCGATAAAAATAGCTAAAGATTCTACGTTTGCGATGTTATTGGAAGCGCAGCGTCGAGAGTGGCGAATCCAATACATGGAACTCAACGACTTGTTTCTTAGCGACGGAAAACCCTACGCCCGAATGCGCGAAGTAGAAGTGTTTGAGGATTTCGAGGGATGGCACCGGTTGTCGCCTGAATTCACCAAACCTCTGTCAAGTCTCGATGTGATTATGATGCGCAAGGACCCGCCGTTTAATATGGAATACGTGTATACAACCTACCTGCTGGAGCGTGCGGAGAGTGAAGGCGTATTGGTGGTCAACAAACCACAAGCATTACGAGACGCAAATGAAAAGGTGTATACCGCTTGGTTTTCGCAGTGCACGCCCCCGACATTGGTCACACGGGAATACCAAGATATCAAGAGCTTCCTGCAACAATACGATGACATTATTCTAAAACCCTTAGAAGGTATGGGTGGAGCCTCAGTATTCCGGGTGTCTTCTGCAGACCCGAACCTTAATGTGGTCATGGAGACATTGACTAATCATCAAACCAAATTCTGTATGGCCCAGAGTTTCATTCCCGAAATCAGTGAAGGGGATAAACGGGTTTTACTCATTGACGGTGAACCGACACCTTTTTCACTGGCTCGTATCCCAGCGCCTGGCGAAACCCGGGGGAACCTGGCCGTAGGGGCTAAAGGCATCGGCAAAGATCTGTCAGAACGTGACCGTTGGATCTGTGAACAAGTCGGTCCAACCCTAAAGAAAACAGGGATACTATTTGCAGGGCTGGACATCATCGGAGACTATCTGACGGAGATCAACGTAACCAGTCCGACGGGTATTAGAGAACTGGATGCGATTTACAAAGTAAATATCAGCGGCCTGCTTTTTGATGCAATCGAGAAACAACTCAATAGCCACTGACCGGCTGTAAATATCAGAACCTAAAAAGAGCCTGTGGATATTGCCGACCAAATTCCTGGATTCACCAGAAGCGACCGCCTGGGTTTAACCGCTTTCGGATCAATCCTCGCTCATTTGGTTATTATCCTCGGAATCAGTTTTACCATTCCTAAAATCGCAGATGAGGACATTCTGCCCACATTAGAAATCACGTTGGTTAATTCTCGCAGTGATGAAGAACCCGACAAAGCGGAGTTTTTAGCCCAAGCCAATCAAGAAGGCGGAGGGGAGTCGGATAAACCAGTCATATCAAAGAGCCCACTGCCGTTAGAACCTAAACCGGTCGATTCGGATCAATTGCCGGTTGCGCGTATTGTCCCAGACTCAGGACCCGTCACCGAACCTGAGACAACGATGTTGACGCAAGATCAAGAAAAAGCCCTAGATGTTGCTATGACAGATCCGGAGCCCCCTACCAAGGAGGAAATTGAAACGATAAGGAAACCCGGTTTAGTCCAGAATCGACCGGTGAACAGGGAGCGCTCTCGGCTGAGTGCAGAGATTAGCCAGTTTTGGGAGGAGTATCAGAAAAGGCCGCGCCGCAAGTTCTTAAGCGCAAGGACAAAGGAATACAAGTATGCAGCCTATATGGAAGCCTGGCGGACCAGGGTCGAAACCGTTGGCAACCTGAATTATCCCGAGCAGGCTAAAAGGGACAAACTCACCGGCCAGCTTGTGCTTGATGTTGAAATCAAGTCGAATGGGCACCTACATGCCATCAATGTGATTAAACCTTCCGGACATAAGGTGCTGGATGACGCCGCGATAAGAATCGTTCGGCTGTCTTCTCCATTCGATCCCTTTCCTACTACTTTCCGCTCTGAGGTTGACATCCTTCACATCACTCGCACGTGGAAATTCGTCCGTGGCAGCAGGTTAACAAGCCGATAAACCGGATGACAAAACTGTAGCAGCGGCATGCTCGGATTAACCGGCGGACAGTATACTTTTTAACATCGTTTTATATCCTGTCTTTATTCTCATAAAAGAAAAACACAGTTAAAAAGTATACTGTCCCCGGTTTATAATACGGGCTATGGAGAAACCGAATTATCTTACTAATCATTTCTTAATCGCCATGCCGGCGATGAAGGATCCGAATTTTGAGCAAACCGTAACGTACATTTGTCAACACAATCACGAGGGTGCTTTGGGTATCGTGATCAACCGTACGATAGATCTCACGGTCGGTGACGTATTAGACCAAATGAAAATAGCCAGAGAGACGTCGACCAAATCCGAAGCTCCAGTTCACTACGGTGGACCGGTACAGATCGAGCGCGGATTTATCTTGCATGAGGATATCGGAGACTGGGATTCCACACTGAAGATCAGCAACTTAACCGGCCTAACCACATCGCGAGACATTCTCGAAGCAATGGCTAACAATTCCGGGCCAAATCGCGCGCTGCTCGCTCTGGGATATGCCGGTTGGGGGGCGGGACAACTCGAACGGGAAATCAGTGAAAACGCCTGGCTAAACTGGCCTGCCGATAACGACCTTATCTTCGCAACACCGATAGAAGAACGCTGGTCAAAAGCTGCTAGTCTTCTTGGAGTAGACTTGAGTTTGCTGTCCACCGATGCGGGTCACGCTTGACGCGTACTGAATCCGAACCTAGCCCACCCAAACTCACACAAACCTATCTTGGGTTTGACTACGGCAATCGAAAGATAGGTATTGCCGTCGGCCAGAACCTAACGCAAACCGCGCGCGACCTGGATACAGTCAGCGTCAAAGGATCATCGCCTGATTGGGAACGAATCACCCGTCACGTAAACACTTGGCAACCCGTAGCGCTGGTCGTAGGTGTCCCTCTTGATAGCGACGGCCGCGAAACCGCGATGACAAAGCGTGCCAAGAAATTTGGGCAAACATTGTCCGACCGTTACAATCTACCCGTACACTGGGTAAACGAGTACTTAACTTCTGAAGCGGCCCGCCTAGCGATAGCTCAAGGAACTCGCTCCGGTAAAACGTCACGCAAGCGTGACCAAGTTGCGGCCCGGTTAATTCTGGAAACATTTCTTGGTGAGCAAAACAACAAGTGAGCACGAACGTGGAAACACCTGATCTCGACGTTAGCCAGCTTCTCGCGACTATGGAAACCGGCCTGCAACCCTATCTTTCGCGAGACCCGATCATGATTGGTATTCATACTGGAGGGGTTTGGGTCGCTGAATCATTGCACAAAGCGCTGCAATTCGAAGACCCGCTGGGAACATTAGACATCAGTTTCTATCGCGATGACTTTACGCGAATAGGTGTGCATCCCCAGGTCAAAGCGTCAAACTTGCCCACCGACGTTAATGAGCGCCACGTTATTTTGGTTGATGATGTACTACATACTGGCCGCACGACACGTGCCGCGATGAATGTGATTTTCGACTATGGGCGACCGAGTTCCATAGTACTGGCTGCTTTAGTGGAGCGAGATGGTCGTGAACTACCCATACAACCCGACGTTGTCGGAGAACATTTGCGCTTAGCAGCCGAGCAACATATCAAATTACTCGGACCTGACGAACTGTCGCTTAAAATAAGCGAGAAGGATTCATGATTGCTGACATGCAATATGATCAGACAGGTCAGTTGCGTCATTTTTTGACCATAGAGGGACTCGAGCGAGAAACACTCGTGCATATCCTGGATACCGCCGAGTCGTTCATTACGTTCGGCGAACGCGAGATTAAAAAAGTTCCAATACTTCGCGGCAAGACTGTGGTTAACCTGTTTTTCGAAAACAGCACCCGTACCAGAACCACTTTCGAAATCGCGGCCAAGCGCCTGTCTGCAGATGTGATAAACCTCAATCCCACGCGCTTGTCGACCAGCAAGGGTGAGTCGGTCCTGGATACCGTCAAAACCCTGGAAGCGATGCACACTGATCTTTTCGTCGTACGTGATGCGCATAGTGGGGCCGCATTTCTCATTGCACACCATGTTCCTCCACATGTCGCGGTTATTAATGCAGGTGACGGGCGACACGCGCACCCAACCCAAGCCATGCTGGACATGTTCACCATCCGCCAGTACAAAAAGGAATTCAACAACCTGAACGTTGCGATAGTCGGCGACATCCTCCACTCCAGAGTAGCTCGATCTCAGATCCATGCTTTGAACATCCTGGGCGTACCGGAGATTCGTGTCATTGCTCCAAAAACTCTGTTGCCTACAGAGGTCGAGCGCCTGGGAGTGCATCCCTACAGCGACATGTCTCTCGGTTTAAAAGACGTCGATGTAATCATTATGCTGCGCCTGCAATTGGAGCGCATGCAAGGTACTTTGATAGCCAGCGAACAAGAATACTTCAATCTATACGGGCTGACCGGGGATAAGCTGGCCCATGCTAAACCGGATGCGCTGGTCATGCATCCAGGCCCTATTAACAGAGGATTGGAAATCGCTTCCGACGTCGCCGATGGTCCACACTCGGTCATTTTGAATCAGGTCACCAACGGCATAGCCGTCAGAATGTCTATCATGGCCATCATCATGGGCGGTCAGGCAGGGAGAAGAGAAACCTGATGGGCATGGTTATAAGAAATGGGCGCGTCATAGACCCCGCTCATAACGTCGACGGTAACCACAACTTGTATATCAATGACGGTTTTATAGCAGCGCTGGATGACCCACCAGAGGACTTCGAAACAGATCGGGAAATCGATGCTAACGGATTGGTTGTCTGTCCCGGCCTGATAGATCTGCGGGCCAGACTGCGCGAACCCGGGCAGGAGTATAAGGCCACATTGGATAGTGAGTTGTCGGCAGCTGTGGCCGGTGGCATTACCACTTTGTGTATACCACCTGATACGAATCCTGTAATCGACACCCCCGCTATGGCCCAAATGATTCAACAACGTGCGTGGCAAATCGGAAAAAGTTTCATTCATCCCTTAGGAGCGCTGACGCAAAACCTTGAAGGGAAGACCCTGACTAATATGGCAGGTCTAGACGAAGCCGGTTGTGTGGGTGTTAGTAACGCACTTGTTGCAGTCAAAGATACCGTAGTCATGCGTCGTGCCATACAATATGCCTCGACTTTCGAGCTCACCGTCTTTTTACACTCCCACGATCCTTGGTTGTGGGGAAACGGTGTCGTGCACGAAGGTGAAATCAGCACCCGGCTGGGACTGCCCGCAATTCCGGAGGCAGCTGAGACAGTCGGGGTCGCGCGGGATCTGGCGTTGATAGAAACAACCCAGGCGGCTTGTCATTTCAATGGCCTGTCGACAGCGCGGGCGGTGGACATGGTGGCCAGGGCTCAACGAGAAGGGCTTCCCGTAACAACCGACGTCACCGCTCACCACCTACATCTGACCGAACACGATATCGGTTTTTTCAACACCCTGTGCCATGTGGCGCCGCCACTGAGGAGTCAACGAGACCGGGACAGGTTAATATCCGGCCTCAAAGATGGAACCATTACCGCCATCTGCTCAGACCACCAGCCCCACGAACCCGATGCTAAGTTGGCTCCTTTCAGTGAATCCGAACCTGGAATATCTGGTTTGGAAACATTGCTGCCGTTGACTATCAAATTAGTGATTGAAAATGTTCTGACCCTCTCTGAAGCCATAGCCTTGTTAACCATTAAACCCGCTCAGATTTTAAATATTGATAGCGGGCATCTAGGCGTAGGGGCGACTGCAGATATCTGTATCTTCGATTTAGAAAGCGAATGGACATTCGACCGCGGAAAAATGTTAAGCCGGGGAAAAAACAATCCGTTTCACAATTGGCCGTTCAGAGGCCGGGTCACCCACACATTAATTGGCGGGGAACTTGCTTATACCCGGCAATCGGAGAATCTGTAGGAGCGGCGCCTTGCCGCAATGCTTAATCCGTGTGCCGAAACGTTTACAGAGGCATGTCACCGTACTCGCTTTGGCCACACAGAAATGAAATATTTTCTCGCAAAGGCGCTAAGCACGCCAAGAAAGAATAATATGTTCTACAACCTAAAGATTAAACTTTGCGGGCTTGGCGTCTTAGCGAGAGTGACTCTAAATGCTGGAATCTGGTAGAAACGCCGCGATTCAATCGGCGCGAGGCGCGCCTCCTACAAGGTTAGCCTGTATTAGAAAGTCACGTTGCGCATACTGTCACCCAGTTCGCCAGTTCGTGCGCCCTTGCTCTCCAACTTGATGCGCAAACGCAGGTCGTTCTGTGAGTCGGCGTTTCGAATAGCCTCTTCGTAGGTGATCAGTTCAGTCTCGTACAAGTCGAACAGAGACTGATCGAAGGTCTGCATACCGTGTTCTGTAGACTTGGCGATTATGTCCCGTAACTCGTCTATCTTTCCCTTAAGGATTAGATCTGAGATCAACGGTGTATTGATTAATATCTCCACCGCGGGCACCCGGCCCTTGCCGGTTTTGATGGGCAGTAACCTTTGCGATATCAAAGCCTTTAAGTTCATCGACAGGTCCATAAACAACTGGGTACGCCGGTCCTCGGGAAAGAAATTGATGACGCGATCCAACGCTTGATACGTGTTATTGGCATGCAGCGTGGCAATACATAGGTGGCCCGTCTCGGCAAATACGATCGCATTCTCCATAGTCTCACGCTGGCGGATTTCCCCGATTTGAATTACATCCGGGGCTTGCCGCATGGCGTTGACCAGTGCCGTCTCCCATGACTCGGTATCCACACCAACTTCTCGTTGGGTGATGATGCAGTTCTTGTGTTCATGAACAAATTCAATCGGGTCTTCAACGGTAATAATATGACCGTAATCTTGCTCGTTTCGATAACCTACCATTGAAGCCATGGAGGTGCTTTTACCGGTTCCGGTACCACCGACGAATATGACCATGCCGCGCTTGGTCATAGCGATCTCTTTCATAACGGGTGGAAGGTACAATTCCTCGAATTTGGGAATGTAGGTTTGGATGGTTCTCAGAACCATCCCCACCCTGTTCTGCTGTACGAAAATGTTTACCCGAAAACGACCAATATCCACGGGATTGAGTGCAAAATTGCACTCGTTTGACGCTTCGAACCGCCGCCGCTGCTCTTCATTCATTATGCTATAGGCCATTTCGCGTGACTGGTCCGGATTTAGGGCTTGCTTGGTAATCGGTACGATCTTCCCATCCACTTTAAGGGAGGGTGGTACTCCGGCTGTGATAAATAGATCGGAAGCGTTTTTATGCACCATCAATTTAAGAAAATCTGTAAAAACCATTTAGCGTCTCCCCGCCACCGCTTTCGCTGGAGCTGCCGCAAACTTACTCTTATCGACTGCCTGGTTACGTGCCGATTCAATGGATATTACGCGATTCTTTAAAAGCTCTTGCAGATGCTGGTCCAAAGTCTGCATACCTTCCGACTGACCGGTTTGGAGAACAGAATACATTTGCGGCACCTTTGCCTCTCGTATCAAATTTCGTATGGCCGGATTTGCAATCAAGATCTCGTATGCTGCTACCCGTCCACCGTTCACTTTTTTAAGCAGCGTCTGCGAAATAACAGCGGCCAATGATTCGGATAACATGGTTCGAACCATGTCTTTTTCCCCGGCTGGGAACACGTCGATAATTCTGTCAACGGTCTTGGCCGCAGAACTTGTGTGCAGCGTGGCGAACACCAAGTGACCGGTTTCGGCCGCGGTCAATGCTAAGCGGATAGTTTCAAGGTCGCGCATCTCCCCCACTAATATGACGTCTGGATCTTCACGCAGCGCTGAACGTAGCGCTTCGGCAAAGCCCAACGTGTGTGGACCGAGTTCACGTTGATTGACCAGGCAATTCTTGCAGGTGTGTACAAATTCTATCGGGTCTTCGATAGTAAGTATGTGGGAGAAAAGGTTCTCATTCACGTGGTTGATCATCCCGGCCAGGGTCGTCGACTTACCGGAACCAGTAGGACCGGTAACGAGAACTAAGCCGCGGGGCTTGAAGCATAGCTCTCTAAATACTTGCGGTGCGTTGAGCCGCTCTAAATCCCATACCATGCCCGGGATGGTTCTGAATACCGCCGCCGGCCCACGATTTTGGTTAAACGCGTTAACACGAAAACGAGCGATATTTGGCAGTTCAAAGGAAAAATCCGTTTCCAGAAACTCCTCAAAGGCCTTCTGCTGCTTATCGTTCATTATGTCGTAAATCATGTTGTGTACAGACCGATCGTCTAGCGGATCGACATTTATCCGCTTAATGTCGCCATCCACTCGAATTACCGGGGGCATACCTGCAGACAAATGCAGATCTGACGCATTTTTCTTATAAGCAAAGGCTAGTAATTCTGATATATCCATCGTGGTCCCCCGCGTAAGTCTTGCAACTTATGGCGATTTCGACAGTGTTGGTTTATCTTCCACGCTTCGAAAAGTATAACGGGGCTACGCCAATCCACAAGGTGATACGTGAAAATTGACCCCTGAGCAAAAATTACAAAGTGTTCGAAACAGCATTGCCGAAGCTGAATCCCGCTATCAGCGGGACTCAGGTAGTGTGCGACTCATCGGGGTTGGCAAAGTACATTCGGCCGAGTCTATTCGCGCCATAGTCAATGCGGGTTTAAACGATATCGCTGAAAACTATGTCCAGGAAGCGTTAGTCAAACAGCAACAACTGAAAGACTTAAACATCATTTGGCACTACATCGGCCATATCCAGAGCAATAAAACCCGCGACGTCGCTGAAAATTTCGATTGGGTGCAGAGTGTAGATCGGCTCAAGATCGCCCGCCGCCTATCCGATCAGAGGCCCGTGGATCTACCCGAATTGAACATTTGCCTACAGGTAAACCTGCAAGAAGAGCCGAATAAAAGCGGTTTTACCGAAAAGGAATTATTTGAGGTCGTGGATACAATTAGTGCGCTTCCCAAGCTGCGCCTGCGCGGCCTAATGGCCATCCCACGCTTGACTACTGATTTCAAAGAACAAAGGAAAATCTTTAAACTAATTCGAACAGTCTATAACGGACTGCGATCTAAGGGACTGCAAATGGACACTTTGTCAATGGGCATGAGCGAGGATATGGAGGCTGCTATTGCGGAAGGTGCCACTATGGTTCGAATAGGCACTGCTTTGTTCGGCCCCAGACAAACCAAGGCAGGGCTAAGCACACCGACAAGAGTTATTAGAGCAAGATAGAATAAGACATGCAGAATAAAAATATCGGATTCATCGGTGGCGGCAATATGGCGCGGAGCCTGATCGGCGGACTTATCGACACCGGTCACTCAATAGACACACTCTACGTCGCCGAACCGGATCCAGCTAAGCGCCAATACTTCGAGCAACAGGTGGGCATCCACGCCACCGAAGACAACAGCAATATAATGTCGACCTGTGACATTATCGTGCTCGCCGTTAAGCCACAAATCATCAAGGATGTATTACTTCCGTTACAACCACTGTTGCAGCAATATCGCCCGCTGATACTGTCGATTGCAGCGGGAGTGACGGAAAAGGATATAGACCGTTGGGCAGGTGGGAGCTTACCAATCGTGCGCGCCATGCCAAATACCCCGGCTTTGGTGGGTTCTGGTGCGACTGGACTATACGCCAATTCACGAGTCAATGAAGAACAACACGACCTGGCAGAATCTCTCATGCGTGCTGTTGGTTTGACCGTGTGGCTCGAGAATGAAGCCTTATTAGACCCAGTCACTGCTTTGTCGGGCAGTGGTCCTGCCTATTTCATGCTTTTCATGGAGGCGTTGGAACAAGCTGCTATCGACCAAGGCCTGGATAGCGAGACAGCACACTTGTTAGTACTCGAGACTTGCCTCGGTGCGGCAAAACTGGCGATGGAAAGCGATGAAGAACTGATCGAATTGCGCCGCCGCGTTACTTCGCCTGGAGGGACCACCGAAAGAGCGCTGCAAGTTATGGAAGACGGAAATATCAAAGGCATCATAGGCAAAGCACTCAAAGCGGCGTCACAACGCGCCAGCGAACTCGGCAGAATACTGGGAGAAGATGATGGGTAACTATTTCGGCGATGCTGGTAGTTTTCTTATCGATACGATTATAGGGCTCTACATCCTCGCCGTAATGCTTCGGTTTCTGCTACAGTGGGTGCGGGCAGATTTCTACAATCCGGTTTCCCAATTTCTAGTCGCCGTCACCAACCCGCCACTTGTTTTTCTGCGCCGGTTTATCCCGGGCTTCTTCGGCATCGACCTGGCTTCAATTGTGTTGTTGATGATTTTGAGTATCGCCAAGATTTATTTGCTCGCTTGGGTCGCAGGCCTAATCCCGCAATTCTCAGGTGTTGTGTTGCTGGCGACCGGCGAGCTTCTTCAGCTCGCGGTATGGGTTTTCATCATTACCTTGTTCATCAGAGTTATTCTGAGCTGGATTCAACCGGGCGGTTATAACCCTGTTCTGGGTTTGATCAACCAGCTGACAGAGCCATTAATGGGTCCCGCTCGTCGCCTCATACCACCGTTTGGCGGATTAGATCTTTCACCTATTGTGGTTTTCATATTCCTTTACCTCACACTTATGTTGGTGGTACGCCCCATACTCGACTACGGGCGATTGCTCGCGTTTGCCTAAATGGACAAGTCTGCGTACCGCTGGAAAGATAACTCTCTCATACTCAAAGTACCCATTCAGCCGCTCGCCAAACACCAGGAAATAGAAGGTTTTCAGGCAGACACGGTACGCATTCGAATCAAAGCGGCACCGGTGGACGGTAAAGCCAATACACAGCTATTCGGTTTATCGCCGAAACATTCGATGTCCCAAAATCAAACGTTGAAATTGCTTGTGGTACCTATTCTCACTGCAAAACCTTGGTAATTGCTGCAACGCAGCAAATTCCATCGAATTTGGCCCATAAACTACGTTTTCCGCCAGGTTGACCTAGGCCAAATTGGGGTCTATTTATATTTTTAATGACTGCTTTAGGACGCGTTCCTAAACAGTTTTAGAAGATCACTTTCTTCGGGGGTGTTACGTTTCATTACAGATGTAATGAGTATTTTTTTAGGATCTTCAATAACTAGCGATCGTTCAAAATAATGCAGCACACAGCACTTGCTATTGACGAGTTCGGGCAGCGATTAAGCGACTACGAACAATGGAAAACTAAACTCACCGCGGCCATAGAGTCATACCAAGAGTGGTATGACTCACAGCAGGAAGGCGACACGGATGAAGAGCTAAAACTCTACGAATTAATCGAGGAGTTGCGTAACGATACGTTGACTATCGCTTTGGTCGGTGAGTTTTCTCGCGGTAAGACAGAGCTGATCAATGCCATATTTTTCTCAGACTATCATCGAAGGTTACTCCCCTCCACCCCCGGCCGCACAACCATGTGCACCACCGAGATTTTATACGACGAGAAAACAGATCCTTGCATACGTTTACTCCCGATTGAAAGCCGCAAGTCTCCGCTGACCATTGCGGAGTTAAAAAAAACGAACATTCACTGGACCACATTGCCACTCAATTTGGATTCAGCCGAAGAAATGGCTGAAACGTTGCAGGAGATCGTCAAGAACAAGGAAGTAACTCAACGCGAAGCACGAGAACTCGGTTTATCCAACGTCGCCAGTGAGGGTGACAGCGATGACAACAGTCCAGTCGAAGTTCCTGTCTGGCGACATGCCGTCATCAACTATCCGCATAGGCTTTTGAAACTCGGGCTGGCTGTGTTAGACACCCCCGGTCTAAACGCCCTTGGGTCCGAGCCCGAATTAACGCTAAGCATGTTATCCAGGGCCCACGCTATTTTATTCGTCCTAGCGGCGGACACCGGCGTCACTAAGACTGACATGGAAGTGTGGAAGAACCATGTTTGTGTTGCCACCAACGGCAATCCCAATTCACGTATCGCTGCGTTAAACAAGATAGATACGCTTTGGGATGACCTCCAGAACGAAAAAGAAGTCAATGGATTTATCAATCGTCAAACGGAGGAAACTAGGCGACTTCTTGAAGTGGACCGCGGTATGGTATTTCCAGTTTCCGCTCAAAAGGGATTACTCGGGAAGATACGAAAAAATGAGGAGCTATTGAACAAGAGCGGATTGCCCGAACTAGAAAGCAAGCTCTCAGAAGATATCGTCGTTCATAAACAAAACCTCATCCGAACAAAGATAGTCAATGAAATTGGATCTTTAGTATCTGCCTCGCATGAGCTGATGAAAAATAGAATAGCGACACTCGAGACGGAACTCAAAGAGATTGAACAGATGCGTGGCAAGAGCATTGACGTCATAGATGACTTGGCAGAAAAGCTTCGCAAACAGAAAGAAATCTACGACAAAGAAGTACAGAGTTTTCAAGTGACACGACGTCTGTTATCGGACCAAGTAAAAAAACTTCTCAAACGCTTGAGCATGAAGCGCTACGATCAATTGATCGCAAAGACTCGGATGGTGATGCGCAACAGCTGGACAACTACGGGGTTAAAGGGCGGAATGAGTACGTTTTTCGGCGGCACCTTTAAAGACCTAAAAAAAGTGGAAGAGCAAGCCGAAGAGATCCGGTCGTTGGTTGAGAAAATATACGACAAATTTCATAAGGACCATGGACTACTGCGAATTAGGCCCGAGAAATTCTCCGCGTCTACGTTTCGACATAAGTACCAAAGTTTGTATAGGGAAGCCGAAGCTTTCCGCAATTCACCATCCATGTTCGTGACAGAGCAACATTACGTGACGAAAAAGTTCTTTATTACTTTGGTCAGCCGCGCTCGGATAATTTTCCAGGATTGCAACTTGTCTGCACTTAATTGGGCGAAGTCTATCCTCACACCGATTTACACCCAAATCCAAGAACACAAAACCATGATCGATCGTCGGCTGGCCAACTTGGAAAAGATGCGCGGTAACCATGCTGTGCTGAGTGAGCGTGTCGAGGAAATTGAGAAAGAAATGAAGGGCCTACGCGCACAGGCCACGCTCATCGACGATATTTTGGGCAATATTAAGCACTCGGCCCAGAACTAACTCAATCATTTAGTTTACCTGTGTAGTCCACGTCTCGGTCATTGCGAGGCTGTGTCAGCGGGCGTGGCAATCTAGTAAGATTAAAGTTTAAAGAGTTCAAAGAACCTATTTTTTTAAATAGGATGCTTCGGATTCTAGAACCTCACTCTCTACTTTTTACTTTCTACTTTTTTACTTTTAACTTCGCTTAGCAACATGTGTGGCCGTTATAATGTCCTTCCTGATGCTGCGGCATTCGTCGATGTTTTCGATGTAACCCAAGGTATAGATCGACTAGTCGACCGACCTCTTTATAACATCGCCCCATCCAATCAAAGAATCGAGACTGAAATCCCTATTGTTCGCACATCAAAAGAGGGAGAGCGGGAGCTCTTAATGTCGCGATGGCCATTGATACCATTCTGGTCAAAGGAACGTTTTCTACGTTTCAGTACAGCCAACGCCAAAGGTGAAACCGTCTCAGAAAAACCTGCGTTCCGTGAACCATGGCGGCGCGGGCGACGTTGCTTGGTCCCAACCAACGGCTACTATGAATGGCAATCAGTCCCTGGCCAGAAGAATAAGCAGCCTTACCACATTTGTTTGACAGATAAGAGTTTGTTTGCGTTTGGCGGATTGTGGGACTGGTGGCAAGACAAGGACGGTAACAAAGTCGAATCCTGCACGATCATCACCACGGAACCTACAGAACAGTTACAACACATCCATTCTAGGATGCCTTTGATCATCGATCGATCTAATTATGATCGTTGGCTAGACGATACTGGGGAGAAAGCAACGACGTTGATCAGGCCTTATTCCGAACAGCCCTTGGCAATTTACCCCATAAGTACGTTCGTGAATAATCCCATGAACAACGAGCCAAGATGCTTGGCACCGTTGGAAGCTAGGGTGTAGGGGCAGCGCCCTCACAGCGACAATCGCGCGAGGTGATATGGTGATTAGTAAGGAACGAATTGCATTTTTGCTGCAAATGTTTGGGTAGTCGACATACCTTCAGATTTTGTTTCTACAATGGGTGTGGCGACTACCGAGTACTAGCTACTAGAGACCAGTCACTCGCAACTATTATTTATCCAGCTTCGGCTACGAGTTGTTGTTTCCGATGCATTAGATAAAGCACCAGCAGGATAGCAGGTACACCCAGACAAGCTGCGTACGTGAAGAAAAATACATAGCCTTCGGCATCGACGATGTCGCCTGAGAATCCTCCAAGAAATTTAGCGGGTAACAACATCAAAGAGCTAAATAGAGCATATTGCGTTGCGGTATAGGCTCTGTTGGTCAGTCCAGATAGATAGGCAATAAACGCAGACCCGGCCATTCCCCCGCTCAAATTGTCAGCGCTCACAACTAACGCCAAGTATTGGAGTTCCGCAGCCTGATTGGCCAACCAAGCGAAAGTCAGGTTTGTCACGGCCACTAATACGGCACTGAGTAAAAGAATTCTCAACACACCAAAGCGAGCTACTAATAGGCCACCCAGGACGGCACCCAGCATAGTCATGATCAAGCCAAACACCTTGGTAACACTGGCGATATCCGACTTGGTGTATCCCATGTCGATATAGAACGGATTAGCCATGACTCCCATGGTGATATCGCTTAGTCGAAATACTCCGATAAACAACAGAATTAAGAGTGCGACTTGACCATTGCGCGCGAAAAAATCTGTAAAGGGGCAAACCACCGCGCCGATGAACCATGCTCCAGCGTTCCGTAACGCGTCAGGTATATGCTCGTTGCGTGCTAAAAACCGAACTACGCGTTCTTCTTTGAGCCAGGTATCCTCGCTTACTCTTCTTTCAGGCTCGAAGATACATAAAGTTGTTATAACACCAACCAACATACAAAAGGCCATGCAAGTGTAAGCAAATGACCAAGAATAGAACTCCGCCAGGTACAAAGCCCCTGCTCCGGCGACGATCATACCCAACCGATACCCGATCTGATAGGTTGCCGCCATCGCACCTTGCCATTCAACAACGGCGGCTTCGATGCGCCATGCATCGATACTGATATCTTGGGTTGCGGAACAAAATGCTACTAATAGAGCAGCAGTAACTAATACCGCCAAATGAGTCCCAGGATCGCTCAAGCCCATAAGTAACAACGCAACTATCACACCGATTTGTGCCAACAACATCCAACTTCGGCGATGGCCTAACTGGGAAACGATGGGTATAGACACACGGTCTACTAATGGTGCCCAGACAAACTTGAAGGCGTAGAGTATCGCCACCCAGGAAACATGACCTATGGTACTTCTATCTATGCCGCTTTCACGCAACCATGCGGACAAAGTGCCAAATACTAAAAGTAGCGGCAAGCCTGCGGAGAAGCCAAGGAATAACATCGCAACCACACGAGGTTGCAGATAGACGCCAAGTGATTCCTTCCAACCGGATTCGATTTTGTTATTAGCGATGTCAGTCATTCAAACTAGTCTGCTAGTTGCTAGTTCCTAGCAGCTAGTCCTTTAGTCTAGTTTATAGTCGATAATCAAAGGAGCGTGATCGGAAAAACGCTTGTTTTTATATATCGATGCTCGTTGGATTTTGTCACGCAATCCTGGCGTGACTACTTGATAGTCAATGCGCCATCCTACGTTCTTTGCCCAAGCCTGACCACGGTTAGACCACCATGTATACTGATCTTCCTCTTGGTTGACCACACGAAACGCGTCGACATAACCTGATTCCGCAAACACCCAATCCATCCATGCCCTTTCTTCAGGTAAGAACCCGGAGTTTTTCTGGTTGGATCGCCAATTTTTCAGATCAATATTTTTGTGGGCTATATTCCAGTCTCCACAAATAATGAATTCGCGTGGAGAGTTCCGGATTTTGACCAACACCTCCTTGAACCTTTCCATGAAATCATATTTCATCGCTTGACGTTCCTCGCCGCTGGTGCCTGACGGTAGGTAGAGAGAGACGACACTTAAATCTTTGAAATCCAGCTGCAGATAGCGGCCTTCTTTATCGAAATCCGGCCAACCGAGTCCGCAAGTAACACCTTTTGGTTCTTGGCGTGTGTAAATGGCAACGCCACTATACCCTTTCCGTTGGGCATCAAAGTGATAATAGTGATAGTTTTTCGGAAAATAGTCAGGATCGCTTTTTATCTGCTCATACTGAACCCTGGTCTCTTGTAAACAGATTACGTCCGCCTTTTGTCTCACCATCCATGTAAAGAAATCCTTACGTGAAGCTGCGCGGATCCCGTTGATGTTGAGCGTTATAATACGCATGGGGCGAAGGTATTCCGGTGCATTGCCGATCCGTAACAGCCTAGAATAAATAACATATGAGAGATTACCAAAGAGAGTTTCTAGAGTTTGCCATCAACACTCAAGTTCTACGTTTTGGTGAATTCATGCTTAAGTCTGGCCGCAGAAGTCCTTATTTTTTTGACGCAGGGTTGTTTAATACAGGGCGAAGTCTGGCCCGTTTAGGCGAGTTTTACGCCGATAGGTTACTCGATTGGGGTCAAAGTTTCGATACCTTGTTCGGACCCGCCTACAAAGGTATCCCACTCGCCGCTGCGACTGCGATTGCTTTGGCGAAGAAGACCGGATGCGAAATTCCTTACTGCTTCAACCGCAAAGAAGTTAAAGATCATGGGGAAGGTGGTCTGACGGTGGGAGCAGAGTTGAAAGGAAAGGTTTTAATAATTGATGATGTGGTCACTGCTGGTATTTCAGTAGACGAATCGATAAACATAATCCGTAAAGCTGGGGCAAAGCCCGTCGCTGTTTGTATTGCCCTAGACCGTATGGAAAGAGGATTGAATGACGAAGACTCCGCCATCCGAATGATCGAGCAACGCTACCATATTCCTGTCCTTTCTATCGCGGACTTAAACGTACTTGTTGATTTTCTGCGCCATAGTGTGGAATACCACACCGTTGTAACCGCAATAGAAACCTATCAGGCACAATATGGAATGTTTTCAAGTCAATAGGATAATATTAAGACACCATGCAAAAACCAAAAACCTGCATTCTGGGCGGCACCGGCTTTGTGGGTCGCAATATGACTTCTGCGCTTCTGGCCCAAGGCCATGAAGTCTCAATACTTACCCGCCACCGAGAGCGCAACCGTGACTTACTGGTATTCCCCTCCGTTCGTGTGATCGAATCCGATGTGTACAGCACCGATGAACTGACAACGCGGTTTCGAGGTATGGACGCGGTTGTCAACCTGGTAGGAATCCTCAATCAAACCCGATACGGTCATGAAAACTTTGAAGATACCCATGTTGAACTGCCTAAGAACGTTGCTGAGGCCGTAGCCCAAAGCGGCGTCCCACGGTTACTTCATATGAGTGCGTCGAACGCCGATCCTAACGGTCCGAGCCTATACCTACAAAGCAAAGGCAGAGCGGAGGAACTCATCCACGAGCATGCGTTAAAACACGGTTACGATGCCACCAGTTTCAGGCCATCTGTGATCTTCGGTCCCACTGACAGTTTTACGAATCGATTTGCGAGCTTGTTGCGTGATATACCGTTTTTCTTTCCACTTGCGTGTCCGGAAAGCCAACTACAACCCGTTTATGTAGACGATGTGGTCACGTGCTTTGTCAACGCCATTAAAAACAAACGGACCTTCGGAAAACGATACGATCTATGTGGACCGAATGTTTATACCTTATATGAGATAGTGGACTATATCGCCAGAACGATGGGGGTCAAGCGAAAGATAATCAAGCTAACGGAATGGCAATCTAAGCTTCAAGCCTCTACATTGCAGTGGTTCCCTGGGAAACCATTCACCCCGGATAATTTTCAATCTTTGCAAGTAGCAAGCGTATGTGAAAAACCCTTCCCTGAAGTATTCAATATCACACCTCGAACTATGGAAGAAATAGTACCGAAATATCTAAAGAAACAACCGACTAAACTAGATGCCTTCCGCCGTCAAATCCGCAGTTAACCATTAAACCGGGGGCATTAAACCGGGGACAGTATACTTTTTAACATAGTGATTCCCTCGCGCTGGTCGAATGCTACAATGACACCGCCCCTACAGTTATATCTAAGGTTAAAAAGTATACTGTCCCCGGTTTAATGTAGCCAAAGCTTGTCGACGTAAAGATTTGGGTTGTTCAGCCAGCTCGACGACGGACTTATAAAAACTCTTCAAATCACCACCGTGATCCTCCAGCAGTTTTTCAAACGCCGGAATCAGCTCATTGTAGGTGGCAATAGAAATCAGCTTTGCGTTATTTATTGGTTGTTCAAACCAATACTTGTATCCAACATATCCTTGCCAGTCTTTGGTTATTTGTTCGTAGTCTCTCTTTAACTCAGCAATAAGCTGCTTTTTAACGTGTCTCTTTTCTGTATCGGAAGTATTTGTAGAATACGCTTTTTCAATCTGAGCGCGATAGTCGAGAATAAGGTCGATGACCTGCTGGTCGCGCTTTTTACTTAATCGGTAGTTTGCGATCTCAGATGCGTCGCCAGATGCCTTGAGCCATCGCTCGACACCCACGTTCTCAACCGTCGTAGCGAAAGACTCATTGAATACCGTATCGCCTTTGGCGAACGCCACTTGATGCGCCAACTCGTGGAAGATTAAACCTGCAAAATCACTTTTGGAGTACTTGAGTACCGTATTCGGTAGTGGGTCGTCGAACCACCCTAGCGTGGAGTATGCAGGCACACCACCGACATACACATCAAAACCTTGACCTACAATCTGGTCTGCAAACTCTTGCGCAGACTCTTTTTTAAAGTAACCACGATAGTTGACACATCCCACAACTAAGAAACACCACTCTACCGGCTCCAGGGACAGCTCAGGCGCAGCAAACACGCTCCACACCATGTAAGGCCGTTCCAAATCGACGAACTTGGTATAGCTGTCATTATCCGGCAAATGCAATTCCTCTGCTGCAAATCGACGTATTTCCAAAGCCAGTTCAAGTTTATCCTTTACTTGCTCCGAAACATCGGGGTCCTCCAATACTGAGGAGATAGGTCGAGATCCTTGCCAGATTTCCATCTGCCCTTTTACTGACTGGGCATAGTATCCAGCAGTTGAACAGCCGGAAATCAACAAGATGATCACGCCCCATTGGCACAAAATGCTAGGCTTCATAGTATCCTTCCATAGCGTTTTTGGTCACACTAAACTTATCTAACATGGTAGCACCCAAGATACTCGATGGACTGGAAGTTTACTTGGTCGGCGGCGCAGTGCGAGACCGATTGTTAGGGTTACCGGTTAAGGATCGTGACTGGGTAGTGGTCGGGTCAACGCCGACGGAAATGGAATCTCGCGGCTTCAAATCAGTCGGCCAGGAGTTTCCGGTTTTCTTGCATCCGGAAACCAAAGAGGAGTATGCACTAGCGCGTACCGAACGCAAGACCCAGCCCGGTTATACGGGGTTTGAGTTTAATACCTCCGCAGATATTACCTTAGAACAAGACCTGTCCCGCCGTGACCTTACGATAAACGCCATTGCACAGACCGTAGACGGCAAGATTATTGATCCATTCGGTGGCCAACGCGATATAAACAACCAAACTCTACGGCATGTTTCAGCAGCGTTCAGCGAAGACCCGGTTCGTATTCTGAGAGTCGCTCGATTCCGTGCCCGTTTTGGTTTCGATATTGCACCGGAAACATGGGTACTTATGAAAACAATGATCGATAACGGGGAGATAGACGCACTCGTCGCGGAACGCACTTGGTTAGAGATACGTGGTGCGCTTACCGAGAACAAGCCATCGTTGTTCTTTACCACCCTTCGCGACTGCGGTGCTCTCGAGCGTGTGTTGCCAGAAATCGACGCTTTATTTGGTGTACCACAGAGCGCAAAATATCATCCAGAGATCGATACGGGTCTACACACCATGATGGTGGTTGATCAAGCTGCTGCTTTGACTCAAGAACCTGCGACGCGATTTGCTGCACTCGTGCACGACCTCGGCAAGGCTCTAACGCCGAAAGAAGAGTTGCCAAGCCACCATGGTCACGAACACTCAGGGTTACAATGTATCCGCGATATGTGCAAGCGGCTGCGTATCCCGAACGAGTACCGTGATTTAGCACTGCTTGGTTGTTTAACACATCTGAAACTGCACCGAATTGAAGAGCTCAAGCCATCGACAGTCTTGGATTTGCTTGAAACCATTGATGCATTTCGGCGCCCTAAACGCCTGCAGCAGTTATTAGTCATAGGTGAGGCCGACGCTCGTGGGCGCAAAGGGTCTGAACATAAGAGCTACCCACAGGGCAAGATTCTGCAGGACTATTTTAACGCCGCCAAAGCAATCGATATCGCTGATATTACACGGCACCATAATAGTGGTTCTGAAATTGGACGACAGGTGCGTGAACAGCGCATAGAAGCAATTAAGAATATAAAGATTGAAGGAACGAACGACGACTTGTAGGAACGGCGCCTTCGCCGCGATCCAATCAGCGCGGGACGCGCCTCCTACCCTTCGTTTCACATAAATACATAAAATAAAAACAACCCGAGCAAAACCCGATAGATCACGAACGGTGTTAATCCGATGCGTTCCACCAAGGCAAGAAAATAGTGAATACACAAGTAAGCCGCAACTGCTGACACAAGTGTAGCTGACCCCAGCACCAACCACCACGCCTGCTCCGGTTGGCGAATTAGATCGAGCAGTTTAACGATACCCGCGGCCAAAATTATTGGTATCGACAATAAAAAGGAAAATCGAGCTGCTGCTTTTCGAGTCAACCCTAAGGCCAAGCCGGCGGTAATTGTTACACCGGAGCGTGAAGTTCCCGGTATCAAAGCAATGGCCTGCGCACAACCGATCAATAAAGCCTGCGCTAATGTTAGTGCGTATTCTTCATTGACTCTCGATCCAGATCGGTCGGCCCACCATAACAACAAACCAAAACCAATCGTCATAGCAGCAATCAACAAAGGATCTCGTAGTTGTTCGATGAACCACTCATTGGCCAGAAAACCAAAAATTACGGCCGGCAAGGTCGCAACAATAACCGCCCACGCCAATTTACTCTCTTGTGTTTGTGAGCCTTTAAACACACTAAAGTACCAAGCCGACGTCAAGTGCCTGATATCTGACTTGAAATACAGACATACTGCCACCAGGGTGCCAACGTGTACGGCGACGTCGAATGAAAGACCCTGGTCAGGCCAGCCAAGCAGTTTCGGCAATAGAATTAAATGGGCGGAACTGGAGATAGGCAGGAACTCGGTAATGCCCTGTAGCAGGGCGAGAACCACAGCTTGCAAAAAATCCATTTACAATCGGCTCCGGTGATCGGCGAGGGCAAAACCCAATAATGGTTGCTCAAAGCCAATCCCTACCACCATAACTTTGAATAACTCTCCCATTTCGGAAGGTAAAGTCAGTTTCTTGACTTGTTGAGTTATTTCGATTGTGTGCGCAGTGTTACCCTGCATTTCCGGTGCAATAATGTCTAAGATACCGAGGGATAGTAGAAAAGAAGCTTGGTTTGTAAATCCAAGCAGCGACAATCCGCTTTCGCATGCCGCTCCGGCAAGGGCAGTGAAATCTACATGGGCCGTAATGTCTTGTAAACCAACATTTATATATGGATCGCTGTGACTATGGTGACGATAGTGGCACATCAAAGTACCGTTGCACCGCTGTGGATGAAAAAACTCATGACACGGAAAACCATAGTCGATGACAATAATTACGCCAGACTTCAGCCTATCACCTAAACTGCGTATCCAGGCTTGCTGTTGAAAACCCACTTCGGAGCTGTATCCATCCGCAAGATTTAACTTCCTTATCGCATCCCATTTTGCATGGTCGACCGCGTAGGTCGCATCGGCAAAGCTGCTTTCCCGCACCGCTACCCCGACCCCAAAGACATCACCTTTCTTAACCGTAAACCTGTCTACAGGTAAGGCATCGACTACTTCGTTGGCAACGACAACACCCGAAAAAGTGTTGGGCAATTCAGACAACCACCGTACGCGGTCCGCATATTCTGGCACTCGTTGCTGCAAAAGCTGAAATTGCCGCCTTGAGAGTTCCGGGCTGACCTCCAAAATTGAATAACGCGATGGTAATTCGTAATGCTTATCCAGCTCTTTGAGTAATTGCATCGCCAGCACCCCCGAGCCGGCGCCAATTTCCAATACTTCACCGTTTTCCAGACCGTCGAGAACCTGGGCCACCTGCTTTGCCAGGCAGCGCGCAAACACATCACCTAATTCGGGTGCCGTAACGAAATCACCTTCCTCGCCAAATTTCCGCGAGCCCGAAAGATAGTACCCGCCCAATGGGCTGTAGAGCGCAATCTCCATGAACTGTGAAAACGGTATCAGTCCACCCGCAGCGTCGATGGCATCGTTGATGACGCTTTTTAGCCTTGCACTGTGCTCTAGCGACTGATCATCGGGCTCCGGTAAGACCAAGGTTCTATGTCCACTCATATGCCGTCCAAAACTTGGATCATTTAATGCTTACACAACACGAATCGGTTAGGATGATTAATTATCTCTATACGATGATCGAAATAATGCAAGACAAGGTGCTAAACGACAAGGTCGCGCTGGTTACCGGTGGCATTAGGCGTATCGGAGCTGAAATCGCAAAAAGACTTCACCTTGAGGGTATGCGGCTAGTTCTGCACTATCACAGTTCCGATGACGATGCACGAAAGCTGCAGGATGCACTTAACAAAGATCGGCCCGATTCGGTGGTGTTGATAAAGGGTGATTTGCTTGATTTCCACAAGATCACTCACTTAGCACAAGAGTCCATCAACGTGTTTTCTCGGTTAGACGCCGTGGTAAACAATGCTTCGACCTTTTTTCCAACGCCGATTGGCGATACCAACGAAGAGGATTGGAACGACTTGCTCGGAACAAACCTCAAAGCCCCATTCTTTCTCGCTCAAGCCGCCGCAGCGGAGCTCAGAAAGAACCAAGGCACCATTGTTAATATCACTGACGTGTATGGTGTCAGACCGCTGCGGAATTACTCAGTGTACTGTGTTGCCAAAGCCGGACTCACTATGCTCACCCGTGCGCTGGCCCGAGAACTTGCGCCTGAAGTCCGTGTTAACGCGGTGGCTCCGGGCGCCATTCTGTGGCCGGAAGATGATCACGACGAAGTTGCACATCAAAGACTCATTTCCCGTACGCCGCTGAAACGTATGGGCACCCCCCAAGAAATCGCCCAAACGGTCTTATTTTTAATCCGTGACGCACACTTTGTTTCAGGTCATGTAGTTCCTGTTGACGGTGGGAGATCTGTCGTTCCATAGAATAGAGTTCAAAGCGATGAAAGATTAAAGTTTAAAGGTTAAAGAAAAAATCTAGTTCTATTCTTTCTTTTGAACCCCTTGAGTCTTTTAACTAATCAGAATTCAAGTTCTATTTTTTCAATTGCTTGGTCTTTGCACTTGAAATTCTGCCACATGGCACCAATTGTGTGACCATATTCTGGATGAACCAAGTCTGCTGCAATCTCACTTAGTGGCAGCAAGACAAAAGCACACTGATCAATCTCACTTCGCGGGATATCAAAGCTCGCACTATGTTGTACCGTGTCTCCATATAACAAGAGATCAATATCCAGAGATCGAGCACTGAACTTCTCCATGCCTCTTTGCCTGCCATGTGCCCTCTCAATCCGCCGTAGGTGATCGTGGATATCATCAAGCGACAAAGTTGTGTCAAAGCCTACGACCATATTGTAAAAATCTTCACCTTCAAAACCCACTGCCCGACTTCGGTACACACTTGACAATGTCAGTGGACTGAACAGTTTTTCAAGCTCATGGACCGAACTTCGCACATTGTGCTCCCGTTCGATATTGCTGCCGATACTCACGTAAACCCTTGTCACCGATCCCACTCCACTATCTTTGTCCTCGCTCTACAATGACACCAACTGACCGAGCACCCCTCACTGCACCCCCCTTATTGATCTTTACCCGGCACCACGAAACCGCGAATTCGTTTAGCAAGATACCGGCAACGCTCTCAGCAAGCGATTCCACCAACTGGTAGTTGGAATTTTCGACATGGGTAATGACCCGTTTAGCAATAGCCTTATAGTTCAGTGTATCTTCCAATCGATCGGTGGCAGCCGCACTGCGGATATCCGCTGCCATATCAAGGTCGATTTGAATTTTTTGCTTGATACGCCGTTCCCACTCCCAAACTCCGATGACGCATTCAACTTCAAGGCCGTGGAGGAAAATAGTATCCAATTCAATCTCCCGATAGCATCGTCTTTCTAAGATACAAGAACCTAAGACAATTAAAAACATGCGAGAATGGTTGTGTCGAGCAGACAGCGGGCTCGCAGCTTGACCTTTGTCTCATAAACTTCTCAAATTGAGCAATGGAATTTTTACTACCCCTTCTGGCCTATCTAATGGGATCCATATCCAGTGCAGTATTGATCGCACGTGTGTTCGATATGCCGGATCCACGTACCGTGGGTAGTGGCAATCCCGGTGCAACTAACATACTCCGACAAGGCAATAAGACCGCCGCAGTAAGCACCCTGCTTAGCGATGTATTAAAAGGAGCCATACCCGTTCTTATTGCCCGCGCGTTTACTCAAGATGCACAGGTATTGGCAACCGTTGCTGCAGCTGCGTTTATCGGTCACTTATTTCCAGTTTTTTTTCAATTCAAAGGTGGCAAAGGCGTGGCTACGGCGCTGGGTGTCTACCTGGCCTTAAACCCTTGGATGGGCCTTGCGTTAATCCTTTGTTGGTTGGGTTCAGCGCTCCTGTTTAGGTATTCATCTTTGTCTGCAGTCTTAACCGCTGTTCTGTCTCCCCTATTTGCGTGGTTTCTTTTACCCGGCACACCATTTCTTCTTTTGAGTGTTTTTATTGCGGTGTTTTTAGTGTGGCGTCACCAGGCGAATATCCAACGCCTCATTAATGGTGAAGAAGATAAAATAAAACTCAGAAAAAAGTAAAAAGTTAAAGGAGAAAGTTTAAAGTAAAACGAAACAACCACTCTTTATACTTTAAACTTGTTACTTAGCGATCGGGTTTAGATCCTCCAGTGACCAACGTGGGTGGACGGCGAATCGCGGGTCGGCTGATTCCTCCGCCGAGAGTCTTAGCGCACCGGCATAGGCAATCATAGCCCCGTTGTCGGTACAGAACTCGGGACGCGGATAAAACACCTCGCGATCAAGCTCGTCTGCCAACTCCTTAAGCCTGACACGCAACAATTGATTTGCCCCTACACCTCCGGCCACGACAAATTCATGGTGGCCGGTTTGCTCCAATGCCCGACGCGCTTTAATCAACAAAGTGTCTACCGCTGCATCCTGAAAAGCCCAGGCGATATCTGCAACTGTCTGGCTTGTCAAATCGTGAGCCCGCGCTGTCTCCAGCGTGTGGGTTTTGAGCCCACTGAAACTGAAGTCGAGTCCTGGGCGATCCGTCATGGGTCGGGGGAAATGAAATCGATTGGGATTACCCATTTTAGCGGCAGCGGCGACCTTGGGGCCTCCCGGATAGCCCAGTCCCAATAGTTTGGCTGTTTTGTCAAAAGCCTCACCAACGGCGTCGTCAAGGCTCTCTCCTAACAGTTGGTATTGCCCTGGTTGCTGCACATCCACCAGCTGGGTATGGCCGCCTGATACCAACAAGGCCAGAAACGGAAAGTCCGGACTCTGATCTTCCAACATGGGGGATAACAAGTGCCCCTCCATATGGTGTACCCCAATCGCGGGAATGCTGAGTGAAAATGCTAAGCTACGACCTACCGCCGCCCCGACCAGTAGAGCACCGGCCAGTCCCGGACCAGCTGTGTAGGCTATACCATCGAGCTGTTTCGGCTTCACCTGAACTCGATCTAGTACATCGTTGATCAAGGGCAAGAGCTTCTGGATATGATCACGGGCGGCCAACTCGGGCACGACACCGCCATACCTTTGATGCAGCTCGACCTGAGAATGCAGTTTGTGGACGAGCAACCCCTGCTGCGTATGAAATACCGCCGCACCGGTATCATCACAAGAGGTCTCGATACCTAATATAAGCATATAATTAAAAACTTACCCTCTGTATTGAGGTACAGTGTCCTTAGGGTGAATTTGGGGGTTCTTCCATGATCCTGCAATCCCTTGTCCCAGAGTGTCGATTTCATTAGAATTGCGCCCCCTTCGGGGCAACCCTGTTACTTAACTAAAGGAAATCAATACATGCCGAGTGTGAAGGTTCGACAGGACGAACCATTCGATGTGATTCTACGACGTTTTCGCCGAGCCTGCGAAAAAGCCGGGCTGTTTACGGAGATGCGAAGTCGCGAACATTACGAAAAACCAACCACAGTCCGCAAACGTAAAGCTGCTGCCGCTCGAAAGCGTGAATTAAAGCGTGTATCCCGACAACGGGCACGCTATCAACGCGCCTACTAGTTCCACCGCCCACACGGCGATTCCATAGCATGGGGCTCAAAGAACGTATCAATGACGATATGAAGGAAGCTATGCGGGCGAAGGACAGCCAGAAACTCGAATCCATACGGTTGCTACGCGCCGCTATACAACGCCGAGAAGTTGATGAACGCGTCGACTTGGATGATGAAGGCGTTATATCGGTAGTCCAAAAGCAGCTCAAACAGTGCCAGGATGCCATTGCCCAGTTTACCGACGGTGGTCGCGACGACTTGGTGGCCAAAGAAGGTATCTATCGCGACGTACTTCAGGCTTATATGCCAAAACAAATGGAAGAAGAGGAAATTGACAAAATAGTCCAAACGGCACTGGATCAAACCGGTGCACGCAATATGCGCGATATGGGCAAAGTCATGGGAGTACTTAAACCCCAACTGCAAGGTAAGGCGGATATGGGTCTAGTCAGTCAGAAGGTCAAAGCGAAGCTACAAGAATAGTAGGTCTGACATAGGGCTGAACAGCGATTGCCGCAGGTTCCGGCCGCATACAAGCTCCACAGTAATGCACAGCCGTTTCGTTAGTTAGGCCGTAGGGCTAGAATCTCACCATGCCCGGCCGGATACCCCAAAGTTTCGTCGATGATCTCATAACCCGTACGGATATCGTCGACATTATCGATAGCCGTGTACCGCTTAAGAAAGCGGGTTCCGAATATAAGGCTTGTTGTCCATTTCACGACGAAAAAACACCCTCATTCACTGTGAGCCCAACTAAACAATTTTATCACTGCTTTGGTTGCAGCGCTCATGGTACGGTCATTGGGTTTCTAATGGAGTTCGAGCATATGGAGTTCGTAGAAGCCGTTGAGTACCTGGCTTCGAGACTGGGCTTGGAAGTCCCTAGAGAGGGAGAGAGTGCCCCTGCCAAAAAGAAAACAGAAACGGCGGATATATTCACCGTTCTAGATGAGAGTGCGTCTTACTATCAACAGCAGTTAAGGCACCACTCTCAAGCAAATGAGGCTATCGACTACCTAAAACAGCGGGGTTTAACTGGCGAGATTAGCGCCCACTTTGGCCTGGGTTATGCCCCACCCGGGTGGGACAACTTACTGCGGCATCTTACCAACAAAAAGTATCAGCATAACCTGTTGCTGCAAGCAGGTTTAATTACGAGAAAATCTGAAAATCGACACTACGATCGTTTTCGCAACCGCATCATGTTTCCTATACAGAACCATCGTGGGCAGGTTATTGGATTTGGCGGAAGGGCATTGGGGGACGAGGAGCCTAAGTATCTCAACTCGCCAGAAACGCCGGTGTTTCACAAAGGATCGGAGCTATATGGACTCTATCGCGCACGCCCCCACATCAAAGAAGCAGGTAAAGCACTGGTGGTTGAAGGGTACATGGATGTCGTTGCCCTGTCACAGTTTGAGCTAAATAACTCGGTGGCTACTTTAGGTACCGCCACGACTCGTACTCAACTCGAGCGGCTGTTTCGTCACACCGATGAAGTCGTTTTCTGTTTTGACGGTGACAGAGCAGGACGTGAAGCGGCATGGCGAGCACTGGAGACTGCACTACCTTGCCTGAGAGAAGGCAGACAAATTTCATTTCTGTTCTTACCTCAGGGCGAAGATCCCGATTCGGTGGTTCGGGCTGAAGGCAAAACCGGTTTCGAAGCGAAGTTAGCTAATGCCGTTCCACTTCCTGACTATCTACTTCAACAACTGAGCGCCAGTTCCGACTTGTCTCGGATTGATGGCCGAGCACGCTTTATTGAGTTGGCAAAACCCATGTTGCAAAAAGTACCCGATGGTGCGTTTCGTGAATTGATGCTCAATCGAGTGGCGCAACTCGCCCAAATAGATAGGGAGACTTTGAATAGAACCTTGCCGTCCCCTGAATCGGTACCTAAAAAGCCCATTATTGATTCTGGCCTGGTGAGAAAATCTTTGGTTCGTTTAGGATTAAGCCTGTTGATTCAGCGACCCCATCTTGCGAAGAAGGCGGGTGACGTTAGCGAATTGCAGCATTTGGAGCTCCCCGGGATTCAGCTATTCATTGAAATAACCCAATTAGCCCAGCAACACCCAGATATGACTTCGGCCGCGCTGTTGGAACGATACCGGGGTACCGAATATCACAAACACCTTGAAAAACTGGCCGTTTGGGACCATATGATTACCACAGAGGACTTAGATCAGGAGTTTGATGCAGTCATGCGCCAGCTGAAGGAACGGTGGATGTCACAGCAGGCGACGCAGTTGTTACACAAAACACATCTCTCTGAGAGCGAAAAGTCAAAACTTCGCGAATTGCTGCAGAATCGACGGTCAAAATAGGACCAACGTCAACCGATTTAGGATTAGGAGGTTGTAAGGATGCTAAGTTATACTTAAAGGTTATTTGTCAAAAATCCCTATCTCCAAGGTACCTATCGCGTGGATCAAGAAAGTAAACAGTCTGAACTCAAAAAGCTCATTCTAAAAGGCAAAGAACAAGGTTTCCTGACCTATCGGGAGATCAATGACCATTTGCCCGAAGACATGCACGATACCGATCAGATCGAAGCCGTCGTTAACATGATCAACGACATGGGTATCTCAGTCTATGACAAGCCGCCCGATCCCGACAGTCTTTTACTTAAAGAAGAACCCACTTCCGATGACGAGGATGACGACACCGATGCAGCGTTAACTACCGCGGTGGAGAGTGAGTTTGGCCGCACCACGGACCCAGTGCGGATGTACATGCGTGAAATGGGAACTGTGGATCTGTTGACTCGAAAAGATGAGATCAAGTTGGCCAAGCGCATTGAAGAAGGCATTCGCCAATGTACGGAAGCTGTCGCGAGCTGTCCGGTGACTATTGAAGAGATCCTCAGGCTAACCGAGCTAATTGAAAACGACGAAATGCGACTAACGGATTTGGTGGTCGATTTTGTGGACCCCAACGCTGCAGATGAGCCCATTCCGCAACCACAACAAACTGGCCCGGCTGACTTAGCTGATGATGACGAAGACGGCACTACCGAAGAAGACATCGATACCGGTCCTGATCCCGAGGAAGCATATGAACGATTCAAACGCATCCACAGAAGTTACAACAGTTTGATACGGGCGATTGATCGACATGGAATCGGTGATGACAAAGTCAGGAGGATTCAGAAAAAAATCACTGCGGAAGTAATGGAGATCAAACTTGCGCCGAAGCAAGTTGACGCACTGTGGGATCGAATCAAGGATCTGGTTGAGCTCGTGCGGGCACGAGAAAGAGCAATTATGGAGATCTGTGTCGTGTACGCTCGTATGCCCAGAAAAACTTTTATCAAAGCGTTTGTCGACCGAGAGACGGATAAAGGCTTATACAGAGCGTTGCTGCGCGCGGCAGGCGACAATAGAAAAGTGATTGAACAGTATGGAGATGAGATCAAGGGACATAGGGATAAGCTGGAAATGCTCGAGCAACTGGCCGGTATTCCCATCCATGAGTTGAAAGAAGTTAATCGTCGGATGTCAATCGGTGAGGCCAAAGCGCGTCGTGCTAAAAAAGAAATGGTGGAAGCTAATCTACGCTTAGTGATATCCATTGCCAAGAAATACACTAATCGCGGCCTGCAATTTCTGGATCTTATCCAAGAGGGCAACATTGGCTTAATGAAGGCCGTGGATAAGTTTGAATACCGCCGGGGCTACAAATTTTCTACCTATGCAACCTGGTGGATTCGCCAGGCGATCACACGATCCATCGCAGACCAGGCGCGAACTATTCGTATCCCGGTGCATATGATCGAAACCATCAATAAGCTCAATCGTATATCGCGTCAAATACTACAAGAAAAGGGGCGCGAAGCACTGCCGGAAGAGCTCGCTGAGCGCATGGAAATGCCTGAGGAAAAGATTCGCAAGGTATTGAAGATCGCGAAAGAGCCCATTTCCATGGAAACCCCAATAGGCGACGACGAAGACTCGCACCTCGGGGATTTCATTGAAGATAAAAATGTGGAAGCACCGATGGATGCAGCGACCGGTTCTGGTCTGATGGGCGCAACGCAAGATATCCTAGATACCCTGACACCGCGTGAAGCTAAGGTGCTTCGCATGCGGTTCGGGATTGGCATGAATACAGACCACACGTTGGAAGAAGTAGGTAAGCAATTTGACGTGACTCGTGAACGTATTCGACAGATCGAAGCCAAGGCCTTGCGCAAGCTACGTCATCCTTCTCGCTCTGAGCATTTACGAAGTTTCCTAGAACAGTAAAATTAGGACCGTAAGTCAAAGCAAAGCGACAAGGCAGAAAGTCTTTTTGCTAGATATCCAGTGCGGGCCTGTAGCTCAGTTGGTTAGAGCAGCGGACTCATAATCCGTCGGTCGTAGGTTC
>JASJAT010000048.1 GCA_030066885.1 Arenicellales bacterium | reverse complement strand
AGAAAAAATGATTTAAGCGAGCTTAGTAGAAAACTCCCCTCCCCCACGCCGTGAAAACGACGTGGGGGTAAGAGGAGACGCGTCAGCGTTTTTGGCGATAACTGTGCGACATCAGCGTCTTACTCAAGCTTTTACTCCAGCTTGTATAACTCCTTTTATGATATGACCACCCCACGGTGGTGTTTAATATTCCTTTACTAATCATATGGTTATAACGACATCGCTTGCAACACCACCGGTCACATCGCGAGTCTGGAATAGCTTAGCGGGCTAGTCCCGAGGGGACAAGTCCATTAGATAGACAGTAATTCTGACTCGATGTTCGAGCCGATCCATCAGGAGGCGATAGGATTTTAAAAAAATCTATCTAAAACAAAGCGCTTCAGATATGCGCCCAATATAAGAAATATCTAATATAAGAATAAATTATAATATTTTATTTATAAATCATAAACCCTGATGTTAAGTCGTCTCAAGGTCTTCGATGAGCACCTCCGAACGGAGTGTTCTGTGGACCGGACATTTATCCGCAATCTCCAACAATCGACGCCGCTGTTCCCTGTTGAGCTCGCCGGTAAGACTTACACGAGTTTGTATACGATCAATGCGTCCATCCTTCGTTTCACAATGCTCACAGTCGGTTGCGTGGATTTTGTCGTGAACAAGCTGTACCTCCACATGTTTGAGGGGTAATTGTTTTCGATCGGCGTACATGCGAACAGTCATATTGGTGCACGCTCCCAAGGCTGTTAGCAATAGATCGTAGGGTGTGGGACCAGAATCCTGGCCACCGTGTGATTTGGGTTCATCAGCGATTAAGTGATGTGGACCGATGGTGACATGCTGAGTAAATCTACCGACACCCGCTTCTGCAACCACCACACGTCGTCGATCCGCACTAGCTGCGTCATCTTCCTCCCCAATGGGTAAATAGCGGTTTACCCACGCCCCTATTACTTCAGCCGCATATTCCGCGTCCCGTTTGCTGTTTAATAAATGATCTGATTTATCTAAAGAAATGAAGCTTTTAGGGTGTAGGGCCGCTTCATATATTCTGCGGGCATGGTCGATATCCACTATGTCGTCTTGCGGACTGTGCATAACCAACAAGGCCCGGTTCAGGCGATGGATCTTCTGCGATAGTTTTTGTGCGGCGATATCCTCAAGGAATTGTTTTCGGATAACGAATTTTCTTCCCGCCAAAATCACTTCCTGTTCACCTTCAGCAGCGATTTGATCGACGCTATCCGCGAATAAGTGCTGCACATGACCTGGGTCACTCGGCGCGCCAATGGTTACCACAGCTTTACATTCGGGAATTCGGCTTGCCGCGCTGAGCACCGCAGCACCCCCCAGGCTGTGTCCAACCAGAATACTGGGGCCATTGCCGCGTTGTCTTAAGAACTCTGCAGCCTTGATAAGGTCTTCGATGTTGGAGCTGAAGTTGGTGTTGGCGAAATCACCATCACTACCGCCAAGGCCGGTGAAATCAAAGCGCAGTACAGCTATGCCGCGGGCCGCCAACGCCCGGCTTACACGCGATGCCGCCACGGTGTCTTTAGAACACGTAAAACAGTGGGCAAACAATGCAAACGCCCTCGGTGGTCCGGTGGGCAAGTCAAAGCGAGCATCAAGCTCACCATGGGTCCCGGGGAATTTTAGTCGTTGGCTGGACAAAATCGGCCTCCTTTAGTTAAACATTTCTGCCACCGATTCTCTTTCTTCTCTCAATTCTTGCTCGGTCGCTTTCATTTTTTCGAGGCTGAATTCGTTTATCTCCAACCCTTGTACAATTTCATAGCGCCCATTGGAACAAGTACAGGGATAAGAATACATTACGCCCTCTTTCACACCGTAACTCCCATCGCTCGGCACTGCCATGCTTACCCAATCATCTGCATCCGTACCGAGCACCCATGATCGCATGTGATCCATCGCCGCGGACCCGGCGCTGGCCGCACTCGAAGCGCCGCGGGCTTTGATTATGGCGGCACCTCGTTGCTGTACTGTCGGTATAAAGTCGTCATTCATCCAGGCCTGATCCACCCGATCGATAGCAGGGCTACCCTTAATCAAACAGTGGTGGATATCTGGATATTGGGTTGCCGAATGGTTCCCCCAGATAATCATCCGGGTGATATCGGTGGAATGTGTATCGGTTTTTGCAGCCAACTGACTTACCGCCCGGTTGTGATCTAGACGCGTCATGGCCGTAAACTGGGTTGGATCCAGGTCCGGCGCATTGTTTAAAGCGATCAAGGCATTGGTATTCGCAGGATTGCCAACCACCAACACTTTGACATCCCGCTTCGCTGCCGCGTTCAAGGCTTTTCCCTGCACGGAGAAAATGCTGCCGTTGTCTTTGAGCAGGTCTTTCCGCTCCATACCCGGGCCCCGCGGTTTTGCACCAATCAGCAGGGCATAATCTGCGTCTCCGAAAGCAGTTTCCGCGTCATCGGTAAACACAACATCCTGCAGCAAAGGAAAAGCACAATCATCCAGCTCCATGACGACACCTTTTAACGCATCTAATGCAGGTGTTATCTCCAGAAGCTGAAGAACCAGCGGTTGATCACTGCCCAACATTTCACCCGCTGCAATGCGGAACAGCGTGCCATAACTGATCTGACCTGCAGCTCCAGTGACCGCAACTCGTACTACTTGCTTCATTGTTCATGCCTCACAAAAGATTGAAGTCGAAAGTTTAAAGATTTAAGGCGAAAAAACCTAAAACCAGCAACCTAAATGTTTGATCCTTCGATAGATATAGTTGTTCTAGTGGTCGGCCTAGCCCTAGCCCGCCCCTGCCTGGTCATGATCCGGGGGGCCTTTTGCAATATACGGGCTGGTAAAAGTTCAATTGCTGAGATGGTGGATGACTTCATCGACAAACCTCTCACAGGCAATCAGTTGCGCCGGATGAATGAATTCATCCGGTTTGTGTGCTTGCTGGATGGAGCCGGGACCGCATACCACGGCTGGAATCCCTGTCCGTGCAAACCCTCCCGCTTCGGTACCAAACGCGACTTTTCTGGCTGACCGGGAGCCGCTGAAACGCTGAGCAAGTTTAGCGACTTCGGCATCCACTGCAGTATCCAAACCTGGAAATCGGGATTCCTCTTCCCATAAGAAACCAGTTTCGGGATCAACCTCTTTCATCGCCGGCTCGAGCTTATCCCGCGCGAACTTTTGTACTTCTATCAACATATTCTCAGGGTCGTCCGTGGGTAGATTGCGAAACTCAAATATAAACTCACATTCTTCCGGTACGACATTGACCATGGTACCACCGTGTATGACGCCGGTATGGACGGTGGTATGCGGGACGTCATAGGCTTCGTCGAAGGGTCCATCTTGCTGCTTACGTTTAGCCATACCGCTTAAATACGTAATGATCTTTGCGGCAAACTCCACTGCGTTTACCCCTTGTGGCGCCAATGACGAGTGACAGGCATGGCCTTTTACACGACAGCGAGTAGCCAACTTCCCCTTATGTCCGATCACGACATCCATATTGGTGGGTTCTCCAACGAAACAGGCTTGTGGACGGTTGTCCTGAGTGGACAAGTATTCGAGTAAGGATCGAACTCCCAAACAACCTATCTCTTCGTCATACGACAAACAAAGATGAATTGGTTTATTTAATGTCACAGACATCATGTTGGGCACAGCGGCAAGAACCACTGAAATGAACCCCTTCATATCTGCTGATCCACGACCGTAAATGAGATTATCCTTCTGAGTGAGCTGCCATGGATCCACAGTCCAATTTTGCCCTTCAACAGGTACAACATCGGTATGCCCCGACAGCGCTATACCACCTCGATCTTGTGGACCTATTACTGCATAGAGATTAGCTTTTGTTTTATCCTTATTAAAATCCAATGTCGAAGTCACACCCAGGTGGTTTAAATATTCTCGCACGTAATCGATGAGTTCGAGATTGGACCGATAGCTGGTGGTATCAAAGGATACCAATGTTTTTAATAACTCCATGGTTTCAGCACGAGGCGATGGTGCTTCGTTATTCATAGAATTCCTATCCTTCAGTGTGGTAACGGATTTTATTGCAGTCGCCTGCGTGCTTCGATAACGTTCGGCAGCTGGCTGATTTTGGACAATACCTGACTGATTTTCTGGATGTTGTTTACCTCGACCGTCAGAGTCATATGTGACAAATGCTCCTTCTTGTCGGTTCTGAGGTTGACAGCATCAACGTTTATTTTAGCGTCGGCCAGAACGGCTGTAATATCGCGTAGCAATCCATGCCGGTCATAGGCGGTAACCAGAATATCCACCGGATAGTTTTCCTCGCCATCGGCACTCCACTCTACTTCCACCAACCTCTCAGGCGATATAGTCCGGTGGCGCAGTACATTACCGCAATCTTGACGGTGGATGGTGACACCCCTTCCTCTTGTGATGAAACCCACGATCGGATCACCTGGAACCGGACTACAACAACTGGCCATATTGGTGAGCAAATTGCCCACTCCCAAGACCTTGAAGTCCTTGCGCTGTGTATCCGTACGACGCGCCCTTGTAGGAACCGATGGTGTTTCTTGGACACTGTCCGGCGTCACTAAATCTTGCGCCGTATTGACTACCCGCACGGGTTTCAATTCACCTTCTGCCAGCAGTCGGAACATGTCGTCAGCTTTGTTGAACTTTAGTTTACGGGCGAGTTTCTCAAAATTGACATCACTCAATGCCATCCGGTGCAGTTCCTTCTCCAGTATTTGCCTTCCGAGGGCCACGTTCTGCTCATAGTTTTCCTGCCGGAACCAACGCTGGATACGGGATCGTGCTCGTGGTGTCTTTATATAGCCCAGGTGCGGGCTCAACCAGTCTCGACTAGGACCACCCTTTTTTACAGTCAACACTTCTACCTGCTCCCCGTTTTTCAACGCATATGTCAAGGGAACAATCCGTCCGTTCACCTTGGCCCCTCGGCAGCGATGACCCACTTCAGTGTGGATTGCGTAAGCAAAGTCAATAGGTGTTGCGCCTATCGGAAGATCGATAACTTGCCCGTTGGGGGTAAAGACATAAACCCTTTCCTCAAAAACTTCGGCTTTAACCCTGTCGACAAACTCATTCGCGTCAGAAACTTCATCCTTCCATTCAAGCAGTTGCCTCAGCCAGGCAATTTTTTGATCCAAGTTTGCGTCTTGTTTCTCACCCTCTTTATATCGCCAGTGCGATGCTACACCCAGTTCATTGTGTTCGTGCATCTCATGGGTTCTAATCTGGACTTCAACGATACTTCCTTCCGGTCCGATCACTGCGGTGTGGATCGAGCGATAGTCGTTTTCCTTGGGTGTCGCGATATAGTCATCGAATTCACCTGCAATATGCGGCCATCTCGTGTGCACCACACCCAGTGCTGCGTAGCAATCCTGTACGGAGTCGGTCAAGATACGCACGGCCCTTACGTCGAAAATATGCTCGAAATCGATATCTTTACGGCGCATTTTGTTACGAATGCTATAGATATGTTTAGGTCGACCATAGACTTCGGCTTTGATACCGGCGGTTTCGAGTTCTGTGTATAGTTCGTTAGTGAAGTTTTTGATGTACCGCTCGCGGTCGACACGCCGCTCCGCCAGCTTATTCGCTATGTCCTTGTAAATCCCTGGTTCCAAATAGCGCAGAGACAGATCCTCCAGTTCCCATTTCAACTGCCACACACCCAGCCGATTGGCCAGCGGTGCGAAAATATCCAGGGTCTCCCTGGCAATGCGTATCTGCTTCTCACGAGGCAGCGCTTTAAGTGTGCGCATATTGTGTAAACGGTCAGCGAGTTTAACCAGGACGACACGAACGTCTTCAACCATGGCCAATAGCATCTTGCGCAAGTTTTCGACCCGGTGTGAATCCTTGACCTTGGTAGGTTCTACGTCACCGTAGTCGCCTATCACATCCATTTTTGTTACGCCGTCAACAAGGTGAGCAATGACAGCACCGAATTGCTCCCGTATCTCACCTATAGTCATCGAGGTATCTTCAACCACATCATGTAACAAGGCCGCCACAACAGCCTCGTGATCCATCTGAAGCTCTTCTAAGATGGTTGCTACGGCGAGGGCGTGTTCCACATAGGGCTCGCCGGATGCCCGTTTTTGGCCTGCATGGGCTGTCGCCGCTATATGAGCGGCTTGACCGATAGTGCTTAGCTGCTCCGCGGAATGAGCGTGATCGATACCTTGCAGCCACCGAGAAACGGTCTGCCCTACATCTTTATCGACGTTGTGTTTTGCTGTATGTACCTGCACCTAGATTCTGAGAAACGCTGTTAATTAAGTAAATGATGGGATCTTTGCCTCCACCAAACAAGTAGCTCCGATACTTTCAGGTGTATTTGCTGCCTTTGCAAGCGCGGTCTGAATTCCGGCAAATACTTACACGCAGCGGATATTTCTCCCGATTGTGGCAGAGCTCACTTCACACTAAGGCCTGTATCCGGAAAAGAGTCGACCACTTTTGGGCAAAATGATATGCGATAATGAAGAATATGAACGAACAAGCCGTGAACAATTCAACTCCCTTAAAACGTCTGCCCTTGGTGCTGCTCTTGTTGCTCGCGCTGGCGGTGGGTTTGCTTGCCGGTCTTTGGGTGCAAAGGGGCGGGGTAACCATAGAAGATATCAAAGCTACCGTTCTCGAGCCCCCGAATAGCATTGAGAATTTTGAATTGGTCACCCATCTCGGAACACCCTTCACCCTGGATTCGCTAAAAGGTAAATGGTCACTGCTTTTTTTTGGCTACACCAATTGCCCTGATGTTTGTCCTACAACACTTCAAACCCTAACCCAGGTCGACAAACAGATCGGTGAAGACGTAACCGATGACCACCAAATGCAGGTTGTGTTTGTGTCGGTGGATCCAGAAAGAGATAGTCTTGAACGGCTGGCCCAATATGTTCCGTATTTTAATCAATCTTTTATCGGGGTAACGGGCAAACAGACCGAAATCAATCGCCTCACTCAACAATTGGGTATCTTGCACATGCGCGTGGAAAGCGATGATGACCAAAGCTACCTGGTAGATCATACCTCCTCTATTCTACTGTTTAACCCAAATGGGGAACTTCGAGCCCTTTTCTCAGTACCACACAAGGCAAAAGATATCGCCGAAGACGTATTGAAAATTAAACAGATATAGTCTGCCCACGTTCCTAACTTTCTTGTTCCTTGATGGACATTGGCAAACGCTGGTTATTTAATCTGCACGAATGACTGACAATGATTGACGACCGCTTACCCCTGCTCATTGAACCCGAACAACTGAGGCAACTACTGCCGAATGAGGATGTACTTTTAGTCGATTTATGTAAGCCCGAAACTTACGCATGGGGGCATATTGAAGGGGCGGTGCACCTCGACTACAAAGCGCTGCTTAGCGGTATACAGCCCGCATCCGGCAAGCTTCCTGAACTTGCACAACTGGCCCAGACTTTGTCCGCTCTAGGCCTCACTCAGGATCAGTCCGTGGTGGCTTACGACGATGAAGGGGGTGGTTGGGCATGCAGGTTGCTATGGACACTGGATGCTATCGAACACCGCCCGGAAGGTAGTCTCTTAAACGGTGGTATTATCGCTTGGGCAAACGAGGGTCACCCCACTACGACCGAAATACCGGAGGTTTCGCGTTCGGACTACGCGATCTCCGCTACCGGAGCTGCCCTGGCCACAAAAGATGAAATCCAGTCCCGTTTGCAGGACCCATCTGTGGCCCTACTCGACGCACGCACACCTGAAGAATACAACGGAATAAAAGTTCGTGCAGCCAAGGGAGGACACATTCCAGGTGCGGCCAATCTAAACTGGACGGACACTATGGATCAACAGCGGAACTATCGTTTTTTACCCGATCCCGTGTTACACGCGATGTTGTCACAGAGAAACATCGACAGGAACAACGAAGTGATCGTGTATTGCCAAACCCATCATCGCTCAGCCCACAGTTACTTCATGCTAAAGCATTTGGGATTTGGAAAAGTTAAAGGCTATGCTGGTAGCTGGTCCGAGTGGGGCAACGATCCCGATACGCCGGTAGAATAGTAGAACAGTTAAAAGTTTAAAGTTAAAAGATTAAAGGACCTCTATCACACTCCTCCTCCATCTATTCAACGCTGGCGGTACTGGGAACTAAAGTAGCTCTGAACAAAACGGGAGTGCTTTCAACTTTACCCTTTAAAACTTTAGACTTTTAAACTGATTTTATATCTGCCAAACCACGGTCTGTTCAAGTTTATCCGCCACTGGCGATAAAGACTCTTTTGGGTCTGCAATAATGGCCATGTTCCCGTTGCCGATCGGAATCAACATGCCTTGATATTGACCCAGGTTGAAACTTCTTCGCTCTTTTAGTTTGTGACCGTGGACATAATAGATTGTAATCAGCCCTGCCTCACCTTGAATCAAAACATGGGCTACGGGTCCTTCTACGTGCGCTAAAGCACAAACTTGGACATGAATGATTGTGCCCAGCTCGACCAAGGAATCATCCATAACCTTGCCGCCGAAGGCCGCAAGGACTTGCTTGAAGCGCAGTCCTTGCTTAACAGGATCTTCATGGGCCGCCACGAAATGACTTCCCTGCCGCTCCATTCTGGTGTGGTCCACCGCGGCTACGGTCAGGCGATCAATATATTGATTCGTGGTATAGATTTGGTAGCCCACTAACCCGCTTATTGCGACCACCAAGAAGATACTTGCGGCCACTGCCCATTGCCAAGGCCGGAAGCGTGGTGACATATATTCATCTTGCATGAGTTGGCGTAGCTTTATTCGGGTAGCAAGGTCTTGAGGAACGGGAATGCGAAGAGCATCCTCGAGTTTTTTATCCAACGCAACCACACTGTCCGCATAACGCGCACAGTCCTCACATTCGGCGCGGTGGGCAAGATACCCCTCGGTTCGAGAATTCGGTTCAGACAAGCTGATTCTTCTAAATTCCAAACAATTCACGCCCGTACCTCGGTCCGTTTTCCGCCCTCATCGCCTAGCAGTTCTCGCATTTGTTTTCTAGAGCGAAACAATCTTGTCATGACGGCGCTACTGCTTATACCCAGCATTTGTGCAATCTCATCACAACTAAAACCACCCAAAACCTGTAAAACAAGAGGCTCGCGATACTCCTCAGAAAGTTTCCCTAAAGCTCTTCGCAAAACAAACGCCTCGGTTGTGGTATCAAAGCCGGCCTTCGCTGACGGAAGTTCGCCGAGATCGTCCAGCTCTTTGATCTCTAACCTCTTACGTTCAAACTGCCGTGCGTACTCCCGCCTGAAAATCGTAAATAACCATGCTTTTGCAGAGCCTGCCTCGCGTAACGAATCCATAGCTTTCCATGCCCGCAAAAATGTTTCCTGGACAAGTTCTTCTGCTTGCATACGGTCTCTACACATCCAGTAAGCGTAACGATAAAGATCATCTGAAAGCCCCTCGATAAGTATTTCATACTTTTCTTGGCGCGACTTTCGCATGTCAGGGGAGACCGGCTTAGTCATGGATTTCTTACTCTAAACTTTTATTTTTCATGGCAGTAGCGGTACTTATAGTACAGACAAAACGTAGAGGCCCGGGTTTCATTATCATAACTTATTGTTTGATATGGCTTGTCTATCAGGCATGGGCAGAGCCGCCAATAAATCGGTACAACACATCATTCACAGCCTGCGGTTGTTCAGCGTGCACCCAATGTCCCGCTCCAGGTATGACTTCAAACTGGGCCTTTGGAAAGTACCGTAGAAACGACCCTTGGTGGGCATTCAAAACATAGTTTGAGTCCTCCCCACTTACTACCAGTGTCGGCCCATCGAATTTCAGTCCGGATCTATCCGGAAACGCCAGGATATCTGCTAGATATTGACGTAACGTGTGAAGATTTAGACGCCAAGTGTATTCACCATTGTTATGCACCAAATTCTGCAATAAAAAACGCCGAGTCGAAGGATCTTTAATAACCTCGCTTAACGCGTTATCTGCATCGGCTCTACGCCGGATTGATTTCAAATTCAGGGCCAACATGGCATCGATAAACTCAATACGGCCGTGGGTATAGGACACCGGAGCGATATCAATCACCACCAGGCGGTTGACACGATCTGGATCGGTCAACGCTAGATTCATCACCGCTTTGCCCCCCATGCTATGCCCAACCCAGTTCGGTGCAGCGCCAATTGTTACCTTTGCCAGGTTTTTTAACGCGGCACTCATATCATCATAAGTCATTGAAGAGGTGTGCGGGGAACGTCCATGATTCTGTAGATCCACGTTTATCACCTGGAAATGCGTGGCGAGCTTACGAGCGATCCCTCTTAAGTTCGTACTGGAGCCGAACAAGCCGTGGACCAAAACCACCGGTTCGCCGTTGCCTGATTTTTCAAAATAAAGCTTCATGCTTTCTCTACTGCGTAGTTTGCGACAGAAAATTACTAGCCCGTATATTGCGGGTAGAGAAACGACTAGAACTAACTGTACTCATCGAAGAATTAAGCGTTGAGATAAGTTAAGAAGAGCCATGTTTGGTGGAAATTATAATCGGCGCGGGGCCGCGCCTCCTACCAGTAGGAGCGGCGCCTTCGCCGCAATTATTCAGAGAGCCCTTAAGCTTTTAAATAAGATAATCTAGAAACTCAACATACGGCCGCCTTGGTGCAATATGCGGGCTAGGTCAAATCTCACAACCGACGGCCCCATCTAGCGTAAACTACGTGACCAGAGCACATATCTGAAACCCAAACAAATGAGGAAATCGTTGTGTCTGATCGACAAGTAGTTGTCATGAGCGCAGTACGTACTGCAATCGGTGGCTACGGCGGAGCACTTAAAGACTTCCCAGCCAACCGTCTGGCTGCTCTGGTTACCCAGGAAGCGATCAACCGCTCTGGTATTTCGCCGGAGCGATTTGGCCATTGCGTTTTTGGAAACGTGGCCCACAGCGAACCCAGAGATATGTACCTGGCTCGGTGCGCAGCGTTGGAGGGCGGCCTTCCTAAAGAAGTGCCCGCTTTTACCCTAAACCGCCTTTGCGGTAGCGGACTGCAAGCCGTCGTCAGTGCGGCTCAAACCATCTTGCTGGGTGATTGCGACATCGCGTTGGCAGGTGGGGCGGAATCCATGACTCGGGTACCTTATCACCTGCCAGCTATGCGTTGGGGTGCCCGCATGGGCGATACTGTCGCGGTGGACGCTATGGTTGCCGCACTTAATGATCCCTTTAACAGCTATCACATGGGCGTAACTGCGGAGAATATCGCTGAAAAGTGGGAAATTGGTCGCCAGACCCAAGATGAGCTCGCCTTGGAGAGCCACAGACGCGCCACCAATGCGATCAACAGTGGTTATTTTTCGGAGCAGATATACCCCATCGAGATAAAGTCCAAAAAGCAAACAATTATATTCGACAAAGACGAGCACGTCCGCGAGGACATTTCGATGGATCAACTCGGCAAGCTGCGTACCGTATTCAAGAATGACGGTAGTGTTACCGCAGGTAATGCGTCCGGGATTAACGACGCCGCAGCCGCGGTTGTGCTGGCCGATGCGAAGGTCGCGGAGGAATCTGATTTGAAACCGATGGGAAGACTCATCGCGTACGCCCATGCCGGTGTCGAACCCGAGTACATGGGTATAGGACCTGTACCTGCGGTAAAAGCGGTGTTGAGTAAAGCTAACTTAACCATCGATGATATCGATATATTTGAATTGAACGAGGCGTTTGCGGCGCAAGCACTGGCAGTGATTCGAGACCTGAATCTGCCCTTGGATAAAACCAATCCGAACGGCAGCGGCATCTCTTTGGGCCATCCTATCGGTGCGACCGGTTGTATCCTTACTGTCAAAGCATTGTATGAGTTGCAGCGAACGGGGGGTCGTTACGCCTGTGTAACCATGTGTATCGGTGGTGGACAGGGGATCGCGGCAATCTTCGAAAAGATGTAGAGGGTGTATATCGGTTTGCTTCTATTTACGTTCGACCCTATATATTAGTCTCCGGTTTCCTGCGGTAACAGAATCTGCGTGCACGTTTTTAGAACTGAGCTACCATCGGGGGCTCGCAATGACTGGCGGACCCTAAAATCACTCCTGCCTTACCTGCGGGAGTACACTGTTCGAATCGGTTTCGCCCTGCTGTTTCTAGTACTGGCGAAACTCGCCAATGTGGGTGTACCGGTAGCGCTAAAGACTATCGTCGACAGCCTGGATGTGTCCGGCATGGAGGCCACGCTGGTGACCTTACCGCTGGCTCTGTTGGTCGCCTATGGGTTGTTACGTTTCAGCACGATCCTGTTTCAGGAGCTTCGCAACGCAATATTCGCCAAGGCATCTCAACAATCGACCCGCAAGATTGCGTTAAAGGTATTCGAACACTTACACCGGTTATCGTTAAGGTTCCATCTGGACCGCCAAACCGGTGGTATTTCAAGGGACATCGAACGCGGCAGCCGCAGTATCGCGCAGCTATTGAGCTTTTTGGTATTCAGCATCATTCCAACGATTTTTGAGATAGTCGTTGTTTGCGCCATCCTGTTTTATAACTTCCACGCCTGGTTTGCAGTGGTTACGCTGGCCACAGTATGCGTGTACTTTGTCTATACCTACAAAGTCACGGAATGGCGTATTAAGTTTCGCGTCGAAATGAATCAAGCGGATTCTACTGCCAACAGCACTGCCGTCGACTCCCTCATTAACTATGAAACGGTTAAGTACTTTGGCAACGAAGCGTACGAAGCTAAAAGATACGATAACAATATGCTGAAGTGGGAAAAGGCATCGATCAAAAGTCAGGTGTCTTTGGCACTTCTTAACTGTGGACAAGGCGTTATCATTGGAACCGGCCTGACGATCTTAATGATTATGGCGGCGAACGGTGTCGTGGCAGGAGCAATGACGCTGGGTGATTTCGTCATGGTCAACGCGTTTCTCATCCAGCTCTACATTCCGTTGAATTTCCTCGGCACCATATTCCGCGAAGTCAAGCACAGCTTGACTGACATGGACAAGATGTTCAGCCTGCTGGACATCAATGCAGAAATTAAAGATAGGCCCGATGCCAAGGAACTCAATAGTCGAAATCCGGAGATTCGATTTGACGAAGTTTGCTTCAGCTATGATAAAGACCGTCAGATTCTATTTGATCTGGATTTTGTCATACCGCCCGGGCATAAAATCGCTATCGTCGGTTCCAGCGGTTCGGGCAAGTCCACAATAGCCCGCTTGCTCTACCGGTTCTTCGACGTGACTTCTGGATCGATCAGTATCGATGGACAGGATCTTCGGGATCTGTCGTTAAGATCATTGCGGAGCGCAATTGGTATAGTTCCCCAGGATACCGTCTTGTTCAACGAAACCATAGGATACAACATTCGGTACGGACGTCCCGATGCTACTCAAGATGAAGTCCAAACCGCAGCGCATTTGGCCCATTTAGACCAATTCATTGAATCCCTTCCCAGCAAGTACGATACCATTGTGGGGGAGCGTGGACTGAAGCTATCCGGCGGTGAAAAACAGCGTATCGCAATCGCCCGGACGGTGTTAAAGAATCCACCGATCCTGATATTGGATGAGGCGACTTCTCAGCTTGACTCGAAATCAGAAAAAGCCATTCAAACGGCACTCAACGAAATTTCAGAGAACCGGACTTCTTTAGTTATTGCCCATCGCTTGTCTACGGTGATCGACTCGGACCAGATACTGGTACTCGACCACGGCCATATTGTCGAGCGCGGAACCCACAGTCAATTGCTAGCGGAACATGGTCGTTACGCACACATGTGGCAACTACAGCAAGAGACCCGCAATGCAAGTGGTACAGAGCCATTACCTGTTGAGAAGACGGCGGATGGACTCTCTTAAGGATAATCTGGAAAGAATGCTTGCCAATGGGCGTGACGATGCCATGTTGCGGTTTGGTTTGGGTAGTGCCCATTTCAATGAAAAGAATTATGCCCAGGCGATACCTCACTTGGAGGCTTGTATTAAGCATGACGCAAAATACTCGGCAGCTTACAAACTATTGGGGAAGGCGCTATTCAAGGTCGGCAAAGACGAAGAGTCCAGAAGTGTATTTGAGGCGGGGCTGCCGATTGCCATCGACAAGGGAGATAAGCAAACCGAGCGAGAAATCTTGGCTTTTTTGAAAAAACTCGATCGAGAATCTCCTAACACATCGAGGTGAGTTACATATAGCTTGACCCTGTTTACTTCAAAAAGAAAAACTCTCGCCAAGACGCCAAGATCGCAAAGAGATTGATAGGAGGGATATTGCTTTTTTTCTTGGCGGGCTCTGCGTCTTCGGTTTATCAAACCTTACCCGTGCGTGTGGCTGTGATGGTGAACGAATCGATCACTTCGCCATGGATATTGATGAATTCACCAACTGCCTTGGTAGGATCACCGTCAACATTGAATGTGATGAACAGGGCACCGTATTCGGCGTTTTGTTTTGTCGAATAGATGCTCGCCCAGATCCCCCTGCAACCGCGTCCCTGACCAAAAGGGAAAATAGTGGGGGTGCATCTGACTTGACTGCGGCGGCTTTTGCCACCTAAACCGGATATAAAAGCAAACGTCGAGCCAGGCTTGCCGCGGGCATCATCTCTGCGCGTGACGCAAAGCTTGTTTCCCTCAGGTGTATCGCAATCAGGGTCTATGCTGAGATCCTTCATTCCTTTCAATGTCCGGGTGCGTGCATAGGAATGCCCATGGCCTGTAGCAATTATTGCTCCGCCTTCTCGGCATGCTTCATACAGACCCCACCCGACTTCGCTAGATTTACGTTCTATTTGCAGGGTTTTCTGGTTTCTGTGCCAGGAACAGACGCGCCAGATTGAGTTATCAGCTGCGAGCTGTTCCCTAATGTATTGCGCGTTTTCTGACTGTGCTTGGGTTTCTCCCCCAGCTGACAGGATGAAGAAAAGACCTTGGTATGTGCAAGCCGAGTTCTGACCATAATTACCAGTACACTCAACACCGATGGCCTCGGCGCGCTGCTTTAGGATCGGTTGGTAACTTTGCTCCCAATCCAGATCGTGATTTCCTCTAGACGCAAAATAGGGGAAGTTCGATCCGAGGACTTCGTTTACGGCGTTCATGAAACGTGTAGTATGTGAACCGCTATAACCAAGATCGCCCTGATGCATAACCATATCTGTTTGCTGGTTCTTAATCAGCTGTAAAACTTTACGGAAGTCTTGGCCGGTTCCGGTGTCTGCGATAAAGGCGACCTTCAAAGAGCTCACAGTGGCAGTGGGGCCGTGGCTTACGTCTGCCGCTCTGCTGACACAGGTAAAAACCACGCCGATTAAAAGATAGCGAACGGCGACTTTTAAATACATGTAGTTAACAACTTATATGCGATCCAACGTCTTAAATACATAGCCGTAGGGGTTGTTCTCGTCCGCGTTTTGCTCGGCTTGCTGCATAACCACCCAGTCCGACTCGTCGAGAGAGGGGAACCACGTATCGCCTTCTAGTTCCGCCTGGACTTGAGTGAGATAGATTCGGTCTGCCCGTGGCAATGCTTCGCCATACAAAGCAGCGCCACCGATTATCATGACTTCGCTTACCGGCCCCGCGGCTTTGATAGCAGCGTCTAGAGAATTAACAACGATACACCCAGCGTTTTGAGCCATCGTCCTACGGGTGAGCACGATATTGACCCTGCCTGGCAAAGGCTTACCTATAGACTCAAAAGTTTTACGTCCCATGATGACAGGTTTGCCCATCGTAATCTGTTTAAAATGCTTAAGGTCTGCCGGCAGATACCAAGGTAATTGGTTGTCCTTTCCGATCAAACCGTTTAGATCCATAGCAACAATAATGGATAGCCTCGGTTCCGACATTACTTAACACCTTCATGCAACACGTGCGTTAAACTCCTTCAGGGATTCACTAAGTACTAAGTTGCTACAAGTCTTCGGATAGCCAAGACAGGTTATTCATACAGCTATCGGCGCAGCGATATGGGCGTGGGATTGATAATCAACCAGTTCAAAATCGTCAAATCCAAAAGAGAAGATATCCTCCACATCGGGGCTTAACTTCATCGTCGGCAATGGATACGGTTTACGGGATAGTTGCTGTTTAGCCTGATCTATGTGATTAGAGTACAAATGTGCATCACCGAGTGTGTGGATAAACTCTCCGGGTTGCAGATGAGTGACTTTTGCCACCATCATTGTCAACAGGGCATACGACGCGATATTAAATGGTACACCTAAGAAAATGTCTGCACTGCGTTGGTACAACTGGCAAGACAGTCTCTCCTCTGCGACGTAAAACTGGAACAACGCGTGACATGGCGGCAATGCCATGCTCCCGACATCTGCCACATTCCAAGCGCTGACAATGATGCGCCGAGAGTCAGGGTTGACCTTTATCTGCTCGATCGCGTTGGAGATCTGGTCTATTTTCCGCCCATCCGGCGTCGGCCACGACCGCCACTGGAAACCGTATACAGGACCGAGGTTCCCTCCCTCATCCGCCCAGTCGTCCCAAATACTCACACCGTGGTCCTGCAGATAGCGGACGTTCGTATCACCCTTAAGAAACCACAATAGCTCATGAACTATGGACTTGAGGTGTAATCTCTTGGTCGTGAGTAAGGGGAAACCATGGCCTAGATCAAAGCGCATCTGGTAACCGAAAACACTAATGGTCCCGGTCCCGGTCCTGTCGAGTTTGCGAGTTCCATGCGAAAGTACGTGCTCGATTAATCCAAGATATTGCTGCATGGGTTTTAAACGTCCGCCTCGTCGACATCCAGCTGGCCGGTCATACGCCTCCTGATATGTGACCATGAAATCCCCGCTGACAATACTCCCGCTAAACCAATGAGGAAAAGGTAGATTAGTAGATTCAGGTCGTCGCTTGGAATATCAAATAAATCTATCACGGCCCAAATCAACAAACCAAAAAACAGGATGGCAAGCAGAGTGCCGAAAGCACCGAGAGACCGTGTGGTTGCACGCAGGAAAATAGCCCAGCCGATCAGCAAAACAACACCTCCCAACGCGATATAAACATCAAAGCCTTCAGATTGAGATACCCAATGATAGTATGACCACCCCGAAGGATTGTAAGTTGCGAAAACGAGTACAACTGCCGCGCCCAGGCGAATAATATAATTGGTCCATGTAAATTTTTTTACGGGGCGGGTCATGGCAACTTTTATTTAGGGAAGTATACTTTAAACCGTAGTAGATGCCGCCATTGGTTTAATCGACAAAGACTCTTGCTCTGCGGAACAGGCTTATCCATCCACTATCTTCTCCCCAATCCTTAGGAGCCCAGGAGCATTGTACTGTTCGAAACACACGTTCCGGGTGGGGCATCATTATGGTCACACGACCATCGGTGTTGGTAAGCCCAGTAATGCCGTGGGGTGACCCGTTTGGGTTATATGGATAAATCTGCGTCACTTCACCTTGATTGTCCACAAACCTCATCGCGACGAGATGGTCGAGTTTTTCCAATTGCGCTTCACTCTCCATCTCGACCCGGCCTTCACCGTGCGAGACTACCACGGGCAGCCGGGATCCCTGCATGTCAGATAATAGAACAGATGGGCTTCGACCAATCTCAACCATCACGTACCGTGCTTCAAATTGTTCAGAGCGATTTTTCACGAATCTTGGCCAATGCTCCGCTCCCGGAATGAGTTGTTTCAGCTCCGACAACATCTGACAACCGTTACAAACACCCAACGTAAACGTCTCATTCCGGGCAAAGAACCGCGCGAATTCTTCGCGGATTTTGCTGTTGAACAGAACCGACTTCGCCCATCCGCCTCCCGCGCCCAGGACATCACCGAACGAAAATCCGCCACACACCGCCAGACCCTGAAAGTCCGCCAGATGAGCTGCACCTGTTAGAAGGTCAGTCATAGGCACATCCACCGCGACGAAACCTGCACGATCGAATGCGGCAGCCATTTCAAGGTGACCATTGACGCCTTGTTCCCGCAGCACGGCTACTCTCGGTTTGGTAGAAGCCAATACCGGCGGTTCCGCATGAGCCAGATCGTAGCTGAGTGCAACATGCAAACCAGAGTCATTTGTGTCTAACAGGCGATCATATTCGTCATTGGCACATTGCTCGTTGTCGCGCAAAGCTTGCATGCGCCAGGTGGTTTCAGACCAAGCCCTGTGCAAATTCGGTCTAAACTCGTCCAAATAAACTTTGTCTTCAGCGTTGATCCGAATACGATGATCTTCACGTAGCGTCGCCACAGGATGGGTCAGCTGGTCCAGGCCATGGGACTTCAGTATGCTGACAACGCGGTCGGTGTAGGCTGAATCTACTTGCAGCACAGCACCGAGCTCCTCGCTAAACAACGTAGACAGTGGATCTGTCCCCGGCAAACCGGACAGATCGATATTCAGGCCAACCCGGCTTGCAAATGACATTTCGAGCAAGGTAACGATCAAGCCACCATCGGATCTATCATGATACGATTTGATCCATCCATTCTTTAGCATCTGTTGTATTGCAAGAAAGCCATGCTTTAACGAGCGTACGTCATCCACATCCGGAACAACTTCACCCGTTTGCCCGAAAACCTGAGCCAGAGCTGAGCCACCCAAGCGGTTCTGGCCTTGCCCGAGATCGACTAGCCACAGTTCATCGGATAAATCAGGGGATAGTTGCGGAGTCAATGTGTTGCGAACATCGACGACAGGGGCGAACGCGCTGACGATCAGAGACAATGGTGCAACAACGAGGCTCTCACCCTCCTCGCCTTGCCACACTGTTTTCATAGACATTGAATCTTTGCCCACAGGAATCGAGATACCGAGTTGCGGACAAAGGTCCTGGGCAACGCTGCGCACGGTGTCGAACAAGGCAGCGTCTTCACCAGGATGCCCGGCGGCCGCCATCCAATTGGCCGACAACTTTACCTCCGACAGAGACTGGATGTCCGCCGCGGCGATATTGAGTAACGCTTCGGCTACCGCCATTCGACCACTGGCCGGTGCGTCAACAACTGCCAACGGCGTACGTTCGCCAATAGCCATAGCTTCACCGGTGTAGGCGTTGTATCCGCTGGCCGTCACCGCTACATCGGCAACCGGTACCTGCCAAGGCCCCACCATTTGGTCCCGACATACCAGCCCGCCAACACTGCGATCTCCGATCGTGATTAAAAACGTTTTGTCAGCAACCGCCGGTAGATGCAGGACACGATCGAGCGCTTTCACCAAGTCGACCTCGGGAAACTTTGCACCAGAGATATGCGAACTCTGTATCGCTACGTTACGCGTCATGGTGGGGGTATTGCCGAACAACGTCGATAGCGGCATGTGTACCGGCGTTTCAAAAGGTTCACCATGACCTTGGAAGTACCGGTCTTCCAGCAACAACAGCTCGTCTTCCGACACGCGTCCCACTACACAGTATAAACAGCGCTCACGTCGACATAGATTTATAAATTCCCCCAAATGGTCCTCTCCGACAGCCAATGCATAGCGCTCTTGCGATTCGTTACACCAGATCTGCATCGGTGTCATACCCGGATCATCGTTCAAAACATCGCGAAGTTGAAAACGAGCCCCTTTTTGCGATGCATGGATAAGTTCGGGTAGTGCGTTGGACAATCCGCCAGCCCCAATGTCGTGGATCGACAATATGGGATTGGCATCACCCAGTTCCGTACAGCGGTCGATGACCTCTTGACAGCGACGTTGCATTTCCGCATTGCCCCGTTGTACAGAGCTAAAATCCAGAGCTTCATCTCCGCTGCCGGCTGCGATACTAGAAGCAGCTCCGCCGCCCAGCCCAATCATCATTGCCGGACCACCCAGGACCACGATATAGGCCCCGGCGGGGATATCTTTCTTATTGATATGTTGCTGGCGAATGTTGCCAAGCCCCCCAGCCAACATGATCGGTTTATGATACCCCCTCATGACCGTATTCCCGTCCCCAGCGTCAACAGGTTGCTCGTAGGTCCTAAAATAACCGGCGATGTTCGGACGTCCGAATTCGTTGTTGAAAGATGCGCCGCCAATAGGTCCTTCCAGCATGATTTGCAACGGTGGGGCGATGCGCTTTGGTATATGGGCCTCGCCTTCCCAGGGTTGAGTGGCACCGGGTAAGCGCAAGTTCGATACAGAAAACCCAGTCAGTCCCGCTTTGGGTTTAGCACCTATCCCGGTCGAGCCCTCGTCTCTTATCTCACCTCCCGAGCCGGTTGCCGCACCTGGAAAAGGAGAGATCCCGGTTGGATGATTATGGGTTTCGACCTTGCAGACGATATGAACGGGTTCGCGACTGAATTGGTAAACTTTACTATTCGGATTGGGGAAAAGGCGGTCGGCAATCGATCCTTCAAGTACCGCGGCGTTGTCATTGTAAGCTACCAGAGTTCCAACCTTGTTGAGCTTGTGGGTTTCACGAATCATGCCGAATAGCGTTTCCCGACGCGGTTCTTTGTCAATAATCCAATCCGCGTTGAAGATCTTATGGCGGCAATGTTCTGAATTAACCTGCGCAAACATCATCAGTTCAACATCAGTGGGATTGCGGTCCAATGCCTTAAACTGTTCAACCAGATATTCGACCTCGTCCAGCGAAAGTGCCATTCCCCAAGCTTGGTTGGCGTCGATCAAGGCGTCTTTTCCTTGTTCCAAGATATTTACGATACGCAAGGGCTGCGGTTCGAAAACCTGGAATATGCTCTGCACCGAAGCAAAACCCCGCAACACCGATTCCGTCATCGGGTCATGAATTTGTTGAACAATTTGCGCGCATTCCGCTTGGGTCAGGGCTGAGTTTTGTTGAGTACTGATAAACCAGGCTACGCCCCGTTCGATTCGCCTTATTTTGTCGAGCCCGCAGTGATGGGCAATATCGGTCGCCTTTGTAGACCAGGGCGATATAGTCCCGACTCTCGGTACAACGATAAACAGCTCACCATTAGTCTCACCGGGCGGCGTATTCGGTCCATAGTGGAGTAGTTGCTCTAGTACGGTTTGTTGCGTCGGGTCGAGCTCCCCTTCCAAATCGACGAAATGCCAATACTCGGTGCTGATCGATTGCAGCGCTGGTAGTTGTGAACGGAATTCCGCGACTAACTTGCGCAAGCGGAACCCGGAGTGAGCGATATTGCCGCGCAGTTGCAGCATTGTGGAGTTTCTGTAAGGCTAGTTCAGTCGAGCGGCACACCAATACGATGTGCCACCTCTTCATATGCTTCTACTACACCACCCAAATTTCTTCTAAACCGGTCCTTATCCAACTTTTCTCGTGTGGCCACATCCCAGATTCTGCAACCATCAGGGGTAAACTCGTCACCCAGTAGTAGCTCCCCATCGTAACGCCCGTACTCCAGTTTAAAATCCACCAGAAGCATGTCGTGTTCCTTGAACAACTGCCACAAAACATCGTTGACTTTAAAGGTCGTTGCCTTCATGAACTCTACTTCTTGATCGGTAGCCCAGCCAAACGCTCTAATGTGATACTCGTTGACCATGGGGTCATGTCGCGCATCGTCTTTAAGAAAAAACTCAAACACAGGTGGCTCTAAATCGATTCCATCCTCGACACCAAGCCGTTTGCACAATGATCCGGTAGCGATGTTTCTGACCACACATTCGACCGGTATCATATCCAGCTTTTTGACTACAGATTCATCATCTGTAAGCAGTTTCTCAAAATGGGTTTTGATTCCCTGTGCTTCCAGCTTTTGCATGATGAATGCACTGAATTTATTGTTAACCATCCCCTTTCGATCTAGTTGAGCGACTTTTTCACCGTCGAAAGCCGACGTGTCGTTACGAAAATGCATGATCAAAAGGTTTGGCGAATCCGTTAGATATACGGATTTAGCTTTACCTGCATATAGATGTTCACCACGTTGCATACGTTATCCTACTAAGATATACAGTGCCCATTTCAGCACTGTCTGTTAGTCACAAAACAATCAAATGAGATCGAACCGATAGCGACCAGATAGCCGAGCTCACGGCGGTTACAGGACACCTGCTTTGACCATTGCCGCCCTTACTTGGTCGTGATACTGGCTGGAAAGCGGCGTTAATGGTAATCGAATATGTCCGCCGATCAACCCCAATTGCTGAACCGCCCACTTTACCGGGATCGGGTTGGATTCAAAGAACAGCGCTTTATGCAAATCCGCCAGTGCGTCATTCAACTCGCCGGCTGTTCCAAAATCTCCACTGAGCGCAGCCGAACACATCTCGCTCATTTGTTTGGGAGCCACATTTGCGGTTACCGAAATCACGCCCTTCCCGCCCCGACGCATATGCTCCAAAGCGTTGCCGTCTTCACCCGAAACAATCACCGACATGCGGTCACTACAAGCTTGAACAAGCTCGTCGGCTCGGGTGATGTCAGCACTGGCATCTTTAATACCGATAATATTTTCGATCTCCGCCAAACGGTTTACCACCGGCGTCAACATATCACAGGCTGTACGGCCGGGTACGTTATATAGAATCTGGTTAATCGGAACTGCTTCGGCTATCGCTTTGAAATGCTGGTATAAACCTTCTTGCGTTGGTTTGTTGTAATACGGTGTAACCAACAGACAGGCATCTGCGCCCATCTCGTGTGCACGGCGGGTGAAATAGATCGCTTCTGCGGTTGAGTTAGCCCCCGTCCCCGCTATCACCGGAATGCGCCCGTTGACGAACTGTATTGTGCGCTCGATCACCTGACAGTGTTCATCCGGGTCTAACGTAGCCGATTCCCCGGTAGTGCCGACCGAAATAATTGCATTTGTATTGTTATCGACGTGGAAATCGACCAGGCGCTGCAGGGCTTCGTAGTCGACCGGGCCGTCCTCCCGCATGGGGGTGACTAGCGCAACCATACTGCCTTGAAACATGGGATTAGCCCTAATTTAGAATAGAAATTTGTCAGGTCGATAGTACTGGCGTCTAAGGTGAATAACAACCTGCTTTGGTTGTGGTCGAGGACCCGGTGTCTTGGGCCTGCTTACAATCCGGGTACTTCTTTAGCCCCGTCCTAGCTCGTACCTGCACCAGGACAGGGGGCGATGGGCGAAGGACCAGCCTTGGTCGAGGACGACGACACTAGAGTTTTCGAGTCACTTGCCAATAAGCTAGAATAAGGTTGTAGCCTTTGTATTTGGTTGCCGGCTGGTTGTCGATAAAGCGCTGGGTTTAACGACTTGCCGCCAACCAACTGAAAAATAAAGAACATACGCAAGCGTTTTCAACCAGCGACTCCTTCATGTTATCGTGCTAACAACGGTGGTTAAGAGGAAAAACTAATGTTTGAAGGTTTGCTGCAGCTCCCCTGGTGGGGGTACATAATAGTTGCGTTGGTTTTGACGCATATCACAATAGCAGCCGTTACTCTGTACTTGCATCGCTGCCAATCTCACCTGGCATTGGAACTTCATCCGGTGGTAAGCCACTTTTTTCGCTTCTGGCTGTGGCTGACTACTGGCATGAAAACAAAGGAATGGGTAGCCATTCACCGCAAACATCATGCCACGGTGGAAACTGAACACGATCCGCACAGCCCCGTCATCAAAGGTATAAACGCGGTTTTGTGGGGGGGATGGTTCCTGTACCGGCGAGAGGCCGTTAATCAGGAGACACTCGACAAGTATGGTGGAGGCACACCGGACGACTGGATGGAACGTCATCTATACGGGCGCTTTTTAAACCTCAGTTTGGTTTTGATGCTGGCAATAGATATCTTGCTTTTTGGCTATAAGGCCGGTGGGCTGATCTGGCTAACCCAAATGTTATGGATTCCCTTTTGGGCTGCGGGCGTGATCAATGGCATCGGCCACTATTGGGGATACCGGAACTTTGAGGTTAAAGATGCCAGCAAGAATATCGTACCGTGGGCGTTCATCATCGGGGGGGAAGAACTGCATAACAATCATCATGCCTATGCCAGCTCAGCGAAGTTTTCGATAAAAAGATGGGAATTCGACCTCGGTTGGCAATACGTCAGACTGCTGCGTTGTTTGGGTCTGGCTCGAGTTAAAAAGATTGCACCGAAGTTGGTACTAAAGCAAGGTAAGAATCAATTTGACCTTAAGACAGTTAAAGCATTAATTAATAACCGATTCCAAGTTATGTCGAATTTCGCCAAAGAGGTATTGAATAACGTTCACGCTGAGGAATTGCGTCGCTTGAGTGTAAATAAAAAACAACGCACGCTACTCAAGCGGGCACGACGGCTGATGTGTAGAGAATCTACATTACTCAGCGAGCGTTCCAAGGAACAGCTCAAACGAGCCCTTGATCTAAGCCCAACTTTAGAGCGTGCCTATATGATGAAACAGAAACTCCAGTCTGTTTGGGTGAAATCCAACAACCATGACGGTCTTCTGCAAGCCTTGGAAGAATGGTGTCATGCCGCCGAAGCCTCGGGAATCGAAGCGCTCCGAGAGTTCTCCACCCGATTGAAGCGGTACGAAATGGTACCGACGTAAACCAGTTTAAAGTTTAAAGGCATAAAGTTTAAAGTGAAAAAGATAGATACGTTTCTGCAAACTTTAATCTTTAAACTTTAAACTTTAAACTTTAAACTTTAAACTTTAATCTCTTAACTATTGAAGCGGTACCCCGCCGCTTCGTCTACTCTGCTCCCTGAGCTGGATTCGCTGGTGCAACGGACTGGTCCTCGGGAAATGAGCTAATAAAAATTGCATCTGATCGGCCAATACGCGACGACCTCGCAGATAGACGTACTCGGCATGGGTGGGCACAAAAGGCACTGCTAGCAGTTTCATATTTGCCTGCTCTGGTGTGCCCCCTGCCTTGTGGTTGTTGCAGCGCTTGCATGCGGTTACCACGTTTTTCCAGTCGTCGGTTCCGCCTTGGCTCATAGGTGTCACATGGTCACGTGACAGATCCTTTGCCTTGAACTTTCCACCGCAGTACATACAAAGGTAGCCGTCTCTTGCGAACAGAGCTTGATTGCTCAAAGGTGGTGTGTAACTGCGGCTCGCTTTGATGGACGCGTAACTGTCACCCCGAGTCGCAATAATGGAGTTGACGTCGATGACACTTCGACGCCGGGTAACCGAGTTAAATCCACCCCGTATCTGATACAACAACGCGCCGCAGGTATACTCAACTTGCTGTAGATGGTACAGGCGGACAGCATCTCGGTAGCTAATCCAATCCAGTGGCATGCCTGCTATATCCGTCCTTAGGACTTGGTGGTCTAACGAGTACATAGTCACCCCTGTGCTCTACAACGCGTTTCCATTAAGGCGTTCCGTATGACAGAAACGTTGCGAGTAAGTAGTTCAAATTCAACAGACTAGAATTAAACCAAAGAAATCAAAGTAAAGCCATGTTTTTTTTCGTGTTTTGTCGCTCCAATCCCGCTTTGCGCAAGGCGAACGTCACTAAGCTCCCTACGGCACCCGCTCTGAAATTACGACATTGACCAAGGTGTCTTGCCCGGGGGAAACCGGAGAAACCTGCCCGATCAAGTCACCACTTTTTGTCGACGCGTCGCCCGATTTAGATATCTTGGCGACAACTACGACCTGGTCGAACTTCGACAAGTTCATTTCCGGAACCATGGCCATATCGTCATCTAAAGCAAGGGTCAAGGGTAAATCGCGTGCCTGTCTACGGACTACCGCTAAAGGTATTGGTGGCCCATCGAAGGCCCGAGCCAAGATGAACAACGTATCTTCACCTGCCACCTGATCTTTCAATGATTCGTCCAAAGATACCGTTAACTTAACCAGACCCTTGCGCTGTCCCTGTGCTTCTCTGTCGGTGTTTTGAGCAGAAACAGAGCTGTCAGTTTGTTCCAGCTGTCGTCTGGCGCGTTTAATCAAACCTTGCAATTCCGCTTGTGTCTGGGAACCTTCATTAAACAATGGTTCGGCACGTTGCCAGTAATCGAGCGCATTTTTTAGATCTCCCCTACGGTGTGCGGCTATACCTGCCAGCCACAGCGCAACTGGGTGATCGGGCTTTAGCTCAAGCGCCTTTAGTACGAGTCGTTCGGGCTCTCCCTCCAGTCGCCCACCGTTTTTCATTGCCAGCGCATCCGCTTCCCGTACAAATAGATCCGGTTCATCACCGACAAGCTCTCTTAATTTTTTGAATACCGCCGCGGCTTTATCGAACTGGTTGAGGGTCATATAACTATTGCCGAGCACGTACCAGCCCTCAATTTCATTGGGCGACGTGGCGAGCCTCTGCTCTAAATTTCGCACCATTGCTGCAACATCAACACTGGAGTGATCGGCGTTGGCTTTGGCCTGGGTAAATTGGTTTGGATCCAGCGCCGCAGGTTGGCCTAATGACAAATAGAGTACGCCGGCAACTAAAGGTACTAACACAACAATAGTAACACCCGCCCATATCCCGTGCCGTTTGTTGACGGCTGTTGGTTCATTTCCTGCGTCGGTAGCCAGATCCTCAAGCAAGGCGAGTTCGATATCCGATTTTTCCTGGGCGGCTTGAGCGGGTGTGACGAATCCGGCTTCAACTTGTGCCTCTAATTCGTTCAGCCGTTCGCGTGCGATAACGATGTTTTGGCGATCTCGCTGGCCTGTTAGAGCGGAGTATCGGCGTACTAAAGGAAACGCGACCACGGCTACGGCCGCTATGGCCATCATTCCTGCAATGATAAAAAACAACACCATCGTTAAGTCAAAAGCTTATAACTTGCGTACGATCAAAAGGAAAAACTCTCGCCAAGACGCCAAGATCGCAGTAGTGGTACATGGAGGTACCGCTAACAAAGTTGAGGCCGTAAAGTTCTGATCTTTTTGTAGTAAAAACGTATTGGCATATTGTTTGTTTCCTTCTCTGCGTCTTTGCGCGTTTGCGAGGGAATTCATCAGGTTCATGAGCCGGCGCTGTCTAATAATACTGACACCTGCTACGAGTCTAATCCTCGTGCAATAAACGTTGAGCCTGTTCGTGCTGTTCTTGACTCAAGGTGGCCACAGGTTGATTCCGGCGTTGCCTGACCAGTCTGACTAAAACCCAGAGTCCGATTAGCAAGAGAACGAAAGGGCCCGTCCATAGAATTACGGTTGATAGTTTGACTGGCGGCCGGTAGAGCACGAAATCCCCGTAACGGTCGACCATGTAATCGACAATCTCTTCGTTGGATGACCCCGCTTTGATCATTTGATAGGTCTTTTCTCTTAAATCCTTGGCTAAATCGGCATTCGAGTCAGCCAGATTCTGGTTTTGGCACACCAAACAGCGAAGTTCTTCTATTAGCTGGTTGTAACGTCGCTCCTGCTCAACGCTATCAAACTGCAGAACTTCCACCTTTGCCCACACGCTCGGACAACAACAGATGAGGACTGCGAACGTGACAACCATTAGTTTTTTCATGACGTTGAACGCTGTAGGTCTTCTATTAACGGCAGGATGGTCTTTTCGACGTCTGTGGAACTGATCGGTCCGATATGCTTGTAACGAATAATACCTTCGTGATCGATCACGAATGTTTCCGGCACACCATAAACTCCCCAATCGATGCCGACCTGTCCTTCAGCATCGACAACCGATAACTCATAGGGATTACCAAGTTGCTCCAGCCACTGAATCGCTTCGGTGACCGTATCTTTGTAATTCAGTCCGATGACAGTAACCGGGTTGCGCCCTACGAGGTCTTTCAATACGTCGTGTTCTTCTCTACACGCAACACACCACGACGCCCAAACGTTGAGCACCCAAACCCTGCCTTGAAGGTCGACAGGTGTAAATGCTTTGTCGGGATAGAATAAACGTGGCAGAGAGAACTCCGGGACCCGTTTACCGACTAGTGGAGAAGGGACATGCCGTGGGTCCAATTTAAGGCCCAATCCAAGAAACACCGCCAAAGCAATAAAAACGACTAAGGGGATAAAATAACGTACGGCCTTGCTTGTCATTTACGTGACCTTTGCCACCAAAGGGTCTGCCATACGTGGATCCTTATCAGCAAGTCTAGCCATACGATAACGTGGATCCATGGCTCCTAATAGTCCACCCAAAGCCATGAAAATTGCACCTAGCCAAATCCATCGTATAAATGGCTTATAGTACAGCCGCACACTCCAGGCGTTGCCACTACCAAGAGGCTCCCCCAATGACACGTACAGGTCACGCAACAGCCCTGCATCAATAGCCGCTTCGGTCATGGGTTGAGACTCGGCTGCGTAAACACGTTTTTCGGGAGTCAAAACTGCAATGACCTGGTTGTCTTGGCGAACAGTAATGGTGCCCCTATTCGCAGTATAGTTCGGGCCAAGCGCCTGCTGGATGTTGTCAAACTGGAATTCATAGGGTCCTAACATATAGCTCTCACCAGGTGCCAAACGGACGTCCTTTTCCTGTTCATAGGTTGTCACCATCGTGATCCCCACGATGAATATAGCGATGCCTAAATGACCGCAGATCATTCCATAAAATCCACTGGGAATGTTGAGCAGGGATCTAAACTTGTCCGGTTTATGGCGAACGCGATCATACACGCCCTGCAACGTAGACAGCACAACCCAGACAGCCAAAGCGAGGCCCAGAGCAGCCCGCCAATGGAATCCGCCAAGAATAAACGGCAATATCACACCAGCGACCACGCTTACACCTAAAATCCACCACAACGGTTGCATCAACCTGAAGAAATCGTCTTTTTTCCATCGAGACATGGCACCGACGCCAGCAACTGCCGCCAAGGGTAGGGTTAGCGGGATAAAAACGCTATTGAAGTACGGTGGACCCACTGAAATTTTCCCCAGCCCTAACGCATCCAACAACAGGGGGTATAGTGTGCCCAGCAACACCGTTGCCGCCACCACCACAAGTAGAACGTTGTTTAACAACAACGCCGCTTCTCTAGAAATTATTTCGAAACCGGCGGTGGAACGAATAGACGGTGCCCGCCAGGCGTACAGAGCGAGCGAGCCGCCAATGACAACAGCGAGAAACGCAAGTATGAACACCCCTCGAGCCGGATCGGTGGCGAAGGCATGAACTGATGTAAGCACACCGGAACGGACCAGAAATGTGCCCAGTAGGCTTAAGGAAAAGGTAAACACCGCCAGCAATACAGTCCAGGCTTTGAACGCCCCTCTCTTCTCTGTGGCCGCCAACGAATGGATCAGAGCAGTGCCCACCAACCAGGGCATAAACGAGGCGTTCTCCACGGGGTCCCAAAACCACCAGCCACCCCAACCCAACTCGTAGTATGCCCACCAGCTGCCCAGAGCGATACCCAGGGTAAGAAACAGCCAGGCCATATTCGTCCACGGGCGCGACCACCTCGCCCATGCCGCATCCAGCTTGCCGTGCAGCAAGGCTGCTATGGCAAATGCAAACGGCACGGCAAAACCAACGTAACCCAGGTATAACATCGGTGGATGAATCGCTAAACCCGGGTCTTGCAACAGGGGATTCAAGTCTCGACCTTCCACTGCAGCCGGCAGCAACCGTTCAAAGGGATTTGACGTAAACAACATGAACAGCAGGAATCCGATGCTAATCATCCCCATAACGCTTATCACGCGCGCAACCATCGCTTCTGGAACACTGCGACTGAATGCGGCTACCGCACCGGTCCAAAGCGCCAATATCAGCGCCCACAGCAACAGGGACCCTTCGTGCGCCCCCCAAACCCCCGAAATGCGGTACACCAAAGGCAAGGCACTGTTCGAGTTGACCGCGACATAGTGCACGGAAAAATCATGCGTAATGAAGGCATAGGTGAGACAGAAATACGCTATAAGAACCAATAGTAAATGTACGTACGCGGCGGGCCGTGCAATCGCGACCCATCCCGGAATATCGCGTGTCGCCCCGATTAGCGGAAAGACCGACTGCACTACAGACAAACAAAGGGACAGGATTAGCGCAAAGTGACCGATTTCAGGAATCATACCTTCAATTATCCTTAAGAGTCTGGGCTGCTTTTAATGCGTGCTCCGCCTCCGGAGGCATGTAGTTTTCGTCATGCTTGGCCAACACCTCCGATGCGACAAAGACACCGGTTGGGTCCAGTGTACCCTTGGTTACGATACCCTGCCCCTCCCGGAACAAATCGGGGAGTATGCCTTCGTACACCACTTTTACTGAATTGACCGTATCGGTTACTTGGAAATGGATCTCCAAGCTGCCCTCCGATCGTTGCACACTGTTTTCCGCAACCAATCCACCGATTCTAAAAGGGTGTCCCAAAGGGGCTTCGCCGCCGACTACCTGAGAAGGGGTAAAGAAAAACAGGATATTCTGTCTAAAAGCATTCAGCGTAAAAGCAACTGCAACGCCTATACCAAGCACCAAGAATACAACCATCAATAAGCGGTTTCTCCTGCGTCTTCTCATTGTACTGCGGTCCCCAACTTCTTGATCTCCCGTTTAACATTCAGATTGCGCTTGCGCGCAGCAATTACGTTTAACACCAGAACTGCGACGCTTAAACCATATGCGCTCCAAACATATGCTGCGTAACCCCCCATGTGAAAAAATTCGCTCATATCTGTTCGCTGCGCACTAGATCTTGCACCCAATGGGTTTTCCTTTCCCGGTCAAGGATTTCCGCCCGCGCCCGAGACAGCAATACGGTTATATAAAACACCTTGAATGCCACGGCCATTATTAATAGAGGAATCAACATACTCAGATGGATGGAGGGGGTGTCGAATTTTGTGATGGTTGCGGGTTGGTGGAGTGTGTACCACCAATCCACCGAATAGTGGATGATCGGTATATTGACAACACCCACTAGTAACAGAATTGATGCCGCGCGCCATGCCGTTTGACGATCGGGTATGGCGGTTTGTAACGCTATAAACCCGAGATATAGGAAAAATAATATTAACTCCGAAGTTAGTCGCGCATCCCAAACCCACCATGTCCCCCACATGGGCTTACCCCAGATCGATCCCGTCGCCAGGGCTAAAAACGTAAACGACGCACCAATCGGCGCTGATGCCGTAGCGAGGATGGCGGTAAGTTTTACTCGCCAAATCAACCCTATTGCCGCAAAAATTGCCATCAATACATAAACGAACATCGACATCCATGCCGATGGCACGTGAACGAAAATAATACGATAGCTGTCCCCTTGCTGATAATCGCTGGGTGCTATTACCAAACCCAGATACAAACCAACCGCAAAGAGGATCACGCACAGCCCTGCCAACCAGGGCACCAGAGCCCCCGCGAAGCCGTAAAAATATTTCGGCGAACCTAGCCTGTGAAACCAATCCCACATTATCCACCCCCACCGGTCGCCCGCAGTGCGCCCGAAATCGCGATTGGCGACAAGGTTACAGTAAACGCCAGCAGTGCCGCTAGCAACGAGAGCTGGCCTTCTATACTCAGACCGACTGTGGCGGTCTTTACCGCCGCGGTAGCGAAAATGAGTACCGGTATGCACAGTGGCAGAACCAACAGTGAAAGCAGAACACCGCCTCGTTTTACGCTAACGACCAAGGCAGCTCCCACTGCACCCAGTAAACTGAGTATGGGTGTACCTAACAGCAGCGTTAGCAACAACGCCCACCAACCTTCGAAAGATAAACTCATCAGTACGGCTAAAACAGGTGACAAAATAATCACGGGTAGACCGGTAATGAACCAATGTGCCAATACTTTAGCGGCAACTATCATGCTCATTGGATGAGGGCTGGTTAAGATTTGTTCCAGAGAACCGTCCTCAAAATCGGCCCGGAACAAACTGTCTTGTGCCAACATAGCCGCCAGCAACGCAGCTACCCAAATAACCCCGGGGGCGATTTCTCTCAAAGTATTCGGCTCCGGACCAATACCGAGCGGGAACAAGCTGACCGCGATGACAAAAAACAGCAGTGGATTAAGCCACTGGCTCGGCGCCCGCACCGCCAGTTTGAGGTCACGTCGTAACAAACCTGTAAAAACACCGTGTGATTGTTCTCTATCCATACCCTAAACGTATCGTCTTCTTTAATAGTCCGTCCCAATCCATTTTTTGGTGACTGGTTATCACCACCATACCACCGTTGTCCAGGTGGTTAGACAACAAATCACGCACTGTATTCTGCGCTGCTTGATCAAGAGCGGTTAGAGGTTCATCCAAAACCCACAACCTACCGACGGAAACAAGTAGGCGAGCGAGTGCAACGCGCTGACGCTGGCCCGCGGAAAGTTGACGACAGAGCTGATCCCTGCAGTCTGCTACACCCAACCGGGTCAACGCCTGATCAGCCGAAATCGGGGACCGCTGCCCAGCCAGCAGCTGGTCGATATCTAAGTTCTCCCTAGCAGTCAACTCGTCCTTTGTTCCGTGCTTATGTCCGACAAAAATGAGTTGAGACAGAAATTCAAAACGATTCTTTTGGATCGGTTCACCACACCAATATACTTTTCCTTCATCGACGGGTAAAAGGCCACAAATAGTACGCAACAAAGTCGTTTTGCCACTTCCATTAGGCCCGTCCACTTGAATGAGCTCCCCCGATTTCAAATCGAAGTTCAACCCCGCAAACAGAGTACGGTCATTGCGTTCACAACCAAGACGTTCGACCTTCAACATCACTTGCTCAGGATCAACGTCTGAATATTCCATGGTATCGGGATGGCTTGAATTGAGTGGCACTACAACTAAACTCTCACGACTTTGCGTCTCGACATTATATAGAATCCGTTGAGTCTGCATCAGTTGGGTTCGAATGCAAGGCGACCTATGACAGTATGTGCTGCACCACCATCGCCACATCGACCGTCTGTTCCGTACGGATTGGAATGGTGTGCTTGTTTTCGCCCGGGCTCAAAGCTTGCAAGTTTTGCAGTTGTGTTTCGAGTACGTGTTCCGTCGCCTCCGACGGATCACCTCCCTCCTCTAATCGTCGCTGCACGCGACTACGCAAAACGTGTTCTGGACATTGAAAATCCAATATCGTAAACGGTATCCCAAAAGTTGTAGCCAACTGGTGAAATCGTTCTCTTTGTGTTTTCAACAGAAACGTTGCATCTACAATTACTGGGAATCCTGCATGAAGGACAACCTCGGCTATACCTAATAATTCGCCATAGATAAGCTCAATATTTTTCGAGCTGTATCTAGTGTCTTTGTTTTCTTGGGAAAGTCGGGTGCAGCGCATTCGTTCGACATCAGAGCGAATATGAATCGCCGGTAAGTGTCGTGCGATTTGTTCAGACAAAAAGGTTTTCCCTGAACCGGAAACCCCGTGCGCTATGACAAGTCGCGGCGGCGGCGCACGAGTGTAGCCCTGAGCAAGCTGTAGATGACCGGATACCGAGGTTATATTACTACCTTGGTTTTCCGACTGCCGGCTCCTGATACAGGCGACTTTCGCCCTCACCATAGAACGATAAACCAGATACAGGGGCAACAGCTCAAGCCCGGCGTAATCACCTGTCACCGCCAAATATTTATTGAGGAATTGAAAAGCAAGATCTTTACGCCCGTGAAAATCCAAATCCATCGCCAGAAATGCAATTTCACTCATAACGTCGATCCATCGCAGCTGTTCGTTAAACTCGAGGCAATCGAACAAGCGTATCTTGTCCTCAATAAGCACCATGTTGCCAAGATGTAAATCGCCATGACATTCTCGAATAAACCCGTTCTGTTTTCTCCTTTTGAGTAATTCTTCATGCGCGTTTAGGGTATCATCCACCCACGTTTCTAATTGAGTCAGAACGCGGTCAGTGGATTCGTCCGTACACGGCAAGATTTCAATAAAATTGTCTTTGATACGATGTCGAATGACGGAGGGCAAACCGAACTCACTTTCTATACTCGCCCGGTCGACTCGTTGATGAAAGTCGGCTAGGTCCTCCGCCAGTTCACTGATTAACTCAGTGGTCACACCGTTCTTTGATAGAACCAGATCTAACTCATTTGTCGTATCGAACTGAACCATCTTCACCGCATATTCGATGACGTCACCTTGGCCTCCGAGGACAGGTAACTCATGACTTCCAGTGAAGGAGACGACGGCCAAATATAAGTCCGGTGCTAAACGCTGGTTCAAGCGTAGTTCTTCTTGGCAATAGAACCTGCGTTTTTCGAGCGTACTAAAATCTAAAAAACTTAATCCAAGAGATTTCTTGATTTTATAGGCGTAGTACCCAGTAAGGATAAGGTAAGAAATATGGGTCTCCACAACCTCGATGTTGCGAACAGGGTGGTCGTAGATTCTAGAATGGCATAGCGATTGGACAAGAGCGGCCTGCTTCGAACCTTCACCTTCCCCTCCTTCCGAAGTCGACTTCGAGCGTTCTCCCACAATGATCTATCAGACTACTCGGTGTGCAGGATGACGCCAATCATCACCATATTGGTCCACTATGTAAGTGTAAAGATCCTTATACTCCTTCTGGATCTTTTCGCCGAACAGAGGGTCCACTTCGGGACCGTGGTTCAGATCAAGCTCAGCAAAATCTTCGTCCGTCAAAACCTCCCTTGCTCTCTTAAGTAAGTTCTCTTCCTCCTTGCTCATGTGCGCATAAAGTGTGTTCACATAGTCAGTTCCCTTGGCCACGATCTTGTCCCGCAGAACGAAATCACCGAATTCAACGGCTCGAACCAGCTCTTGAAACTCCGTGCCTTTTTTAAAAATCTCCTGGTGCTCGGCAAAGATATCTTCAATCATTTCACGTGTCTCCGGCGCTACTTCCCGCAGACGACTCAACATGATGTCTTCCTTAGCATGGTGTATCTTGTCTGCAAAGTTGATCATGTAACGCATCGCGTCATCCAAGATCTCGAGATTTCTAGGTTCTTCTGCAGCTAAGGCTTCTATTTCACTGTTTATCAACTTCAAGATCCGCGCCATGTTGAGATGATCTTGGTGTATCTGTGAGATGAGATCGCTCATGCCTTGCTTCTACCTATGTTTTAAAGATTACGCTACGCCGTAACCCTGGATTTCAGGTTGATTTATATCAATATCCCTACATCTTACATTAGGTAAGATCCTGCCGAAACCTCGTCGTCAAACGTGTGTCTTAACCCTCATTACATTCTTCATTATTGTGTTTACTGTTGAGTGAAATTAAATGCGATATAAAATACCGCGCTTAACCTTCCTTGCCGCAGTCTACCTCACCGTGTTAATGGTCGGTGGATGTTCCGAAGTACGTGTGCGCCCATACCCACCTGATATAGTCTACCTCGATGAAGAACAGATCGAGAGCACCATGATGCGCCTAAGCGCAGATATTTGGACCATTAACGATATCTTCGATAACAATGAACATATATCGGGCTTCAACAGAGAAAGAATTATTGACTTACTCAGGGAAATGGAAAATGAGGCAGTCTCTCTGGGAGCCGGCACACAAAAAACCAACCATTTAGTAATTGACAACAATATCGATCAATTCAGATACGACGTTCGAGCAGCACGGGAAGCCGTTGAAGCGGAGCCACCCAACTACTATCTCGCGGGGCGCTTATCTGGAAGTTGCCTGGCGTGCCATGTACGTCGATGACACGCTCGGGGTATCAGCTATCAGGAACTTGATCCGCAGATGTCAGAGTTAGGTATGGGAACGGTTTCTTTTTCTGATACCTGAAACCTGTTTCAAAGCGATGGTGTAACGTCTTTGGCAGTTGGTGTACTTTCATATAGCGTCTGACAATCAAGACACCGAGATACTGCCGGATCGACTTCCAATCTCTGCTTGTCTATCGGTAAAGCACAGTCCTCGCATATGCCGTACGTTTCCTCTGTTTTATTGAATAGGGCGTTTTCTATGGCTTTGAGCCTGGTTACGTGCCGCTCTATATTGGCGACATTTAAATCAGAGTAGAGGTCAGCGACAGATTCGTCACCACGGTCTTTAACCACACCGATAATTTGCGAGTACCCGGATTGACTTTCTTTAGCCAATTCTTCATTTATCTCGATCTTTAGTTGATCACGTTCGACAGCAAGGCACTGTTTTAATCTCTTGGTATCCTCGGGACCGATCTGTACTTTGGCTGCCATAACTTCACCGCCTTCTATTTAAACCACAAGCAATAATGACTTTTCCCAAGTATATCGATATTGACTGAGATCAAACCCTAAGCCATTACGGCCTCGAGCCGACAATAACCACCTTCCTCTGTATACCACGGTCAAGGCAAACTGATCAGGCGTCTCCTGTAGGCACGGAGTCGATACAGGCTTCTTTAAACAATCTTTTTGGATCGGGCACAATGACGCGACGGTTTTCAAAAAAGACAACTCCATCACGTTTCAATTCCTTGATTGTGCGAGTAACTGTCTCCGGTCTTGAACCGATTAAAGAGGCAATGTTCGTCCGTGACAGGGGCAGATTGTAAACAAGCGTACCGTCATCTTCATATTGACCGTGACGCGCCTTCATTATCAGCAACAAATAAATCAGACGGATGCGGATAGATAGGTGTTGCCCTCTCAATAGAAGGGCATCGGGAGGACCTCGATCGCGGGCTAGGATGCGGAAAAACTGGCGGGTTACTGTAGGATTGCTGTAGATGAACTGCTCTAGTTCTTTTTTCGGGAAAAAACAGGCGTGGCAAGCAGTTAGTGTTTCCGCGGTTGCAGAATGATTATCATCACCCAACAGACTTCGGTAACCCACCAGCTCGCCGGGACCGGCCATCTTGAACGAGGTCTTGTATCCAAAAGTATCGCTGTGCCATAAAAGGACGTGACCGCTCTGTAGGCAATACATGCCATCGGGCATGTCGTCTTGGGCAAACAGTCTCTCGCCGGCCGTATAAACCCGGGTTACCCTCGTTTTTTCCAGCATCTCCACAGCGGATTGTTGCACATCACTCAAATGGATATGGTGCATCATTTTGCACCCGATGCCGGCGCATTTATGTGTATCGTTTATCAATCACTGTAACGCAAACTTACTCAACCGCGAGTAGGAATGGCTCCCGTAAGGATCAAAATTAGTGGCTCGAACTCCTAATCTTTAACTTGGAAAAAGAGTACGCCTTGTTGTCAAGGCGGTATCGATTCAGATCAAACCTATAGAAAAGGATCAACACTGTCAAACCTTGGGTTAATGCAAAGGAAAACACCCGCCAATGTACAAAGATCCTGCGGCAATTGGTTTTCGGTTGGCATGGTACAGTCATTTGTCCTGTCGACATGACCGGTGTTTTATTACGCGTGCCGCACTCCTCACTAATACCCACTCTATCAGTCTTTGCGGGCTTGGCGTCTGGGCGAAAGTCTTTATTTTTGAGCGGGTCGCCTGGTGTAATAGGCACAGCTAAGGATCGATTCGGTTCAGACCGACGAAGGTTCCGCCGTTGCGTTCACTTAGGATGCGCATGAGTGCAGCGAATCGAACACCGGTCGCATCCAAACCGTCGCCTCGCTGGAACTGCACCGGAAATCCCACAGCATGGATACGGACCAGCCTTTGCCCTTCCTCATCCGCACGATTATAGCGATCGACCGTGTTTACAACCTGTTCGATAGAGCCCGTTGAAAACTCGTCTCCCAGGACGTACAAACTGATTTTTTTGTCGGGTGAGTAAAATGTTCGGATTGCAATGACGATACCTTCCACCGGGCTGCTATTACTGAACGGATTCCAGCTTGCTAAACGGCGAAGTATGGCTTTGCGCCGTGCAGGCGTATCTGGAATCCATCGGCCAGAGTATTGTGAATACATATATTGACCCATATCGTTCATTACTTGGATGCCTTTTACCGTCGGGTAGATATCGAGTGTTTCTTGTACTTTCTTTTGCATCAAACCCCAACTGTAGTTAAACATACTGGCTGAAGTGTCGATGATAAAAATAATGTATTCGCTATCGACCGGCACCCCTCCAATAGTGGAGTCGCTAGGCCTTCGTCGAAAGTTGTCTCCCAACAACCGCCACATCTCCTGGGTCAAGGACTGCTGAGCCGATTCTAATTTGCCCGCTATGCGTGACTGGGTTTCCAGTTGTTGTGATGTCGTGTCAACCTGGCCGCGCAGTTCAGACAGGTCTTGTAACAAACGAGCCAGTTGTTCCCTGGATTGAGATAGTTGCGGGCGTTTGCGTTCAAGATCCCGGTTTAGGATCTGAGTCTCGCCACGAATGTCATACAATTTTTGTTGTAAATCGGCAACGACACCGTGCAAATCAGCACTAATCTGTTCAAGAACTCGCGGCTCACCTGTCTTGGACAATACCAGTACCAAAATGATCGCTCCAAACGCAGAGCACACCACATCCAGAAAAGAGATATTGAACACTTCCACTGTGGACTTGCGTCGTTTCATTTCAGCCTGACCATTGCACAAAGGTGGACATGTACCCGATTACCATTACCGACATATAACGCTTTAATAAACAAACGCATGACGATCGATGTCTTACGGCCAGTCCCTAGACGGACTCATAAATGACCCGCCACTGCTTACCGCGAGCTTCCAGTACTCGCTAGCAGCCAACGGATCACCTTCGATGGGAAACAGGATTGTATTTATCGGCACGTTGCGCGGGAGCCGCTTAAGAGCCTGTCTGAAATAATTTAGCCGCTGCTTACCTGATACCCGGCCACTTCGATGTCTCGTCTTTCCCTGCGTCGGCAAGCCGTCAGTCAACAGGATAACGTTATCAGGTTTAGACTTCAGGCCCTTAATTTTGTCAAAGGCGTTGTACAGACTGGTGCCCCCCTCCGGCACCACCTGGTTAATTCCCGCCACGACCTCATCCAAGCTATTGCGCTTGGGCTGCAACCATTCTGACCGACTGACGACAGGATACGATTCGGTATTGAACACATTGACTTGGAACTTGCTGTCTGTGGGTAACTGACTCAACAACCATTCTACAGTCTGCACCGCACGTTGCCATTTCCTGGCTTGCCGTTTGGTCCCTTCCGGCAGGTTGCGCAGCCGCACAATGTTTACTATCGTTTCATCCAGCATGCTTGCGGACGCATCAACCAAGATCAATATCCTCTCACCCCCCATTTTCAAACCTGTCAGATATTGACGATCACCCTCTCCGATAAATTTCCTCACGTTTCGGCTTTGTTTCTCTGCCTGCTCCTGTTCGCTCGCCAACTTCTGGCGATCGGCTTCGGTGCGCTTGAGGTCCGATTTCAAACGGTTGATGTGTTCCTTTTGCGCTTGGGCTTTTTTATCCAGGGTGGCCAATTCCTGTTGCGCCTGATTAATTTGGTGTAACACTTCGCGAGTGCGACCTCGGGCTGCAGTTTCCTGTTGGCTTGTTAATTCCAGTGTGTTGCGGACCTCTACCAGATAGTCTTGCCCCGTTTTAACCTCCGTCTCCAAGCGCTTAACTTCACCCCTAAGGTCTTGGTGCACTACTTTGCGCTGAGCCAGGGTTTCGGAGTTGATGATCATTACCAGTAAAATGATTGACCCGAATCCGCAGAACATAACGTCCAGAAAAGACAAGCCGAAAACACTGATATCTCGCCGACGTTTCATCGCACGCTTGGGTTTTTGGCTGTCGCCATCTAGCCGCCCACCCGCATCAATCTTTGAATAAGGTTTCGGTCACAGTAAGTTTCTGTTTCAACTACCACTCGCTCTTGTGCCAGCTGTAACTGATGGACAAAGAACATAACGACGATACTGATCGCCAGCGCGACAAAGGTTGAATTAAACGCAACACCCAAGCTCTGCGTAACACCGGTAATATCACCTTCCACTGCGCGGTGTGCTTGCGACAGGGCATCGCTAATGCCCCGAACGGTTCCAATAAACCCGATCGAAGGAATCGCCCAGGCGATGTAGCGTATGATCGACAGTTCAGACTCGAGCTTCTCAGCTTCGGTTTGAGATATCTCGCGCGTCGCAGCAGACGCGTCTTGGACACTACCCGTCGCTGAAAAACGCAACAACGCAGCACTGATTACCCTTGGTAGCAACATCTCCTGGGCCCTGTAGGGTAGTGCATCTAAATGGTTCGACAGCTTGGCCGTGTCTAGAGTACCGTCGGGCCGATTATGGCCATCGCCAATTAAATCATTGTCCAGCAATTTACGTTCTCTATACGTTCCGTACCCTTTGTAGGCCATAATCGCAAAAGCCCACAATGCCAAAATAAAGCAAGCCTCTTGCTCGAAATCACGAATTACTACGAAAAGTGATCTTTGTGGAACGTATTCAGGATTCGCCTTCATTTGTGCAACCTCACGGGCTATGAAAGCATCTGCGTTAGGTCGGATTACGGCGACGTATACCGCGTGGATGATAATGATCGCTATCAACAAAGAGAACACCTGATAAACGAATTCTATGGGAATGGCTTTTTTCATAGGGTGTGGTTTAAGTTCTAGATATCTGCCGGGAACGCAATGACGCTGTCAGGCGAAATCGTTTCTTTTGGTATAAATTGGGTTGGAACTTCCGTTCCCCCGGTCTCCTCACGGCTCTGATTTTTTGATGTGCTTTCCTCGGGTTCTGTCATATCCTCTGTCGCAGTCTCTTGACCCAACGTCAAGCTAGTCAATAACGCCAAGCCGAGAGCTAACGAAGTCCTTTTTATCTGTAGGCTATTTTGCATAACGGGCAATTCTGAAACCAACATCGTTTCTTGGACCGTCCCCGTAGTCACGAAAACTTAAGCGCAGCTCACTGATGGTCGAATCCTTCCATCCGGCACCGCGAATTACGTAGTGCCTACCTGTATTTGGTCCAATTGGATCTTTTACCACAGTGCTGACCTCTGACGGGTAGACAGCATAGTAGTCATTTACCCATTCTGCCACGTTACCGCCAATATCGTAGAGCCCAATCTGGGATGGAGGAAAGCTTCCGACCGGCGCAGCTACGGCGAATGCATCGTTATATGAAGATAAGCTGTATGGCAGCAGATCAGCCGCGGATTTGTCAGCGAAGTTCTCAACTCTCGTACTCGGTGGATAACTGCCATCCCAAGCGTATTTTCTCGTTTTGCCTGCACTAAAGCGTGCTGCGTTCGCCCATTCAGCTTCGGTTGGCAAGCGATAACCTTTACCCACCGGCCGAATTTGCTCCCATTTGTCCCCATTCTTTCGATAAGCTGGTGGCAAACCATCTTTTTCACTTAGCCAATTCAAATACGCTACCGCATCACCCCAGCTTACGTTAACTACGGGTTGATTATCCAGATCAAGGCTTCGGCCGTACGCAGAACCCGAGCTGTGTGCAGATTTAAAACGTCGGAACTCCGCATTGGTTACCTCCTTTACACCTAGATAGTAAGGTCGGCTCAACTCGACACGGCGCAGGTTTTCGTTCGCTCTCCGTCCCTGTTCCCGGCGCGATGCACCCATAGTGAACTGACCCGGCTCGATCAGCTTCAATTCTTGGCCGTCACCGGTTCGAACAGTAGGTGCCAGGGCGGGTGCAGAAGCTGTACCTACCGGGCTGAGGGTAATTGACAGTTCCTTACTCACCCCAGCTCGGGGTGTAAGCGTAACGCGATGTGTTTTATATCCCGGTTTTCGAAACTCCAACGTATGCTCGCGCGTAGTCAACCGCAAGCGCTGGGTAGCGCGACCATAGGCCTTGCCATTTACAAATAGATTCGCGTCCGCTGGGTCACTGGTAATGAAAATCACACCGACCTCTTCGGGCAACTCGATAGACATCTGCCTTTCCTCTGCAGCCTCCATATTTACACTTCGTGTAACAACCACGTGCCCCGCCTTAGCTAACGTAATGCTGTGATCGACATCAGGGGTCAACATCAGATCCAGCGGTGTTCTACCCTGATAGACATTATCAACAGTAACGGTTGCGTCCTCGGGTTTACTTGTCACCGTCAGTTTTCCCGGAGTTGGGATGAGCACGGTCATTGGGATAGCCAGCGCCTCCCCCGCCACTACGGTAAATTCGACAGTCTCAGATTGATGGCGTGGAAGTTTAAAGGTGGCAAGGTGTACTCCAGACAACAGATCCGCAGTAAAGGGTGTCGTACCGAGTGTTTCACCGTCGACCTGAACTGATGCATCTGCAGGTTCCGAGCGAAAAGATACCGGTGCCCAATCTGGGGAAAGCTCTATATTAAGTACTTGTTCCCGATCCATACCCTCCACGTCCAGTATCATTTCTGCGTTTTGATAGCGCTGAGCCGATAGGACCAGGTTATGCCGCCCCGCCGGGATACGTTGCTGCACCAAAGGGGTGACACCGATGGAACTACCATTCAACGTTACGTTAGCGTTTTCAGGTTGCGAACGGATGCTTATCCGGCCGGGTAACTTCTCAAGTGTGTAATTCAGCGTAGTAAATTCCCCGCGTTCAATTGCGACGGTTTCATTCAGCAGTTCATACCCCGGTTTAGAAGCACGGATTTGATACTTTCCCGGCAGAACCAAGTAGCGATCTCGTAATTGAACAGGTGGTGGAAAACCGTTTAATTCCAATTGCTCGGGTTCGGGTTTTACGGCGATCGAGATCGGCGTAGCAAAAAAAACAAAACTGGCAACCAACACCAACGACAGGAAGGTAGCGAGCAACGCCAATTTAAAAAGGCGTAACCGTCGGGGCCGATGTGCCCTTTGCTCGGAAGGTTGTGTAGAGCGATTCGGCTGTAAACTTCCCGGCGATACCGCCTTACGAATTCGCAGGGTATTATTTTCCAGATTGACCACCATCGTGGCACTACCGATAGTGACCCGGTCCCCATCTCTTAGCGGAATCGCCTGGTCGACTTTTTTCTGGTTGAGCTCTATCGCGACAGTTGGCGTTCGCGGAACCAGCCAAATATGCCCATCGCGGTTCTCTAAGTGAGCATATTCGTTGTTGCTGCTGTCACCGGGAAGCGGAATTCTGGCGTCGCTTCCACCGATGACCAGTTGATCCGCCTCCGTGCATTGCGCTGTCTGCCCATCCTCTGTGATGACCGTGACCGGTTTCAAATTTTCTCCTCACATTGAATGGTCACTGCAAGTTCTGAAGCACCAATAGTGATGGAAAACTCCAGAAGCACATCACGGTACCCGACACGAGTTCCCCGAGCCACGTAGGTTCCGGGTAGCAATGTTACTGTAGATTCCTTGAAGCGACCGAAACTTCCGACCCGATCGATGCTGACTTCGGTCATCTCGTCCGAGTGCAACACCACATTCACCGGGGTCTCGGCCAATTCCAAAATTGTTACTAACTGCCGATACTTCTCATCCAGAATTGGACCCGTTTCCTGCATCGAAGCCAGAACATCAACAAGCGCACGTGCGTTAGATCGAGGTTCCTCCGACTGTAGCCTTTCCGGGTGCCGGATATAACTATCCAATTGATCATGCAACCGGGCCAGTTGGAGGCTTTGTGAAAGACCCCGGGAGGCAAACTGCGCTTGTGGGTCTATGACTAAAACAGCTTCAAATTCTTTGGCCGCCTCGTGCCAACGCTCAGCGTCTTCGAATGTTTTTGCGTTCTCGCGGTGTGTTGAGATGCGGTGTTGTTGCACTGCCAGCTGTAGTCTTTTCTGGGCATCTACGACATCTGACGACTTCGGCTTTAGTTTAGTTGCCTCCGACAGCGCTTCCCGCGCTACATCAAATTTACCACGCTGTATTGCCGACAATGCTTCGGACATGGCGCCGTGGAAACGTTGTGTCTCAATTTCCGTTGCCACCTTGTTGAGACCCTCCTGTGCCTCGATAGACTGGGGGTCCAGCGAAACCGCACTTTCATATACTCGTAACGCAGCCGCCCAGTCTTCAGATTCTTCCAGTTGTTTAGCTTCACCCAACAATTCAGCAAGACGCTCGATATTCGCAGCACGCTTACTTCCTATTAAAGCTTGCTGATTTTGCGGTTCTAACGCCAGCGCGATCTCGTACTGTTTTTTTGCCTCAGCTGCATCGTAAGCCGATAAGGCTCTCCCCCCGGCAGTCAAGGCTTTCTGCAGGCGCTGAGCCTTCGACGATTCCAGCCCATTCAGCATAGAAGTTGCGGTGATGTATTTTGTATTCGCCAGGGTGAAGTCACCATTGGCGAATGCGGCGTCTGCCTCCGCTAGTGTCGCTAACGTTTGCTCGTAATCCTCACCGCCCCAGGTGGCGACTTCTTGACCTTCCAACATGGCTTGACGGTGTAAAAACTCTCCTAACGCGCGTTCCGCTTCACGTTTTTGACGAGCTAGCTGGACCTGTGTCTCGGTTGGGGGGGCGGGCGTATTTTCTATAATCGTTGTAGTGGCGTCGGATAGCGATACTTCATCAATGTAGTCCGGTAGTATCCACACGACACCGATTAACACTGCAACCAAACAACCGAACACGATAAACATAACTGTCCGGATGCCCAAGTTAGAAGGCGATTTTGCTTTAGGTTTCAACGGTCGGGGACAGTATATATATATTTCACGAATAAACCGGGGACAGTATACTTTTTAACTAGTGTTTCACTCGTAGGAGGCGCACCTCGTGCCGATCGAGTAGCGGGGGCGGTGGTCCAACAGTCTTTTATTAAGTTAAAAAGTATACTGTCCCCGGTCGGTTGCCGAATCCCCAGATTTGGTTTCTGGTGTCGAAGATTCTTTCTCACTGGCTTCTGTAGCGGGTACACTCTTATTCGGCTCTTCCAGCTTTTCACCATGGATTGCCGGCACCGGCAACCCCCTCTCTGTTTCGTAGATTTGCTGCAAAAGCTCACGCCATTTTATAAATTGTTCTTCTGCTGAGCCGGTAATTTCCGTAGTTTGTCCTTCTATGTCTACCACCATCGGGGACACCTCGGCTTGAAATGATTCCCCCATTTCCCGTATCGCTTCTTTATGCATTTTTTTCTGTGCGCCTAAATCGACACCACTTTTTATTGTTGTTGCACCGCCGATCACCATCACATCTCTCAAGGTCTGAGTGTTTGTATTACCACCTAACATCTCTATAGCGATAGCGCCTACAATCAGGGCACTTCCCAACAGGTAGCGTTGGGTACTTTTTCGTTTAAGTTCCGCCAGAGCAGCCGCTTCTTCCAGGCTCAATCTACGCCAATCGAAATAAGGCCGCGACATCTCCGCGTATAGGTTGTCGTAGTATCCATTCACAACATCAACCATCAGATACTCGCGTTCGCGTATCTGCAAGACTCTATCGAACATCGGATCATCGGTCGCCGGCAGGCGCTGGATTTCATAAATCCCATCACTTGCCTTAAGGTGCTCATCGAACGCTTGTGGGGCCAGCGAGCTTGCGAAGCGTAATCTGGCAACACGATGAATCTTTTCTATCTTCTCCGTTGAAAGCTCTGCCTTTTTCCAATACAAATCGTTGGCTATCCGGTTGTACACATCTTGAAATATTTCGCCTTCCTTTGTGCCGTCGTAAGCGGTTATTGGAACCCGCTTCTCATACTTTTTACTAAACCAATGGGTTCCGGTGGCGTCATACGCATCTATTTGGAGCTCTAAAACCTCCCCATCCGACTTCTTGATTTCACCTGTGACCACAACCTCCACTACTTCCGATTGCGTCGGTATGACCCGTACCGCACCCCAATGCCCTGTTTGCTGTATCGTGTTCCTCAAATGAACAGCGATAAATCGAGCCTCAGCGTTTCGAACGTCTTCGTTGATCCCTCGTTCCCGGTCCCCATCGCTGATAGGACCTGGATCTAAAACGTAGATTCCCAGATCGAGCAACTCGTTCTCAGGTATTTCCTCCTGTGCGTTGTTGATCGGTGTGTCGGGAACCTCCGGAGCAGGGGGGGTTGTCTGGCATGCCGTTAACAGGACAAGCAAAAAAGCAGGGAATAAATTTCCTCGACGCAAAATTGAACAGATCATAGCCGCCCATGAGCCCGCTTGTTGCACCGAGGCAGGCCGACCACAAGGATAAACTGTAACGTCGAAGTATCAACCATTGAGTAAATTTGGGTCAGTATTTGACGAATTTAAACGCCACGACACGGGCCACATTAGCAAATATGCGGGTTAGTTTGCTTTCGTTGCAGTATCCGCTTTGTAACGGCGATATTCTTCCCACAATTTCTCACGCAATTCGGGGTCGGTTTCGCTCTCGGCCGCCTCGCGCAGTTGCCTGGCAACAATATCATCATCACTGTCCTCCGGTGGCGCGTCCCGCTTTGTCTGCGTCGTTGTGTTATCGTTGTTCTGCCCCCCATTTCCAGCTGATTGTTCGTCGCCGGATTGGCGTGACGCGGTTTGTTGTTGTCCTGTTGGTTCAGATTGACTTGGCTGGGTACGGCTTTCATCACCCTCACCTTTGTCCCTTGCCGCAACTCCCTCTGTGCCGCCTTCACCCTGGCCGTCCCCACCAGCTCCCCCTGCACCGCCTCCGCCATCTGGAGCACTGGACTGCCTTCGTTTGAGCTCTTCCATCTCCCGTAGCAAGAGTTCATCGAAATCGGACATCGACTTGGCAAGCTGACCATCAAGGGCAATCACACGCTCATCCTCTGTACGCTCATCTGGAAACGAAACTGCTCCAGCGGACGCAGCACGATTGAAGCTACACCCGGCTTCTGACGAGTTATCACCGAGCGCTACTTTCAACTTCAATACCGCTTCACAATTATCCACAACGACTTGTTCCAGCCTGGTTAAATAGACTTGAAAATCTTCCTTTTCAGATTGGGTAAGACCACCCTGATCGAGCAAGGTTCTGAACTCCCCCTTTGCCGTGACCACTGCAGCGTGAGCCGCCGCTAGCTTCTGGCGAGCAGACTCAAGTTCCGCCAAAGAATCGGCAATCGCAAGCATAGGTAACCACCCTAGCCATATGGCTACAGCGACCCCACTGATGAACTTGATATACCTGAACTCCATCATTGTTTACTTATTTAGGGGCGTGTTTCTGGATTACGTCTTCCACCATTTTCTGAAGATTTACTTTATGCGCTTCGTAACGGTAAATCTGTTCTTTGGTTAACAAACCTTTTATTTCTTCGTCTTTACGTCTCGATAACTCTTGGATACTGGTAAACAACACATCATCTTGGACACCTTTATCGATCATTTGTTGTATTTGATTAGAATAATTGAGATTGATTTCTACTAGTTTTTCGGCTTGTCTTGGAGTCAGCTCGAGCACATCGGTAAGCACTTCTGCTTGCGCCTCAGCGCGTTCTTGTGGCGAGGCGTTTTTTATCTCCTCCATTATATCCACAGATTGCGCCCAAGCCCCGGTAGCGAAAAGGACTAAGCCCAAAAAGGTCAATCGGTAATTTTTTAGTTTCATCTTCAGTTGTTCGTAGAGCTGATATAAACCACCTCTTAAAATTTTAGCTTAAACCATCTTAGGTAAAAGCCTTATAGCGTTCAAGGAACGACAAACAAGCATTCTCACGTACGATTCTATCTTTGACAGTTATTGTCGAGTCGAATGTAGACAGTTATCAGCCAAGAACCAAAAACAAAGTGTGGACATTGATATGGATCAACAACCCGACTCTAATTAGATAATATGCTTTATCGCGAACAACATCGGTGATGTGATGTCATGTCAATCGCAACCATATTAGCGCATGTCGACAACAGCTCGGCGAATGAAAACAGATTTAAAGCTGCGGTCGCGCTAACGAAAGAATTCGAAGCGCACCTTATCGCGTTGTTTATAGTGCCGACCTATACCATTCCGGTTTACGCTGAAGTACCCATTGGCGCAGAAGTCATCAAAACCGCCAGACAGGCCATGCTCGAAAGTGCAGCGCAAGCGAAAAGTACTTGCGAAAATATCGCAAGCAGCAGCGGGGTTTCGTTTGAATGGAGGTTAGTAGAAGGGAATGTAATAAACACCTTGAACGAACACGCACGCTATTGTGACTTGGTTGTGCTAGGTCAGAGCAATCCCAGCGACCTGGATGATATGAGTACAGAGGTAGCGGACCACGTTGTACTTGAAGCCGGGGCTCCATGCCTGGTGGTACCCTATATAGGAGTAAAAAAAGAATTGCCCGACAACGTTATGCTAGCGTGGAATGGCAGTATGGAGTCAGCGCGCGCCGCTAAGGATGCCTTACCGTTAATGAAACGTGCCCAACATGTGGAGGTTTTGCTAATCAATCCTGAGCAGGGAGAGGTGGACGAGGGCGATATTCCAGGAGCCGATATCGGCGCCTATTTGGCCCGGCACGGCATCAAAGCAGAAACGAATTGTGTGCATAATAAACAGATCTCTGCCGGCGATATCCTGCTTTCACAGGCGGCGGACCTTTCAACGGATCTATTGGTTACTGGCGCTTATGGACATACCCGTTTGCGTGAAAGAATTCTGGGTGGGGTAACTCATCACTTACTGGAACATATGACTGTGCCAGTCTTTATGTCACACTAACTAAACGACAGTAACGAGTCGCACGACCGGTTTTCTTTAGCTCTTCAACAGCAAGTCTTTCACCCAGAAGAAACCCCACCATGATTAAAACAACTTGAGCAATGAGGTCAAAGTTGACTAGCAACACTTGGGGAATAAGGTCAAGCGCATGAGGTCCCACCAGGGCTCCGAATATTAGTATTGTTGTGACACGAGATAAAAGGGTGTAGCGACCTACAAAGTCCGCAACTAGATCCAATAACAATATTCCGCCCAAGGCGATTAATACCGTATAACCGACTTCCATAGCGTCGTTTTAGTTTTGATAACCGGTGCCGTTGCGGTTCTTATAGACTTAAGCGAGCGCTGAACCGGCAATGCTCCCCGTAGTAGCGGTTATTTAAAGCGTGTGTCCGACCACAGGTCTTCCAGCGCCCGTAGAATGTCGTGACGGCATATCAGACCAATCATGCGGCCATTGATCAGGATCGGAAACCGGCGGAAGCTGGAATGCATGAAACGGTCGGCGGCAGTGATGATATCGGTTCCAGACTCTATGGTGTTGACATCCGGGCTCATATATTTTTCTACTTGACCACCCCAGTCTTGATGGTAACCCGCGCTGTAAACAACCTTGAGACAGTCTTTTTTCGACAATATCCCAACCAAACGATTGTCGACATCGACTACCGGCGCACCCGAAATGCGCTTGTCCAACAACACGCCTATCGCTTTGTGAATGTCGTCCGACGGTTTGAAGGTAATCAAGTCTCTAGCCATGTAGTCATCTACAGTCGGCACCAAACCACTCATGAGTCACCCCTCTTACATAAACACACTGCACACCCACCGCAGCTACCTTTTAAATGATGTCTTCCGAACATAATCCCACAGGCTAAACCTAATACTGCAAGCGTGAACACCAGTACAGATAATAGGACGGTAATCATTTTAAGTACCCCTTAGATTTACAGTTCGATAACCAGTCAATACTGTTTTCATTTGGACCAGGTCCTAGAAGGTTTAAGATTTCGTACATACGTACTAACCCCCGAAATCATCGTAGTGAATGCTTTCTTGTTCCACACCCAAGTTGTCCAAGATACTAACCACCGCCTTCACCATGAGTGGTGGACCACATAGGTAGTACTCACAATCTTCTGGTGCGGCATGATCTTCAAGATAGTTTTCCAGTAGTACCCGGTGAATGAAGCCGGTAAAACCCTGCCACTCATCCGTCGGTTCAGGCTCAGACAATGCGACGTACCAATCGAAGTTGTCGTGTTCCTCAGCTAGCCGATCGAAAGTCTCGTTATAAAACAATTCACGTTTGGACCGTGCGCCATACCACAGACTCATCTTACGCTTGGACCCGAGTTCGAGAAGATCGAGGATTTGTGCACGCAACGGCGCCAAACCCGCGCCGCCACCGACAAAGATGGCTTCTTTATCAGTGTCCTCTACGAAAAAGTGCCCGTAAGGACCCATTACCTCTACCCGATCATTGGGCTTTAGGCTGAACAACCAGCTCGATACTATGCCGGGGGGGATACCGCTTCCACCCGGCGGCGGCAAGGCGATACGGACATTCAAAAGGATTTGCTGGCCCTCGGCCGGGTGATTGGCCATCGAATAGGCGCGCGCTACTGGTTTATCCGTGCTTACCTCCAGCCGCCATAGGTCCAGCTTGTCCCATATATCACGATATTCTTGATCGATATCGAAGTCAGCAAACCGGACATGACATGGTGGGCAGGTCAGTTGGACAAATCCCCCCGCACGGAAATCCATCCGCTCCCCCGCAGGTAACTTGAGCACTATCTCACGAATTAATGTAGAAACGTTGCGCGTGTGCTCAACGGTACACAGCCACGTTCCAATGCCGAAATAAGCCTCGTCCACCACCACCGAAAGGTCAGACAATACTGGAACCTGACAAGCCAGACGGTAGTTTTTTGCAGCTTCTACACGACTCAGGTGAGCCAGCTCCTGCTGGCCTGCTGCACCACCGCCGCTCTGCACCTGTGCCTTACACAAGCCGCAAGTACCGGCTCCGCCACAGGCACTCGGTAGATTAACTCCCGCTTGGGCGAGTACCTCCAGCAAACGCTGCCCTACCCGTGCACTCACCGACTTGCGCTGGTTTATGGTGATCTCGCATACACCCGATGGGACTAGAATTCGCTTTGCGGTGAGAACGAACAATACCAATACCAGGACAATGGCGGTAAAAGAAGCGACACCGTAGGCGATCTCCAGCATTAACCTATACCTGAGAAGCCCATGAAAGCGAGCGACATTACACCGACGACAATAAAAGTGACGCCGAGACCTTTCAGTCCGTCTGGAACATCCGAATACCTAAGCCGTTCCCGGATCGCCGCCAACATAACAATTGCCAACGCCCAGCCCACCCCCGTCCCCAAGCCATAGACCACACTCTGGGTAAAGGTGTAGGAGCGCTCTACCATAAACAAAGTCGCACCAAGTATGGCGCAATTGACTGTGATCAATGGCAAGAAGATACCCAGAGCCCGGTGTAGCTTGGGCACGTGGAACTCTACCGTCATCTCTAGTACTTGTACCATGGCAGCGATGACACCGATGAAGGCAATCAGGCTTAAAAAAGAAAGGTCCACGTCATCGAGCCCCGCCCATGCTAACGCGCCGGGTGCCAGCACGTACGTATATATTAAGTGGTTAACCGGTACGGTCACTGTTTGCACAGCGATCATCGCCAACCCAACCCCAAATGCTGTTTCCACACGTTTGGACACCGCAAGAAATGTGCACATTCCGAGGAAAAACGACAACGCCAGGTTTTCAATAAAAACCGAACGCAGGAACAGGTCACCCAGGTCGGTCATTGTTGCATACCCTCGCTACGGACTTGAAACTCGGGCTGCTCGACCTGCTTGGGCTTCTTCGTCCTGATCACCCAGATAATCACGCCGATAATGAAAAACGCACTCGGGGGTAGCAGCATTAAATGCAGTGGTTCAAAGGCGCCGCCCTGAGAGGTGGTAATCAGGATCTGTTTTCCCAACAAGCTGCCCTTACCAAAGAATTCCCGCACAACCCCCACCAGTATCAGAATTAGACCGTATCCGATCCCGTTGCCGATCCCATCCAGTGTACTCGCCAACACACCATTGCGCATGGCGAAGCCCTCGGCTCGACCAAGAACAAGACAGTTGGTCACGATCAATCCCACGAACACGGATAAGCGCTTACTGATCTCGAAGGCATACGCTTTGAGAACCTGATCAACCACAATAACCAGGGAGGCAATGATGGTAATTTGTACGATGATGCGAATTGAGCGCGGCAGAAAGTTGCGGATCAAGCTTACCGAAGCGCCGGATATTGCGAGCACACAGGTAACAGCCGCTGTCATTACCAGCGCCGTATCTAACGATGTGGTAACTGCCAGTGCTGAACAGATACCCAGGATCTGCAGGGTGATTGGGTTGTCATCAATCCAGGGTACTTTCACCGTCTGCCATAGTTTAGCTGTCATATTTCAACCTCTATCATTGCGTACGCGCTCGAGATAAGGACCGAAGCCATAGTCACCCAGCCAGAAACGCACAAGTTCATGCACGCCGAGGCTGGTGCGTGTTGCCCCTGAAATGCCATCCACAATGAATTCAGCCTCTTCCGAACTCGGCGCAACCTGCCCACGGGCTACGCCGAGCCTCAACCTGCCGGTGTCGTCATACACCATCTTTCCCGGCCACAAAGCTTCCCAATCGGGATCCTGGATGCGCGCACCGATTCCTGGCGTATCGTTCTGTTCGTAGAACTTGAGTCCTAGCACCGTCTGAGTATCAGCCGTCAAAGCCAAGAATCCATACAGGGTGGATTGATAACCGCTGCCATATACCGGCAATATTAGGGCGCGCGGCGCACCCCCTTCATCGTGCACGATGTACACCACAGCATGGTGAGCACGACGCTTGATGCCGGCGAGATCCCGTTCCGGCGGAACAGCAATACTCAGGTTAACATCCAAGATCGCTTTGGCTGGGTCGAAAGTGGTGGCATCGACGTCGTCGGTATAGACGCCGGAATTCAATTCAACCACGCGGGCTCGGACATCCGCTATATCGACCTTACCCATCGTTTCAGGTAGCGCAGTGAGTATTGACTCCAGCCTGGCTTGCCGCTCTGCCTCGACGTTAGCAACGTAAAGCGGGCGAAGGGTGACAGCACTATAAGAAACCACCAAGGCGCAGACTACCGCTACAGCCAGAGCAGTGAGCAGGGCTCTTAAAGGGTTATCTTCGACAGTGCGCTCAACCATAGCGCTTTGCCCTCTGCCTGACGTTGAACCAGACAACAATATGGTCGATCAAGGGGGCAAGAACAGAGCCCATGAGTAAAGCGGCAACTACCCCATCTGGATGGGAATCGTTGACAACCCGGATCAACACCACCAGTCCGCCCATGAGAACACCCTGTGCCCAGCGCCCCACGTCGGTACAGGCTGAACTAGCCGGGTCGGTGGCGACAAAAACTGCACCAAAGGCAAAGCTCCCCAACACCAGATGCCAGTACCATGGTAAACCGAGAATACCGCCTCCCCACATGTTGCATAGCAAGGCAATGAATATCAGGCCAAACAACTGGCCGATGATCAAGCGCCAGGAAGCAATACCTTTCCAAACCAGCAGCGCCGCGCCTATCGCTATAGCCAATGTCGAAGTGGTGCCCATCAGACCCTGAGTGGTTCCGATGAAAGCCGACCACCAGTCCATATCCAACGCGGTAAGGGCGCCGCCGCCTTCAAGATGGTAAACCGCAAAAATGTGGCTACCGTTATATCCTCCGAGTGTCTCCCACACAGGGTGACCGCTTAGTGCAGTGGGAAAGGAAATCTGCACCACCGCCACACCCAGCAAGGCCGGATTTAGAAAGGTCTTGCCATCACCGCCGAACACACCTTTCCCAAAAACCATGCCAAATGCCATACCGAAGGCAACGTGAACGAGTGACGCTGCCGGCGGCATGAACAAACTGAAAATCAATGCACTCAATAAAAACCCTTTTTGCATGGGCAGGTTGCGTTGAATTGAAAATGCGCGCTCACACAACCCGGCGGACAATACTGCAACCGCCATAATAGGAATGACGTGTACCAACCCGGCCGTCAACGCGCCGAAAAAGGACGGGTTTTGGTAATCAAGACCGAGAAAATATACTGCCCTGTCACTCCAATCCCAGTGAATTTCATCGGCTGCTGTGTTCAATGCTAAAAGGTACTGGTAACCCGTATTGAGCACAGCGGCGATAACAACCGGAACAAGCGCGATGGCCTGGACAGCCTGAATGCGCGATAAATCATTGACGGAGCGTATATGAGGGGCGCCCGTTGTAAGGCGGATTATGCTCATGCCATTTCCTTGTGTAGCTGTTCCAGCACCTCACGCAGCAGCCGACCGTAATTACTTTTTGACGGACAGGCGTAAGTAAGCAAGGCGAGATCCTCTTCAACCAATTCGAGGGCACCCAGATCTCTCGCCCGGTCGATGTCACCAACCAGCAATGCCCTAATAAAAGGCACGGCCAAAATCCCCGGTGGCGATACCCGGTTCAATTGGGCTACTGGCATCAGCGGCCCGGGGCTGCCCCCAAGCCCCGTGTCGTACGCACCGCCATTTGACGAAGCCTTTAAAATGCTGTCTGCTTCCGGTAAGACTGTGATCTGCCTGTGGCGTTGACTTACAAAGGCCTCGGCGCCCTGAGCGGTGTGTCCGGTCAATACAGAACCTGAGATGACTCTCACCGCTCCCGGCCTCAGTTCTCCACTTACAATCTCGTCGGTTGCCGCGGCAAGAGGTATGGTAAGAGCGCGAGGGGCGGTTACCGCCGGTCCAGCTAGCATAATCACTCGTTCCAACCAAAGCCGGCCGGTTTGCAGTACATAACCAAGCGCAATGACGTCTTGATAACCAATATGCCACACTTCCCCGCCGTCGAAACCAATGGGGCATAAGGAGTAAATATGTGTACCCGGTAAACCTGCCGGGTGCGGTCCGGCAAACTCCACTCGCCGTACTCGATCGGATGAGCCGCAGGGGATATCTGCAGCAGGCGCCTGGCACAGATAGACCGGCCCGTCATACATCACGCCGAGCGCCTCGATGCCCAACACAAACTGGTCTACGTGGGCTGCAATAACGGGCACGGGGTCAAGGGCAAGCGGCTCGGTATCCATGGCTGTGATTAACAGTGCCCGCGGATCTTGCCCGGGATCGGGAATGTATCCAAAAGGCCGCTTTTTAAGGGCCGTCCACATCCCGGACACCAGCATCAACTGGCGAACAGCGTCTTTGTCCAACGCTTTGAGCACGGGGAATCGCTCGCCTTCAGTTTCATCGTCTTCCGCAACGATCTCAATCGACAACAATGAACGTCGTCTACCACGATTAATCGCGGCCACGGTTCCACCCATGGGCGATGTAAATACAATGTCTTGACGATGGCGATCTCGCATCAAGGGCTGGCCTGCTCGCACCCGAGCCCCGTTTTCAACCAATACATCTGGTTTTACACCTAAAAAATCTCGGCCTAACAGGGCCGCACTGGATGCACGTTTTATGTCCCCGGCGCGGGTTCCAGGCTGTTCGCCTATGCGCACATCCAGTCCTTTCTTTATATTGATACGCACGTACGACTCGTTTAGATACTGCTGCACATTCCGATGGAAGCTTAGTCTGGGTCCTAAGGATGTAGATTGATATACATCAACCGAATGGTTGCACGCACCTAGCCCTTAGACTACACAAAGCCGATATCCTCATACTTGTTGACTCAGATCAAAATGGTGCTAAATAACCCTGGATATTCTGTTTACTAAGGAGCCCACGGCCGTGACGCAGAACGAGCTTTTCAACGAAGAGTTAATAAAACGGTACGATATTCTCGCACCTCGCTATACATCGTACCCAACGGCTCCAAAATTCTACTCCATAGACGAGCAACGTTACCGCGACTGGGTATCGTTATCCAACCAGAATGATGGGCCAAAACCTCTGTCCCTGTACCTCCATATCCCGTTCTGCAGCACTGTATGTTACTACTGTGCGTGCACCAAGGTTATTACAGCCAATCGACAACATGCGATTCCTTACTTAAAAGATTTGTTGAAGGAAGTTGAAATGCAGGGACGATTGTTTGAATCCACTCGCAGCGTAGAACAGATTCATTGGGGCGGCGGCACACCGACGTTCCTCAATCAGGGTCAAATGGACCAGCTGATGAGTGCACTGAGAAATCACTTTCGATTCTGTGACGACGCAGATGGCGAATACTCTATAGAGCTGGATCCCCGGGAAGTAGATCCTGATGATGTTACTTTTTTGAGAGCACTCGGCTTCAATCGATTGAGTCTCGGGGTTCAGGACATAGATCAGAGAGTGCAAACAGCCGTCAACCGGATACAACCCTTGGAGAAAACACTGGAAATCCTTCAAGCGGCGAACGAACATGGTTTCAGATCAATTAGCCTAGATTTGATATATGGGCTGCCTTTGCAAACGGTAGACAGTTTTAAGGCGACCATCGACTCAGTAGTTCGTATTAATCCAGATCGTCTGTCAGTGTTCAACTATGCACACCTGCCAGATCGTTTTAAAGCGCAACGACAAATCAAATCGTCGGATCTACCCTCCCCTGCAGAAAAGCTGCGTATCCTAAAAATGACCATAGAAACCTTGTGTGACGCAGGCTATATCTATATCGGCATGGATCACTTTGCCCGCCCCGGAGACGAGCTTGCTACAGCGCAAAACTCCGGATCTTTGCATCGGAATTTCCAAGGTTATTCTACACACGGCGATTGCGATCTAATCGGGCTTGGCGCAAGCAGCATCGGAAGAATCAATGGCAACTACGCGCAAAACTATCATGCATTGAAGGACTACCAAGAGTCGATTAAAAACAAAACGTTACCGATTAACCGAGGCTTCGAACTTGGCTTTGATGACAAATTGCGACGTGCCATCATCAGTGAGTTAATCTGTCACTTCAGGCTGGATTTTCCTTCAATAGAACGACGCTACCAAATCAGATTTAACGACTATTTCTCGGAAGAACTAAATGCGCTCACGGCGATGGCACATGATGGCTTGATCGACTTGCAAGAGTCGGAAATAAAGGTCAGGCCCCCAGGCAGATTGCTGGTGCGAAATATTTGTGCTGTATTTGAC
>JASJAT010000047.1 GCA_030066885.1 Arenicellales bacterium | reverse complement strand
GTCAGATGTTGATCGTGCGGATATTGAGGACTTTGAAAAGGAACTCGAACCCGAAGTTGTAGCGTCCACAGAATCTACCGTGGTAGACGAGCTTGATACATCTATACAATCTACCGACCAAACAGCGTTAGATGAGTTAGAGTCATTCGACACTCCACCTGAAACTTCACTGGTGTCCGACACGTCGCACACTCACACCGATAAGGACGACGCCATTGCTGATGTTGATTCGCCTCTTGAAAGTAAAGATACCTCGACAGGCGACATGGATGATGACACCGCGGAAGCAATTGAAGATGTATTGCCGGATATGTCTGAATTCGAACCAGTAAATGATGGCGTGTCTGAGGAATTTGTTCCGGCGCAAGAGCAAGAAGAAACTTTATCGAATGTGACCAGCCCCCAGGCAAAAGAAGATGAACAACTTATAGCCGACCAAACCGATGTTTCTGAGAATATTAAACCAGACGCTGACACTACTGATGATGGAGTTGGGTCGATAAAGGAGAATGATGCAAACCAATTCCCCATTCCCGATTCAGTAGCCGAAGAAATCGTCATTGAAGCCCCGACCAGGCTGTGGAGAATGGACGAGGAAATCGGCCAAGAGGAAGGAGATAAGCAGGTTCCAGGCTGGTCTACCCCTGAGCCTAGAAGTGTTCCCGCTTCACGAGAAGCGGCTGATGTCAAGCGAGTAAAAATCCCTCAACCCAGGCCAGTTTTAACCGCGGCCTGGATAATAGGGTCTGTAGTGTTACTTTTTGGCCTCGTTTGGCAGGTAAAAGGACACTACCTGACTGACTTGGCACAGGTCCCTTCGTTACGTGCACCTTTACATACAATGTGTCAGTTCTTGTCATGTACCGTTCCACCACGCTCCGATATCAAATCGATTGATTTGGTAAGTACCAGCGTAGACCCACACCCAGTTACTCCAGGTGCCTTACGAGTGAGTGCCAACCTAATTAATCGCGCAGCCTTTGCCCAGGAGTTCCCACCGTTGGAGATAACGTTAACTGACAAAGAAGGCAAAGTTGTAGGTCGACGTACTTATTTACCTCATGAGTATCGAGTTGACGCATCTAACAAAATGCTACCCAACGTTTTAGAGCGTGCCGATTTTGATCTTGCACAACCCGATGAAACAGCAGTTGGTTACGAAATCCAACTAGTCGCAAGATAATATACTTACCAACAAGTAGTACGCTGCTGGTTAAAAAGAAAAGCGCATCACGAATTTTTTCTGAATCTACTCACTCGAATAAATGCGCGTATTTCATTTGTCAAGCTTTTCGAATTAGCGTGTACGGAGTATGATGTAACCCTCGTTGCCTCATTGAATAAAGAGCCCAAATAACATGGATTGGGCCGTATCGGTTATCAAATTACGTTATGTTGTGAACCGTACAGACAAGTATGTCGAGTATGGGGTACAGGATTGGCAGAATCGCGGATAAATATCTATAAGGGGATATCCTGCACAGGAACAGCTTGGTAGCCGCGGGTTTCTGAATAAAAAGGAAGAAGGAAAGCTGCCGAATCCTTAAACGTTGTAGTGTGTACCGGTGCCTTTGATCATTAACCGGTAGCTGTTTGAGCGATCAATGCGAACTAGGAGTCGTCTCGGCAGGGTTGGAGTTCAAATTTTAGCGCGATTGCAGTAAATCGGCCGTACCTAAGAGAGCAGATTCTCGGGGAGGCGGAATACGACACCGTTAGGAGGAAAGAACAGTCGGTATCCATCCCGGTTGTTGCTTAAGTTTCAAATAGACAAGGGGCGGATGCTGTGATGGTTGGCCGTACAGCTAACGGCAGACCATGGTTGTTTAAACAGATCAATACATACAAAAAGGTAAATTGTTTAATCCAACTTTATGCAGCAGGGCAATACATTGCTACAACATCTTGAAATAAAAGCCACTTTTTTCGAGCATCACCTGTGCGCTTCGCAAGCATGGCCAGCCACACTTGGTGGAAATAGCTAAATGATAGAAGACTACTTTAAAAATCTCGACTGGGTGTGCACGTGATATGACTAAGAAAAAGACAGACCCATTGAGAAAGAAAGATCCATTGTGTCAATGCGTACGACGCTCTCTTAAACGCTATTTCAAGGATATGAATGGGGAAGAGCCAAGCAATGTATATCAGATGGTCATAACCGAAATCGAGAAACCGCTATTAGAAGTAGTGATGGAACAATCCGAGAGCAACCAGACACGAGCATCTAGGGTTCTAGGCATAAACCGAAATACACTTCGCAAAAAGCTCAGGCAGTACAACCTAGAGTAATCATCCAGTCTGTACAGGCTTTTTTCTCACTTCAACTTTCCACGAAGAAGCGGGCTAGAAAACTATGGACTCCAATAGAGTAAAGATACGAAGGGCATTGATAAGCGTATCGGATAAAACTGCTATCGTGGATTTCGCGCGTGATCTCAATGCCAAGGGGGTTGAGATTGTTTCCACTGGAGGCACGGCCCGACTACTTGGTGAGCATGGTGTTCCCGTAAAAGAGGTCGGTGAACTAACAGGATTCCCGGAAATGATGGATGGCCGGGTGAAGACATTACACCCCCTCGTGCACGGCGGCATACTCGGCCGACGTGGGCAAGATGACGCTGTCATGGATGAACACGGTATCAAACCTATCGACCTGGTAGTCGTGAATCTCTACCCATTTCAACAAGTGACGTTACAGCCAGACTGTGATTTGTCATCGGCGATCGAGAATATTGATATCGGTGGGCCCACCATGGTGCGGGCGGCGGCAAAGAATTTCCGTGATGTCGTAGTCGTCGTAGAGAATTCGGAATACTCTGCGATATTGGAGCAGATCGAGGCGTATGGCGGCATCGATCTTGCAACCCGCTATCGATTGGCTTTGCGGGCTTTTGAACACACCGCCCAGTACGACGGTGCTGTGGCTAACTACCTGGGTGCTACTGATGTTGACGGGAATAGGTACGACTTCGCCAACACCATCAATCTACAGTTTCAGCAATCACAAACGCTGCGGTATGGCGAGAACCCACATCAAAAAGCTGCTTTCTACGTAGAACGGAACCCAACGCACGCAAGCATTGCCTGCGCAAAACAACTGCAAGGGAAAGATTTGTCGTATAACAACATTGCAGACACCGATGCTGCGTTGGAATGTGTCAAACAGTTTAAACACCCGACATGCGTCATTGTTAAGCATGCCAATCCCTGTGGCGTTGCCAGTGCAGATTCTACAGTAGCGGCTTACAACCGAGCATTTACTACCGACCCGGAGTCGGCTTTTGGCGGGATCATTGTATTCAATGCAGCGGTGACTGAGGAAGTTGCTAAAGAGATTGTAGAACGACAATTTGTCGAAGTTGTTGCGGCACCAGAAATAGAATCAGGTGCGACACAGGTATTTTCCTCAAAACAGAATATTCGCGTGCTTAGTTATGGCACCAGCGTGGCAGAAAGCGAGTCAAGCCAACTAGATTTCAAGCGAGTCAGCGGAGGACTTTTGGTTCAGGAAGCTGATAGCGAGCTATATGACGAAATCAAGTGTGTGACTAAACGCCAACCCACAGATAAAGAATCGGATGATCTTCTATTTGCCTGGAGGGTAGCAAAGTTCGTTAAATCGAACGCGATAGTGTACGCCAAAGATCACGCGACCATCGGGGTGGGTGCCGGTCAAATGAGTCGTGTAAATTCTGCGCGTATAGCAGCGATCAAAGCTGAGCATGCTGGATTGAAAGTCAGCGGTTCGGTCATGGGGTCAGATGCATTTTTTCCGTTTCGCGACGCCATTGATACCGCGGCAAAGGCCGGTATAAAGGCAATTATTCAACCTGGTGGATCACTGCGAGACGACGAAGTAACCAAGGCCTGCGACGAGCATGGAATCGCCATGGTCTTCACAGGCATGCGGCACTTTAGGCACTAATAACACCGGGGGCAGTATACTTTTTGACACTGGGATCATCTCGAACGGTTACAAACAACGTTAAAAAGTATACTGTCCCCGGTTTTTTAATGTGGGGGCTGGCGCTATGAAAGTACTAGTAGTCGGAAGTGGCGGTAGAGAACATGCATTGGCATGGAAAATCGCGCAGTCGAATAAAGTAAAAGAAGTTGTCGTCGCACCAGGTAATGCTGGGACCAGTTCTGAGCCTAAGGTAAACAACATCGACATTGATGCGGAAGACATCGATGCTTTGTTGTCCTTTGCTCAGCAACGTGCTGTTGAATTGACCATTGTTGGGCCCGAGGCACCGCTCGTTGCAGGCATAGTGGATCGGTTTACCGACAAAGGGCTGCGCTGTTTTGGCCCGAGCGAAGCTGCGGCTCAATTAGAGGGCTCAAAATCATTCGCTAAGGATTTTTTAAGCAAATACAACATCCCTACCGCCGCCTACGCTAGCTTTACGGATATAAACAGTGCCGAACAGTACCTGAGAAAACAGAGTTGCCCAATCGTTGTCAAGGCTGACGGGCTGGCAGCAGGTAAGGGTGTCACCGTTGCCATGGATAAGGAACAAGCGATAGCTGCGGTGAAAGAATGTCTGCAAGAAAACCGGTTTGGGTCAGCCGGGAGCAAAGTCGTGATCGAGGAATTTTTGGAAGGGGAAGAGGCAAGCTTCATGTGTATGGTAGACGGTGTTCACATTCTGCCGCTGGCTACATCACAGGATCACAAAGCCAGAGACAACCGTGATAAAGGACCAAATACCGGAGGCATGGGGGCATATTCGCCTGCACCGGTCGTCACCGATGAGGTACATGCCTTGATTATGCACGAGATTATTGAGCCCACCGTGGCGGGTCTTACCGAGGAGGGAATACCGTACACAGGATTTCTTTACGCGGGACTGATGATTGCGAATGATGGGACGGTGCGAGTACTCGAATATAACTGTCGATTCGGTGACCCCGAAACGCAGCCGGTTTTGATGAGGTTAAAGTCAGACCTGGTTGATTTGTGCGACAAGGCACTAGACGGCAACCTGCAACACGCTAGTGTAGAATGGGATCCCAGAGTGGCCCTGGGGGTCGTAATGGCTTCCACTGGTTACCCGGGACCCTACCGGAAAGGACAGGTAATCAACGGACTGGATAAGGTTGAGCCGGATTCAGTAAAGACATTTCATGCTGGGACTCAAGTACGCGACGGTAATGTAGTCACTAGCGGGGGGCGGGTTGTGTGTGTGACGGCACTGGGCAAGGACACACTCGAGGCTCAGGAAAAAGCCTACGACGCTGTAGGAAACATCCGTTGGGACGGGGTCTACTATCGAACTGACATCGGATACAGAGCGATAAGTCGGGAAAAGAGTGATTAAAGAGAAAAACGAGATACAGCAGTGTTCCATTTTCCTTGATAGCTTTTGGCCATGCTTTCTAACTTTTAACCTAACTTTTTATTATCAACTATGAGTAAATACTTCGTTGCTGTACTAATGGGCTCGGATTCTGATTTGGCTGTGATGCAGACCGCACTGGATACACTGAGTAGTCTGAACATTCCCTGGGAAGTTAAGATCACTTCAGCCCACCGCACGCCCCAAGCAACTCATGAATATGTTAAACAAGCTGACCAAAGAGGTTGCGTCGTATTTATCGCCGCCGCAGGGCTAGCCGCCCACCTTGCCGGCACAGTGGCTGCGTTAACCTTAAAGCCCGTTATCGGCGTCCCCATGGAAGCGGGCCCATTGCGGGGCCAGGACGCCTTGTTGTCTACAGTACAAATGCCCGGAGGTGTGCCTGTAGCTTGTGTAGCGATTGGTAAAGCCGGGGCAAAAAACGCGGCCTATCTAGCAGCACAAATTATAAGTCTGCTTGATCAAGAGGTAGGTCAGAATTTGGCGCGAGACAGAGAGGAAAGCGCACAAATGGTGCGGCAGAAGGATCAGGAGTTGCAGGATAGAAACTAGCCGTTTCGTTTCTCGGTGCAGAATTGTAGCTAGTCGTGGAAGTTGCAGATCTAAAAGCAGCCGCGGAAGTAATACACGGCGGGGGGATTGTCGCGTATCCGACTGAGTTTTGTTATGGATTAGGATGCGATCCACGCCAAAACAAGTCAATCCTCCGTTTGCTGCGTATTAAGCACCGACGGTGGCAACAAGGACTGATCCTGATTGCGGCCAGAGTGCAGCAGTTGACGAGATATGTCGACGTTACCGAGCAAAAGGCACTGGCGCGCGCTGGTGACGTTTGGCCTGGACCCTATACTTGGCTGATGCCTACTCGACCCCTCGTGTCGAGCTGGTTAACCGGGCTGCATGACACCATAGCAGTGCGTGTAACAGCACACAAAGGCGCGGCGGCGCTTTGTAAATATTCTAGACTACCGTTGATATCAACCAGTGCAAATCGACACGGTCGTCAACCCGCCAGGTCGGCTAAAGCCGTATATCGGGAATTCGGAAATGATATTGACTATGTATTGGTTGGCAACTTGGGTGATCAACCGAAACCCACTCAAATAAGAGACGCTATGACGAATAAGATCGTCAGAGAGTGAAAGCAGAGAGACATCATGCCCGATGTTGAAGCCATAAGAAATTATCTTCTGGGCCTGCAGGCAGAAGTATGTGCAAATCTGGAGACCATCGAAGATGGACAACGGTTTACACAAGAAACATGGACCTACCCCCAGGGCGGCGGGGGAATTACACGGATACTTGCAAACGGTGCGGCGCTCGAACAAGGCGGTGTGAATTTCTCGCACATAAAAGGTCCTCAGCTTCCAGCTGCTGCCACAGCGCGACGGCCTGAGCTCAGCGGCCAAAGCTTTGAAGCGCTCGGGGTCTCCCTGGTCATGCATCCACAGAATCCTTATGTACCCACTTCACACATGAATGTACGATTTTTTGTCGCGGGTAAACAGGATAGCGCACAGACTTGGTGGTTTGGTGGTGGCTATGACCTAACTCCGTACTATCCTTTTAAAGAAGATGTAGTGCATTGGCACAGAGTTGCATTCGATGCTTGCAAGCGCTTCGGTGACGGTGTCTACCCTCGCTTTAAAAAATGGTGTGATGAGTACTTTTATTTAAAGCACAGAAAAGAAACCCGCGGGGTCGGCGGTTTGTTTTTTGATGATTTGAACGATTGGGACTTTGACACATGTTTTGAGTTTCTGAGAAGTGTTGGCGACAGCTATATCGATGCCTATTTGCCGATCCTAAGAAAAAGAAAGGGCCTATCCTATGGGGAAAAGGAACGGGATTGGCAGCTGTATCGTCGCGGGCGGTATGTTGAATTTAATCTGGTTTACGATCGGGGCACGCTATTTGGACTTCAGTCTGGCGGGCGTACTGAATCTATATTGATGTCGCTGCCGCCAAAAGTGGTGTGGCGATACAACTATCGTCCAGAAGCAGGCAGCCCAGAAGCAGACTTGATTGACAACTACCTCGTCCCCCGCGATTGGCTCGATTTGGAAAGCAAAGTACAAACGGCAAAAACATAGGGAGGAGCTGTGAATAGTTCGCGCTAGTCCACATATTGCACTAACGCGGCCGTGTGTTGTATTTAAGTTCCTAAATCAAAGGCTGCAACTATACCTGTATTTGATCCTTCGATGAGTAAAGTTCGTATTAGTAGTCGGCCTACCCCGGCCCTGGCTAGTCCAGGCCCGCTTGGGCTTGGCATTCACTCAAGCTATAGCTACGGCTATGCCTTGAGTTCCAGCCCGGCACCCAAACAACCCTGTCCTGTGCCATCGTCTGGGGTTCTGGTGCAATATACGGGCTAGAGTGCTTTTTCTTTCGTCCTCTGGTTCTTCAACTTGAGCATAGTGAAATATTTCTACACTCCACTGCTCTACTTTTTTCTCCCGATCATATTTATTCGGCTTTTTATTCGCGGTTTTAAGAATCCTGCATATTGGCAGCGCTGGAAAGAACGGTTTGGCTTCACTGATATTGAGGCACCGATGGATGTCTGGGTACACGCCGTGTCGGTAGGTGAAGCGCGAGCGGCAGCGCCATTGGTTAACCATTTGTTGTCGAGTGATAAGTTAAGAATCATTGTCACTACTATGACACCTACAGGCGCCGATGAGGTGAGCAGACTATTTGGTGATGGTGTCCTTCATCGTTACGCACCCTATGACTATCCCGGGTCTATCAACCGCTTCCTTAAAGTGGTACACCCAAAAGTTGTCATGATAATGGAAACCGAGATCTGGCCGAATACGATTCGACGCTGTAATGAACAAAGCATCCCTGTACTTTTCGCCAATCTGCGGTTGTCAGAACGGTCATTTCGGAAATACTACAAAGTGCGCGGAATGGTGGGCGATGTACTCAAGCGAGTAAGTTGTTTTGCTGTACAAAGCCCACCTGATTCGCAACGGTTGCAAGAATTAGGTGCACCTCCGGAAACAGTGCAGGTGACAGGCAGTATTAAGTTCGAAGTTCGAATCCCAGCCAGTTTAAACGAGGTAGCCCAGGTGCTGCGGCGAGACTGGGGACAAGAAAGGCCGGTGTGGATAGCGGGGAGCACCCATGAAGGTGAAGACGAGTTGATAATCGAGGTATATAAGCAGCTCAAGAATGAGTACAAAGATCTAATTCTAGTGCTGGTACCGAGACATCAGGAGAGATTTTCGGCCGTTACTAAACTGGCACGTAAGAGCAAATTTGAAGTTGTATGTAGAAGCGAGCCTAAAATCGATCTGGCGGAGACAGATATTTATATCGGTGACACCATGGGAGAGTTGACGCTAATGTATGCCGCAGCAGATGTAGCTTTCGTTGGGGGCAGCCTGGTTCGTCACGGTGGTCACAACGTTTTGGAACCCTGCGCCCTAGGTATTCCCGTTATTTTTGGACCGCATATGTTCAATTTTATGGAAATCAGTCAACTGACCTTGGAAAGAGGCGCAGGTGTGGAGGTGAAGGACGCGAGAGAACTTGCGGCTACAGTGAAAGAGTTTTTAAATGATCCAAATTTACGCTTCAAGACGGGTGAGGCTGGTAGGCGCTTGATTGAAGAGAACAAGGGGGCATTGGAAAAAACATTGTCCTTGTTTTCACCCTTTATTCCACGCAAATAAAAACGGGGACAGTATACTTTTTAATTATCAACCTCGATTGGTAATAACGGTCGGGGTATATGTTTAAAAAGTATACTGTCCCCGGTTATTTCTTTAGTGAATTGTTATCTCTTCTTTTTCTGCAGATTCTGCTATCTCACTGTCGGCAATGTTTTGCAGTGACTCCGGTGTGGGCGAAGCATGATGAAGAATGATACGCCAGCCTTTCGGCGTGCGGCGATATACGTTTGTCGCCAGTACGGCGAAGTGAGGTTCATCTACGTCGTCAACGTGGATGTTCTCGTTAACAAAGCGAATTGCCAACTCTTCGTTGCGAATCGTGTTCAGTTCACTGATTTTAAAGCGCATGCGCGGTGAGTGCTCCAGAATCTGCCGCCAACTGTCACGCACCTCTTGGTATCCAACCAATCTCGGCCCGTGGGGGTGAATACATACGATGTCACCTTCATCAGACCAAACTGCCATCATCGCTTCAAGGTCGCCACTCTCAAAAGCGGAGTAAAATGCCGCTTCAGCCTGGTCTGGAGTATGTAGATTAAGAGTCTTCATGGCACCCGGGTGTATATCGTATTGTATCTTGTTTGATGAGGTTTTTCGCACTAGAAGACGAATGGAGATGGTGTTTGTGCATTGATCAGCGGCGGTAGGCTGGTATCAAACAATGATGTTTGGCGAATCGATCCATCTCTCATTTTTTCGATCAATATTGCTTCCATAATCGGGTCTTGCCCCACTACAGCTACCAGCCGCCCACCCAGGTTTAGACTTTCCACAAATGTGTCCAACAAAATAGGCACAGAGCCTGTGAGCATTATGGCATCGTACGGGAGGTCACTTTGCCAGCCATTGGCAGCGTCTCCCTCAAAATAATTAATATTGTTTAGTCCGTGATCTGTCAGCTTCTTTTTCGCGGAAGCCAGAAGGTCAGGGAATATTTCGACCGTGTCGATCTCTTTAGCCAAAGAGGCGAGTAACGCGGTCATGTAGCCACTGCCCGTGCCTATTTCTAAAACTCGATCTTTAGATGTTATAGCTATTTCCTGCAGTAGACGGGCTTCTTGTTTGGGTTGCATCATGACTTGACCATGACCCAGCGGAATATGGGTATCAATAAAAGCAAGCGCTCTGTGTTCTGTGGGGACAAATTCTTCGCGCGGAACGGTCGGCAGCAATTCCAAAATCCGGGGATCCAAGACCTCCCATGGCCTGATCTGCTGCTCAATCATATTAAATCTGGCCTGCTCTGTATTCATTATGCGTCTATAAAAAGGTCGTGTATATAATCGCGGAAAGGTTAAGCTCTTTGCTGGTTTGGTGCAACTAAACGGGTATACTCTGTGTTTAACCTTATGTTACTCGATACTGTTTTTGTTTGCTTATGAGTGCGATACCCAAAGAATTCATAGACAAGACCTCCCGATTGTCGGCAGTGGTCACCAGGCCTATCCCTGGCTCTCGCAAGATCTATGTCGAAGTGCGCGGCCTGCGCGTGCCCATGCGAGAGGTAGAACAACTGGCAACACCCGCCAGTTTCGGTGCGGAAGAAAACCCGCCGATCCCACTCTACGATACTTCTGGGCCATACACCGATCCTGATGTAACTATCGACCTGATCCGTGGGTTAGCGCCACTGCGAGAGGCCTGGATAATCAATCGTGAAGATACCGAGCAACTGTCCGGCCCGACGTCGGAATATGGACGGTTGCGCCAGGCGGATGCCGCATTGGCGCATATGCGCTTTGAACATATACGCAAGCCACGGCGGGCGAAAGCAGGTCATAACGTCACGCAGATGCACTACGCCCGGCGTGGAATCGTTACTCCGGAAATGGAATTCGTCGCTATCCGGGAAAACGTACGCCTACAAGAGCTTAGTGAAGATTCACGCTACCGGGAGTTACTGAAACAACACAAGGGCAACCATTTCGGTGCCGCAACCCCGGCACTAGTGACGCCGGAGTTCGTTCGTGAGCAAGTCGCATCTGGGCGTGCCATCATCCCGGCCAATATCAACCATCCTGAACTAGAGCCGATGATTATCGGCCGAAATTTTCTGGTAAAGATCAACACCAACCTGGGGAATTCAGCAGTAACTTCAAGTATCGAAGAAGAAGTCGAAAAGATGGTGTGGGCAGTACGCTGGGGCGGTGACACGGTGATGGACCTATCCACTGGGAAAAACATCCACGAAACACGTGAATGGATTTTACGCAATTCACCAGTACCAATAGGCACGGTCCCAATTTACCAGGCCTTGGAAAAGGTGGACGGTAAGGCAGAGGAACTTACTTGGGAAATTTTTCGTGACACATTGATCGAACAGGCGGAACAAGGTGTTGACTACTTCACGATCCATGCGGGAGTACGTTTGCCATTCATCCCCATGACGGCCAAGCGTGTTACAGGCATCGTTTCACGGGGAGGTTCTATTATTGCCAAGTGGTGCCTGGCCCACCACAAAGATAGCTTCGTCTATACGAATTTCGAAGAGATATGTGAAATCATGAAAGCCTACGACGTGTCGTTTTCATTGGGTGACGGTATGCGGCCTGGTTGTATCGCTGATGCCAATGACGAGGCTCAGTTTGCTGAGTTGAAGACGTCGGGTGAGCTCACCGAGATAGCCTGGAAGCATGACGTGCAAGTCATGATTGAAGGCCCGGGGCACATTCCGATGCATTTGATCAAAGAGAATATCGACAAAGAACTAAAGGAATGTTTCGAAGCCCCTTTTTATACGCTGGGCCCTTTGGTTACCGATATCGCACCTGGTTACGACCACATCACTAGCGCTATCGGTGCGGCTCAAATCGGTTGGTTCGGCACGGCTATGTTGTGTTACGTGACACCCAAAGAGCATTTAGGGCTACCCGATAAACAAGACGTGCGTGATGGCATTATTACTTATAAGATAGCCGCCCATGCAGCGGATTTGGCTAAGGGTCATCCGGGCGCTCAGTTACGGGATAACGCGCTATCCAAAGCACGATTCGAATTTCGCTGGCAAGACCAGTTCAATCTAAGCCTGGACCCGGAGAAGGCACAAGAATTTCATGACCAAACCCTGCCCAAAGAGGGACACAAACTGGCTCATTTTTGTTCCATGTGTGGACCCCATTTCTGTGCGATGAAAATCACGCAGGATGTGCGTGATTACGCCAAGGAAAAAGGTATATCCGACGTGCAACATGCGATGGAAGCGGGTATGCAGGAAAAATCCACCGAGTTCAAAAAACAAGGCGCAGAAATTTACCGGGAAGTCTAAATTTTTAGTAGCTAGTTCCTAGTGACTAGCACCTAGGAACTTATATGCAACATACGGCTGCCTTGGCGCAAGATGCGTGCTAGGAGACTCCATTTTGTATGATCTCTTTGAAAATCGCCTCGCACGGCTCCTGGAAAGCGGGCAGGACGACCTCTTGGCAGGAGGTAAGAAGGGTGTTGAAAAGGAAAGTCTGCGTGTAACCCAGGATGGGAGTATTGCACAAACGCCCCACCCCTTGGCACTAGGTTCCGCTCTGACTCACCCCTATATCACAACCGACTATTCAGAAGCCTTGCTTGAATTCATAACACCGCCGTGTACGGATGTGCGGTCGGTACGCGAGTTCCTTTCTCAAATACATAAATATGTCTATAGCAAGCTGGATGACGAACTGCTTTGGGCCACCAGTATGCCTTGCCTGATCGCAGACGAGCACAGCATTCCAATTGCTTTCTATGGAACCTCTAATGTGGGCACCATGAAGAACGTCTACAGGCGTGGTTTAGGTTATCGCTATGGCAGGACCATGCAAGCTATTGCGGGGGTGCATTTTAACTATTCTTTACCGGAGAACCTCTGGCCCCTGTTTCAAGAAGTCGTGGGAGATTCACGAGAGCTCCAACAGTTCATCTCGGATTCTTATTTCTGCTTGATTAGAAACTTTCAACGGTTGGGGTGGGTTATTCCATATTTGTTCGGTGCTTCGCCGGCGGTGTGTAAATCCTTTTTCTCTAATGGGCCGGATTGGTTGGAGGACTTTGACCAACACACCTACTTTAATCGCTATGCAACCTCGCTACGTATGAGTGACATCGGTTATAAAAACCAAGTGCAAGAAAACCTCGATATTTCATATAACAATCTTGAGGATTATGTGCGGGGATTGACCCGTGCAATCGAAACGCCGTTTCCTGAGTATGAAAAGACAGGTGTCGTAGTCAATGGGGAGCACCTGCAGCTCAACGCCAATGTTCTACAGATCGAGAACGAATACTATAGCTTCGTGCGTCCAAAGCAAGTTGCACAGTCTGGCGAGAAACCCACCCTCGCGTTGAAGCGGCGGGGTGTGCAGTACGTAGAGATTCGTGCACTTGATGTAGACTTATTTGACCCAGTCGGCGTCAACGAAAACCAAATGCGTTTTATGGAAATGTTCCTTATCTTCTGTTTATTGCAGGAGAGTCCGCCGATTAGCACTGACGAGCAAAAGAAGATCGACCATAACCAACAAACGGTTGCCTGTTGTGGCCGTACGCCGTCACTAAAACTGCTGAGAAACAGTACGCAGGTGCTCCTGCAACAATGGGCTAATGAGATTTATCAGGCTATGCTACCAGTAGCAGAAATATTGGACCAGAGTGAAGAAGGCAGTCCCTATTCTAAGGCGCTCGGGGCGGAGTTCTCCGCAATAGAGGATCCTGAACAAACCCCGTCGGCCAGGTTGCTAGAAGATATGCGCAGGAATGAACAATCGTTTTTCCACTATGCTATGGACGTTTGTGAGCAGCACAACGAATACTTTCAACGGCTGGACATGCCACCCGAGCGAGTGACGTTTTTCGAAAAAGAGGCGCGTGTGTCGATACAACGCCAAAAAGAAATCGAAAGCGCTGACCAGATCTCTTTCGAGGAATACCTAGAGCGATACTTTGCTCAACAATAGTAGAGACGCAGGGATACTGTCTTGGTGAATTATGATGTTGTCATTATTGGCGCTGGTATTATCGGAGCCTCTTCAGCCCTATGGGTGCAGCAGGACAGAAAACGCGTTCTGCTTTTAGACGGCCGTAGTCCCGGTAGCGCTACGTCCTACGGAAACGCTTGCACTATAGCCACTTACGGCTGTGTCCCCATCAACTCGCCCTCAATTTACAAACGTTTGCCTTCCTTGTTGTTTAGTAAAGATAGCCCGCTTCGAATCGATTGGTGGTATGCGATATCACATCTTCCCTGGCAGCTTGCGTTCTTGCGTAATTGCTCGGCATCGAGAATGAATGAAATCAGCGCGAAGTTAGCCGCGCTTCTTGAATTGACAGATGCGGGTATGGATCCTCTGGTCCAACGCAGCAGTGCTCAGAAGTGTTTTGCCGAGCAACGCGGTATTTATTATGTTTTCAGTAGCGCAAAAGGCTATGACGCAGCACGGAAGGAAACAGAGTTGCGTCGCCGGTATGGCACTTCTGTAGTCGAGTTCAGCTCGTTCGAATTTCGGGAGATGGAACCAAACATTCGTATCCCGATTCATCGGGCACTGTTATTTGAAGGCGCCCGTTTCCTACGTGACCCAAGAAAACTGGTAGAACAATATGTCGATCAATTTACAAAGGATGGCGGAACGTTTAAGCAGTCATGTGTTTCCCGCGTCTCGCCTGACCCTGAGAGCGTTTCGGTTCATTTGGAGGATGGGACGCCGATAAGTTGCAGAAAACTGATAGTCGCTGGGGGAGCATGGTCGAAGGGCGTAGTGGGTTCCGGTGCAGAGGATCTGCCTTTAGACACAGAGCGTGGATATCATATTTTGTTTAAAAGCTACGGAGATCTTGTCGAGCGACCGGTGGCGTGGGTTGAGGGTGGTTTCTATACCACACCAATGGACCAAGGTTTACGCTTGGCCGGAACAGTCGAATTAGCCGGGCTAAAAGAGAAACACAACAAGGATAGAATCGGTTACCTAACGCGGTCTGCACACAAGTTATTTGGTGACATTGGGCAACCAGACGACACTTGGTTGGGTTTTCGCTCGACTTTCCCGGATGCACTCCCGGTGATCGGTGTTTCCCATAAATCGAACAACATACTATTTGCTTTTGGGCACCAGCATGTCGGTTTGACCTTGGGCGGTGCCACTGGCAAGATCATTGCAGACTTGGTAGAAGGCAGGGAACCGCCTATAGACTTGAGACCGTATAGTCCGGCCCGATTTTTGTAGCAGCGCCGCGATTAATTACTGGATATACTCATCCAGCGCCAGTCGATATTTAACCTCGTGCAGGTTTGCGTCGGTTTCCTCTTCTATTTGTTCCAAGATAGCTTGGATAAACTTTTTTACTGTAGCTTTGTCTGAAGCAGCGACAGTGAAGTCAATAATCTCGCCGATTAGCTCCCGGTAAACCAACCAATTTACTGGATTGTCCAGGCCCCTAATGTCATCCGTGTACATGCGAAAAGGGTAGCCTTTGCTCTGCGAGATGTCATTAAAGAGGGTTTCTAGTTGATCTCCTACCTCCACTCCACCCAGTTTCTGTGCAAGGTTATAAAGACCCTTTGCCAGATGTTGAAAGCAAAGTACCAACAAAATTTCCTGTTGTTGTTGTGGGTTCGTTGCTTGTTTGATGTTTGAAATGCTGGGCACGGACTGCTCGATCTATATGCTATTGATTCAAAACAAGTTTCCACAGACTTCTTTGCGACGCAATTTTACTTAAAACTCAGCCGGAGTTGAAACCTGTTGCTGTCTTTATCCATGGCCATGAAAGTGGCCGGTGACTTTAAACTTGAATGCTGGCCCATTCCCGGCGTCGCCAAAACTGGGCAAATATCCCGGCTTGTACAGCGCGATATATACCCTGTAAAACCCAGATAACTAACAGACCGTAACCCAGTATTGGTCCGGCCAAATAGGCCACTGGTAAAAATAAAATCCACTGCACCGTAATAGACACCACCATAACCCGTTTTGAGTCACCCGCTCCCAGCAACGCATGCATCAATACCAATCCGATAGCGTCGACGGCGATGAGTAGCCCAACCAGGCGCATAGGTATACGAGCAATTTCCAATGTGTCCGGGTCATGTATAAAACCCTTGAGTAACAAATCCGGTGCCATCCACATGGGAATACCAATCACAAAGATTACACAAAGAGCAACTTTAGCCACATCCCACCCCCATTGTTCCGCGTCGTTTGAATCGTTTCTTCCGAGGGCTTGACCTACCAAGGTTGCTGCGGCAATACCGAATCCGAGGCAGGGTAGGATGGCAACCAGCGTGATATTGATCAGTACGTTGGCGGCGGCCAATTCCGGTGTACCTACTCTTCCGATTATCCAATATAAGGCGACGAAACCTGAGGCAAAGAAAGTCTGCTGGATGCCGGTTGGAGTGGACAAACGAATCAAAGTCTTGATTTCGTTTATCGGTGGTAAACCCTCCAAAAACCCATGTGCTCGGGCCCGGCGCACGGCCAATATAAAATAGATAGCTGTACCTACACCTGTCGCAATTGAAGTGGCTAAACCCGCACCTGTAACACCCAACGCAGGTGCCCCAAGTTTGCCGAAGATTAGTATGTAATTGAGCAGAATATTGAGCGAATGCATGATGATCAGTGTCTTCATGTACAGTCGTGTTAGATCGATGGCGCTCCAGTAACCACGAAACGCAAAATTCATCCCCACAAAAACGACGGCGAATATTCTCACCTGTACGTACGGGACGCCTTGTTCTATGACCTCCGGGTCGGTATTTAAAAACGGATAAACATCAGGAAGGAAAACAAGCACGATCCAAGTGATAAAAGGGCTAACTATGAGGACTAGCAATAAGCCTGCATTCAGTGGAACTGCCATTTCGCTAATCCGACCCGCACCCTTACGTCGTGATGCCATTGCTTGTACACCAGTACTGACTCCAAGAATAAATGCCTGGCACATGAAAACGACAAAACCCCCGATACCAACAGCAGCTAAAGCCGCATTTCCCAGAGTACCGACCATCGCAGTGTCGACTAAATTCAGTACATTCTGGGAAATCATTCCACCGATCACAGGTAGTGCGAGCAGTAGAACGCGTTTTATTCGTGTTATAGGCAAAGCGCGACCGGGTATGTAAAAAGGGGGGATAGATCTATTCTATCTAAAATAGGTCGCCGCCCAACGAGCCCCTATTAAACAGTCACTTATGTAGATAGATAAGGGGCGACCCACAGGTCAGTCTTAACTCTTTTTGTCTAAGAGTTCTTTTAAATTTGAGAAAGGTTTGTAGGTGGCCGATTTGGTAACGTTGTTGGTTAAACCGAAACTCGATCCCTCCCCCCGGATGTGCTCCGTATACTTTTGGTGCTCCCAATCGTGACAATAAAGGCACAAATTCTCCCAGTTACTCCCATCCGGTGGGTTGTTGTCATGGTCATGGTCCTTGTGGTGAACGGTCAGTTCGTGCAAATTCTTGCGGGTGAATTCACGTCCGCAGCGAGCACAAACCCACGGATAGAGCCGCAGCGACTGTTCTCGGTAGCTGCTCATGCGTTCGATCGCTTGCCGCTGCGCTTGAGCTACAACCTGGTCTAGTTTTTTTGAATCTATCGGTTTAGCCATGCTGAATAATCATAGCAAGGAACTCGTTGCGGGAGTGCTTCCTCTTTACTTTTGTGAGCACCTCGGAGCGAGAGGTTGTTGGGATAACCTATCGTATGGTCTTTTTGGTAGGTAGTTTTTCGAATACGTTGACCATGTCTTGCTCCCCAGCGGAGTGATAACTAGGCCAGGATTTATTGGTCTCGCTTAACCAACTTTCTCTTCCGCCGTATCGAACCAGCCAACGTGAGGATGACCGCTTTCCTGCTCGATGCGTATTTCCATACCGAGAAATTCCACAATTTTCTCCATCCTGACACCCGCAAGCTCAATTTTTAAACGTGCCAGGTGATGCCGGTTGAGAAACAACGTATTGGGTGGATAGCCGTGCTCTTTCTGGAACTCCGATGCAATGCGATATATGTAGCTCAACATCGTTTGATCCTCAGCGTATTAGAGTGAACTTAACACTGCTTAACATATATTACCGCTATATGAATCCGATATGTAGTGAAAATGGCACGTACAATGCTGCTAAAAAGAATACCTCAACAAACCCCTTGAAATATTTTCTTTCCAACGAACTTTGCTCGATCCTTTAGACATCGTTCAATGCGTAAGAGTTCATTCCACTTCGCCATGCGTTCGCTACGGGAAAAGGAACCTACTTTGATCTGGCCGGAATTTGTTGCCACTGCCAAGTGGGCAATAAAGCTATCCTCGGTTTCCCCAGAACGGGCAGAGATAACGGGTAGCCACCCTACCTGCTGGGTGTAACGGATCGCTTCGAGGGTCTCGGAAACAGTCCCTATCTGATTGGGCTTGACCAAGACGGCGTTGGCTAACGATTGCTCTACACCTTGTTTTATGCGTTTGCAATTGGTGGTAAACAAATCATCACCAATGAGTTGAATTTGGTCGCCCAATTCAACATACAGTGCTTCCCACCCAAGCTGATCGATGTCAGCCAACGGATCTTCCAATGAAATGATGGGGTAGTCTTTGCACCATTGCACGAGCTCTCGAATGAGCTCGCTAGAGGTCAAAGTTCTATTTTCCAGCTTAAGTCTATACACTTTCCCGTCGTACAGCTCACTGGCTGCGATATCCAGCGCGATTGCGATCTCATCTCCAGGCCGATACCCTGCTTGTTCGATACACTTCACCATTGTTTGTAACACCTGGTGGTGGTTTTCAAACGCCGGCCAAAACCCACCTTCATCCGCTACGCCATAGTTGTTTCCATTTTTTTTCAACCAACTAGCGGTGGTGTGATACACGTTGTAAATCATCTCCAACGCCTGGGTATAAGTAGTCGCGGCGAGCGGGATGATTAGAAAATCCTGAACGTCAGTTCGCCATGCGCTGTGTGCACCACCCCCAAAGATTTGGACTTGAGGCAATGGTAAGAGGCGATTTACACCATCACCCAAATAGTCGTAAAGAGGAATGCGTTTTGTCGCTGCAGCCGCACTGGCAGTAGCCATGGATACGGCCAGTATCGCATTTGCACCAAGTTTTGCTTTGTTTTCAGTGCCATCGAGATCGATCATGGTCTGGTCGACATGCTTTTGGTCGAGAACGTCCAGGTTGCGTATGGCGGGCGCAATGATTTTTTCTATGTTATCGAGCGCATTGTAGACAGACTTCCCCATCAGTCGATGTGGGTCTCCATCTCGCAGCTCAAGTGCTTCGTGCCGGCCAACGGAGGCTCCAGCAGGGACTAGCCCGGTTCCCACTACACCGTTAGCTAGCCTGACGGTACACTCCACAGTTGGATTCCCCCGTGAGTCATAAATCTGCAGTGCTTGTACTTGCTTGATTTGCTCACCCATGCCTCATTCTCCGGCGACCAAATGCTTCTCCCAACGACTACAGATTTCCCCTAAACTGAAGATTTCGCGAGGTAGCAGCTCGTAAACAAATCCTCGCACGATTCGTTTTCGGTCTTCATCGACGATATATTCTACCGGCGACTTCCCATCCATGCGCGCAAGCATCAACATCAATAGCAACCGAGCAACGCGTCGTTCGATGCTATGGTCAAATTCATCGAAGCAAGACCGATAGCTTTGCCACGCCTCCGCTAGCAGACTAACGAATGGTTTGTGGTTGTTACCGTGGAATAATGCCTTTAACAGAAAATGATTGAACAAAAACGCCAAATCGAAGGCAGGGTCTCCATAACAGGCAACTTCGCAGTCCAGGACGACCATATTCCCTTGATTTATCATGATGTTCTTAGGGCTATAGTCTCCGTGGACCAAGCATAGCCGGGTTTGTTTGAGACGCTCAGCTTCTGTGCAAATACGTGCCCCCAGCTCAGGGTGTCGAGATGCCGTCGTTAAGAGATAAGGCTCGATGCGCAAAGCATAAAAGCTATCCATGTTATTGAACGAATCAGCTATTTGTTGGTCCCCCCAAGTGTGTTGGTGTATGACACCAATAATGAAGCCTGCTGTCCGGGCGAGCTCTGAATTTGTTTCGCCAGAGAGCAAATATGATTTCCAGTCGCGGTAGCCCTCCAGGTATTCCATAACAAAATAATTCTGCTCCTCGTCACAATAGAGCAGGCGCGGCATGTTTTGTGGAAGGAAACCGGATACGTGTCTTATAAACTTTTGTTCTGCCAGATTTCTTGTGATATCCACCTGCCAAAGATCTTTGACTTTAAGAGTGTCGAGCGCTTGCTTCACCACTAATTTTTGATCACCTTCTTCGATTAGATAGATGTCCGAAGATACTCCTCCAGTTAATGCAGTTACTTTTGTTCCTTCCCCAGCCAATAGACCTGACTGTATTAGATCGCTACTAATCTTCTGAATATCGACGGCCATAAAGATAGTTAAAAAGTATAAAGTTGAAAGTTAAAAGTGAAATGTTAAAAGCCTGAAGAAACTTTAAACTTTCATTCTTTTAACTATCTGAATTACCGCGGCTGCTGATGCGACCTCGCATGACAGGAGGTCAGATTGCTGTGACAAAAGGGATGTACTTTCAACTTTCCACTAAGAGAAACAACCATCGAAGTTTAATTCGATGTGATTTCCGTCAACGTCGGTAAGGTGGATTTGCGTTAACTCATAGCCCGGAACAGGAGTCACCTTATATTCGACGCCCTCTTTCGTCAGATGCTCCCGAGTCTTATAAAAGTCTTTGCTCTTTAGGGCGAAATGCTCGAGTTGCACGCGATCGTGCACCAAGGGCTCGCTAACGTGTACCAGGTGAATAATGGCCTCCCCATCGCAGTACAACCAGGCTCCGTCAAAAGCAAAGTTTGGCCTTGGGCCCTCAGTTAAATTCAAAACACGACTATAAAACTCCACCATTTCTTGCAGGCGATTGGTGCGAATATTGACGTGATCAAGTTTTCTAATCATCTTTTGCTATTGGGACGTTCGTATCTAAATCCTTCAAGTGTGCTAATTTCTCAGCAATCTTTTGTTCTAAACCACGAGCAACCGGGTGGTAGTATTTTCGGTTGGCCATGCCATCTGGAAAATAGTTTTCCCCTGCCGCATAGGCCTCGGGTTCGTCATGGGCATATCGATACCGTTTACCGTAGTTTAGTTCTTTCATGAGTTTGGTTGGTGCATTACGAAGGTGCAACGGAACTTCCAAAGAGCCAAGCTTTTTTACGTCCTCACTGGCCCTTTCAAAAGCGGTATAAACTGCATTGCTTTTAGCCGCACACGATAAGTATATGATTGCTTGGGCGATGGCAAGTTCGCCTTCGGGCGTCCCCAATCTTTCATAAGCATTCCAAGCATCCAGAGCGATAGTCAACGCACGCGGATCAGCGTTGCCAATGTCTTCTGAGGCAATGCGTATCACACGTCTGGCTACGTATCTTGGGTCGCACCCGCCATCGATCATACGGACAAACCAGTATAGCGCAGCATCCGGATTTGATCCCCGAACAGATTTATGCAATGCGGAGATTTGATCGTAAAAAGCCTCGCCGGACTTGTCGAAACGTCTAAGCCCCTCCGTCAACACATTGTTCACGATAGCCTGTGTCACGTTAATTACGTCATTCTCGCTGGGCGCAAGGTCAACAACGATTTCTAAGGTGTTCAACGCGCGCCGGGCGTCACCGTCCGCGGCTGCGGCAATTTGATCGCGGTAAGACTCCGGCAGATCAAGCTTTGTGTCGGCGTATCCTTGCGAGTGCGTGAGGGCGGAATCGATAAGCCGCCGGATGCTTCCCTGGTCGAGTGGCTTCAGTACGTAGACACGGGTTCTGGATAGCAATGCATTGTTGAGCTCAAAGGACGGATTCTCAGTTGTGGCACCAATAAAAGTGATTACCCCTTGTTCGACATGTGGTAAGAACGCGTCTTGTTGCGCCTTGTTGAAACGATGTGCCTCGTCGACAAACAATACGGTAGCGCGGTTTTGTTGTTGTCGGTGTAACTTGGCCTTCTCAATCGCCTCCCTAATGTCTTTTACCCCGGATAACACCGCTGATAAGCTGAGAAAGTGAGCATCCACACGTTGAGCCAAGAGCCTGGCTAGCGTTGTCTTGCCGCTGCCAGGCGGACCCCATAACACCATTGAGTGCAGGATCCCGCCTTCGAGTGCCCTTCTTAAAGGCTTACCGGTACCAAGTATATGGTCTTGTCCGTAGATTTGATCGATTGACTGCGGCCGCATGCGATCGGCCAAGGGTCTAAAATCTTGGCTACCGACTGACGTCATCAATGCAAAAGTTAAGTTTTAAGAATCGAATCGTTGTTGCAGGCTATTTGCTGCCTGGATTGTAGACTGTTCAAAAGCAGTGAGGAAATATTTTAGAGTAATTACTTGCAGGTTAGCGTTGAGTTACAATCTGTACGAAGCCTGCACCGGAAAATAGTACCCATGCTTAAACAAAACCTGTATCACGTCTTTACCCTTTTAGTCGGGTTAGGTCTATTTGCTTGTAGCTCAATAGACAATGCTGAACCCAAGTCCGAGCTGGAGCAGCGTGCCCAGTCGGGTGACATCGACGCCGAGTATCAGTTGGGCCGTCAATACGCGGCTTCCGGACTGTCCCAAGAACCGCAGGCCATCTACTGGTTGTGCCGCGCGGCCAAGGAAGGGCACGTGCCTGCGCAATTGGAGTTAGCCATGTTCTATGCAGAAGATGCCAAAACTGGCGACAACACCAAAGGCGACGGTTCGCGCTTGTCGACGTGGGGCAATGCCTATTTTTGGTACACCGCCGCGGCGTCTCAAGGCAGTGAGAAGGCCTTGACTGGCCGTGACGATGTAGCAGCCAACATGGACGAAGGCGAAATCATGGAGGTCAAGCGTAAAGCAACACGGTGGCAGCAGGCAGTATGTGTAAAACCGTGAACCGTTTAGCTACAGAAGTACCGATAAAGCTCGTCACCCCGTTTCTCATAGCTACGTTGGCAGCAGGCTGCCAATCGACTTATTTGGTGCGTGGAGAAGGTGGTACGCCCTGCGCAACAGCAGTTAGACAAATGCAACAAAGCGAGCAGGCCAGAAACATTTATGGGGCTTGGTTGTCCGGATATCTGACCCGCTACAACTACGAGCGAGATAGCAAATTAAGTCGAGATTTTAAATCTGAAACCCTGGTGGATGCAGCGATTCAATATTGTAATGGCAAACCATTGGATGATTTTTCTCAAGCCGCAGAAGCCGTGACCAAAGAATTGCAGAAGAAAAATTAGCCAGTCAATTAACGAGTCCCTTGTACTTAGTGGCTAGTAGTTGAAAGAACGATAGTTGGTCTCTTTTAACTTTATACTTTTCACTTTGGCCTAGCCAAATGTATTACAGGCATTAAGATCACCGGTACTTAGGCCGGTGCGAAACCAGTGCACCCGTTGTTCTGAACTTCCGTGGGTGAACGATTCCGGGTGAACCCCACGTCCAGACATCCTCTGTATCCGGTCGTCTCCAACCGCTGCGGCCGCACGCAGACCCTCCTCGATGTCACCTTGTTCGAGGATATTGCGCTGTCGATGAGCGTGATGTGCCCAGACCCCGGCGTAACAATCTGCTTGTAGCTCTAGCATTACCGAGAGCGCGTTCGCATCTCTCTTCCCCGATTGTCTCCTCGCATTATTCACTTGTCCCATTGTACCCACTAGGTTCTGTACGTGGTGTGCAACTTCATGTGCAATGACGTAGGCCTGGGCAAAATCACCCGGGGCACCAAAGCGACCCAGTTGTCTGAAGAACTCCAGATCGATATAGACTTTGCGATCTCCCGGACAATAAAACGGGCCGGATGCCCCTGAGCCATAGCCACATGCCGTTGTCGTTGCATCCGAGTACAGCACCAGCGTAGGCGGTTGGTAACGCTCACCGGCCCTTTGGAATATACTATGCCAGGTATCTTCGGTGTCGGCCAAAACAGCAGAAACAAACTGCGCCTCTTCATCAGTCGCGGGGATTGACCCAGGAGGAGTTTGGGATTGTTGGGTAGGCATTGTTTGCCCCCCTCCCCCACTCAGCACACTCAATATTTGGCCCAGATCACCACCGCCCAGGAACAATACACCCAGCAACAAAATAACGCCCAGACCGCCTCCCATTTTCATTCCACGGGGTACTCCTCTACCACGCGGCATACCTATGGTTGAACTTTGTCCGCGTCTATCTTCGATATTTTGACTACGTCTGCCTTTTCGCCAGCGCATTGTCCTTACCTTGTTTTTGTTCGGGGGTACTTAAGGTTAAACCGATTCCTACACGGATTTCTATCCAAATCGTCACGGATGTCAGTTCTACAGTTACAAACTATCACAAGCCCATGTTGACTCGAGTACCGGAAGATTATCCATGCCTTGATACAATAGGTCGATGTCGTTATTGCTGACATTGTTGTCTCGTTTGCCGCTAGGGGTATTGTACGGTTTCGCCTATGTGGTTTATTTCGTGCTCTATAGTGTGATCGGTCTCAGGAAGCAGGTCGTGGTAAACAACCTGGCGAACTCTTTTCCACAGTACAGCAGTGCTGACATTAAGCGCCTAGCAAGCCGGTTCTACCGCAACTACAGTGATGTTGTTGTGGAGATGGTCAAGTCCATCAGCATGGCGAAACAGGATCTCGTTGAGCGGGTCCACTTCGACAATCTTGAGGTCGTTCAGCGCGAGCTGGGGCGCGGGCAACCCGTATTAGTAACGCTGGCCCACCACGGCAATATCGAGTGGCTGCTTTTGACCCTTTGCTGCAAGCTTGGATACCCGATGGAAGCTATCTATCGGCCACTGGCTAATCCAGCGATAGAGAAAACAATGACAAAGGCGTACACCCGTTTTGGCGGCAAGCTGATAGACGACCGCTCGGTTATCAAGGAAATCATGGCGCGTAAAACGCAACCGAGAATAGTTGCCATCGCTTCTGACCAAGCCCCAAACATCAATGATCAAAAGGTATGGCTTGATTTCTTAAATCAGGAAACCGCTTTTTTTTTAGCGCCCGACACCATTGCCCGGTTTGTGAACTACCCGGTTTATTATTTGACGATGTGGCGGACTTCTCGCGGCTATTACCGGGCAGCGTTCAGACGAATAGCAGAGCCACCCTATGTCGGGAAAGACAAAGCGATAATCAAGGCATACATCGCTGAAGTCGAACGGCAGATTTTGGAGAGTCCCGAAGACTGGCTGTGGATTCACAACAGGTGGAAACGCAAAAAGCCAATATACAATAGCAACTAGCCACTAGTGGCTAGCTTACTAGCTTGTAGATTGCTTAGTTTCCAAAAAAGCAGCGAGTTGAGCAAGAGTCGGGTGATCGAATAAATCAGACACTTCTAGTTGGTCAGGGAAGCACTGGTCGATCAACTCATGAATCTCAACTAACTTAAGTGAATTCATACCGATCTCAAAAAAATTATCGTGTCGTTCTAGCTTTACACCGTCTAACGATGCCGCACAGATGTCTAACAACGTGTCCTCCATTTCGGAGTAGTTTTGTGCGTCTTCGGCTGGTGGTTGGGCATCCTGTTCCACTAAAAGATCCGCAAACTCACCCTTTGCATAAGCACTTTGCAAGGCAAAGCGTTGTACTTTGCCACTGGTAGTTTTGGGGATATGATCGACTGGAATGACGTGCTTTACTTCGGCGCCGGTCTTTTGACCGATGGACCTGCGTACATCTGAGGCAATAGATTGAAACTCGTCGGTTTCGCCATAATGCAATACAAAGACGATAATCGACTCCATACCGGTCTTTTCGTCGGTCTCACCGCATACTACGACTCTACCAGCTTCCACTCCGGGGCATTCACAAGCGATGTTTTCTAAATCGTGGGCATAGAAATTCTGTCCATTGATAAACATCACATCTTTGACACGACCGGTAATATAAATCAGGCCACATTTGATAAAGCCAAGGTCGCCGGTATCCAACCATCCATTGGTTGTGACCACGTTTCCATCTGATCCGACCTGTCCGTAGTAACCTTGGGTAACGTTTGGACCGCTAACTTCTATACGACCGACGTGACCATCGGGCAGCAACGAACCCTCGCTGTCGGTAATCCTTACCGCACAATGTTTAACAGGCTCCCCTACCGCTACAATTTCAACGGAGTTCTCGACAGAGGATTCCACTATCGGATCACCCAAACCCAGGGAGTCACGCTTAACCCGAATCGACTGGTAGTTATTGTCCAGGGGTGGGAAGGAGACAGCCACGGTCGCCTCAGCTAGACCATAAACCGGCGCCATGGCCGAACGCTTCAGGCCGTAAGGTTCTAAAGTACTGACAAACTCCTCACATACCGACGCTGACACAGGCTCAGCCCCGTTGAAAATAAGGCGCACATGAGACAGGTCCAATTCCTCAATTTTCCATCTGGCAAACGCTTTTAGGAAAAGTCGATAGCCGAAATTTGGGGAGCACAATAAGGTTGTTTTTTGTTGAGATGCTATCTGCAACCATGACGTAGGACGGCGGATAAAAGTGTCTGTTGCCATGATGTAATGACTGGTTCCACACAGCAGCATGGCAAGATGAAAGCCGATTAAACCCATGTCGTGGGTGAGCGGCATCCAGCTTAAGCTAAGGTCGTTGTCTTGTAGTTGTGTAGACACGTGGATGTCTGCGATATTAATCGTCAGATTGCGATGTGTAAGGACTATACCTTTTGGGTCACTGGTTGAGCCGGAGGAAAATTGGATGAAGGAAATATCCTCGGTATCAGGCCTCCAAGGCGTGGCCAATCGGCTGAGATCTGTAATGTTCTCAACTAGGATGGTTCTGTTTTTGAGCTCCTTGTACTCAGGCCCTGCATCGACTTGATCGGCAAAAGCCCGTAAGCGAGCACCGCTTTGATGGTCTGTATAAACGAAAGGGTTGCGCAGCAGGCGGTAGATCCGGAATAACTTGTCGCATTGTTGTTCTGAGATTCCGGGCGCGATGGGAACGGGAATAACGCCGCCAAGTTGGCAAGCCCAGAAAGCATCGACAAAGGCCAGGTTGTTATTTGTCGATATGATTAATTCGTCACCACGTTTAAGCCCGCGATCAAAAAAATGACTCAGCAGGCCCAGCGCGCGTTCATACAGCTCGTTGAACGTGATTGATTTTTCGTCGGTGCCGTTTATATAGAAGACCCTTCGATCTTCTCTGCATACGGCTTCCAGGCCTTCCGTTAGCGTCGGCAAGTTCATGGGCGGTCGGCCGGAAGGTGTATTTTGAATGGAAACTGGTTAACTGGTGGTTGTTTGTTGCGGACAGTCAGGAAGATTGTTTATTGAAACACGCGGATTGGTCAATATGCCTGCAGAGTTTAGTTTCTTTCGAGCCTCGCTTATAAAATCGTCGAGTACGAGCTCCGGCCCTGTCTGACGGAAAAACACGGTGCCGTCAACGAACAACTCGGCACTGGCTAATCGTTCGCCACAGTATCCCGCAATCGCTTCTACGTACTTGCCGCGACCACCGACGTCACAATGTCCTTGCTTTTCTACCAGGATATTCTTGATGCCGTTGCGCTCCAACGATGCAATCATCAGCGGTAAGGCCTGCTCGAAGCTTTTACCGTCACCCGCAGCCTCCGCCTGAGCGACGATGTTCTCAGCAAGCGTAGGCTCCACTCGTCCTGGTCCAAGGAAAATGGTGCTCGACTCGGCTATACAATTCTCATATACACCGACTATGGTGGCTTCGTCAGCAACGCCAGAGGCCGGCACCATCGGCTCCTCCGCTGCGGCAATCTGTTCAGTCGGTGCCGTTGCAGGCTCCGCCGTTTCGCCTTGTTTAGCGGTGGCGCAAGCGGTCGTCACTGTTACCGCTGTCACAGCCATACCAAGCGTTAAACATTTGGTGCACGCTGCCAACAGCCGGTAGCAAAGACTATAAAATATCGTCTTTTCCATGCCAGATATTGGATAACCATTGCCAGGCTCTGTCAAGTACGCTACCAAGGGACATCGAAATATTTCTTATTTTCATCAATCACGAACTAGATGATGAACATTGCCAAAGGTAAGAAAATGCTCTCAGAGCAGGGGTTGAACATGTTGGCGATTCTAGGTGCTGACATGTTGCCGACCGATTTCAATACTGTGGTTCAAAAAGCCGACATACGGCTTCAGGACTACACCAGTCTGATCCTGATCGGGCACAGCGGTAACATGATGTGGCGGAGACTGCATGAGCAGGCTGACAAAGGGCGGGACCCAGTAGACGAATTCAGTGTTTTTTACGCCAAGCTATTTGTTGAGAAGTACCTGGATGGTTGTGCATATGTTGTACTTTACCCTGGGGAACTTCCTATTCCTTTGCAGCAGCTTGGTGAGCTCGCGGGATGGCAACATCGTTCACCGCTTGGACTAGGTATCAATAAAGTATCTGGGCCCTGGTTTGGATATCGCGCGGCATTACTCGTGGGGATAAAACTACCCGCAATGGTGGATTTGCCCGGGGAATCGCCTTGCGAACAATGTGCCGACAAACCCTGTATTACCACCTGCCCCGCGAATGCCTTGTCCGCTTCTAGACTTCCCAACGTCTCTGCTTGCGTTGACTACCGCCTGCAAAAACGATCTCCATGCGCGCAGCAGTGTATCGCTCGCCTGGCTTGCCCGGTTGGATCAGAATTCCGCTACTGTGATGAACAGATCAACTACTTCTATGGCCGTTCTCTAGATTCCATAAAAGCACACCTCGCAGAGTAGGGAGCTTACTCTTCTTTACTTTCGTACTGTTTGATCAGCTCCTTTTGGAGGTTACTGGGAATTGGATCGTAGTGGCTGAGTTCCATGGTATATGACCCCTCGCCCCCCGTCATTGACTTGAGCTTCGACTGATAGTTCTCCAGTTCTGCGAGAGGAACTTGCCCGCTTATGCTGACCATACCTCCTGAGAGCACGTCCGTATTGGATACCCTGCCACGCCGCGACGATAGATCACCCGTGATGTCACCCATGTTGTCATTGGGCACGGTTACTTCAATGTCAACTATGGGTTCAAGCACAATGGGATTGGCATGGGATACCGCGTCAATAAACGCTTTTCTTCCCGCTGTCACAAATGATATTTCGTTTGAATCCACAGCGTGATGTTTTCCATCATAGACCGTCACTTGGATATCCTGCATGGGAAATCCCGCTATAGCACCACTTGTGAAAGCCTGACGTACACCCTTTTCGACTGACGGAATGAAGGTATTGGGTATGACTCCACCTACAACCTTGTCGACGAATTGAAAGCCACTACCTCGTTGCAGAGGTTCGACCTTCAAAAACACTTCACCGAATTGGCCAGCCCCACCACTTTGTTTCTTGTGGCGGTGGTGGCCTTCCGACTTTTTGGTTACTGTTTCTCGATACGGTATGGTCGGAGGTTTTGTGTCAACGGTTACGTTGTAGACTTCCGCCATGCGTTCAAGCATGGTTCTCAGGTGAAGTTCGCCAAGGCCTCTTAGAACTGTCTCATTAGCAGCTGCGTCACGTTCGATACTTATGCACGGATCCTCCTGCGCCATTTTGTCCATCGCTTCCGCTAACTTTTGCTCTTCACCGCGTTTCTTCGGTGCGATTGCAAGACCCGCTAGAGGCATGGGTAGGATAGGTGGTTTTATCCGCAATTCATCTTCGTCGTGGGAGTCATGGAGTATGCCGTCTAGGTGTACATCTGCTACCTTCGCTACCGCACACAAGTCACCTGGTACGCCTTTAGGGATCTCTATGTGCTTGTCGCCCTGCATCTTAAATAAGTGTCCAACTTTGAAGGCCTTACGCGCATCGTCCACAAATAACTCACTGTCTTTGGTAATGGTTCCCTGGTGAATGCGAAAGAGGCCGAGTTTCCCAACGTAAGGATCAAAAGTGATCTTGAATATGTGTGCGACGACATTCCCATTAGCCTCAGGTGTTATCTTTACCGGCTCTTCTTCTGTTTCATCTTCTTGGTTGTAGACGAATGGTGGAGTCGTACCTTCGGCTGGGTTGGGCATAAGTTTACTAAAGATGTCCAGTAACTCCTTTACACCTGTTCCGTTGCCAGCGGATACGAAACACACAGGGACAAGATGACCCTCTCGTAGTGCCTTCTCAAAAGCATCGTGCAATTGGTCAGGCCCGACCTCGCCCTGCTCAAGATAGGCTTCCATGAGTTCTTCGTCGACTTCAACAGTTTGGTCTATGACTGCAGTGTGGGCTTCTTCTACAGATGAAAAATCCGATTCTCCGGTTGGATTGAAAAAACAATCCACAACACGGGTGGCACCATCGGCAGGTAAGTTGATGGCTAAGCATTCGTTGCCAAAGTTATCGCGGATATCATGCAACAGTTTCTCTAAGTCAACACCCTCACCGTCAATGTGATTGACGATGATCATCCGGCACTGTTTGCGTGTAGTCGCTTCCTCGATAAATTTTCGAGTCATGGATTGGATACCCGCAACCGCGTTTATAACTACAGCTACTGTTTCGACCGCAGGCAAGACGCTTAAGGTTTGGCCAATGAAGTCAGGGTAACCGGGAGTATCGATTAGATTAATGTGACATCCATCGTGATCAATATTAACGACAGATGATCGAAGTGAGTGGTGGTGTTTTTGTTCGAGTGAATCAGAATCCGAAACTGTGTTGCCTTTTTCAACGGTCCCGGTATGTTGAATTACTCCGGCAGCATGCAACAAGGCCTCGGTTAAGGTAGTTTTCCCGGATCCGGCGTGACCTACCAATGCCACATTTCTTATGTCGTTGGTGGTGTATTCGGACATAGTCCAAATCCTCCTCAAATGGTCTTTGCTTATATGTCTACGGTAATATTTCTAAGAAGCCTAACCGAAAATCGCTCCTACACCAAGCTCAACGAAGGGCTGGATTTTTAAATCCGTCTACCTCAGGTATCCTCCGTTTCACGAGATTCTCGCAGCGCTATCACACTGGATACAGTCGATACCATGTACGGTACCATGAAAGTCAGGATTAACTTTATCCACGAAAACTTGGTTGAGTGGTCGAACAGAATGTAGTCACCTTGATTGATAAGGACCAGAATTGGACCAACAATAAGGCCCATTCCCAGTGCGCGGTAAAAAACACGCTTCGATAGGGCTAGCTGTAACCAATTCTTCATCAGTTATGGCCTTCTTCGATTGGGCGACCTGCTTCAACGTTCAATGGTACTCAAAATAAATTTATGCTGCTAATAATATGAAAACAAAAAGTTTTTTGTTACTCCACCGATAAGAAACTAAGACTGGTCAAGTGATTGAATCGGTTGTGCAAAGCTTGGTCTCTGGTTTGCCCGTACTAGTTCTGCATTTTGGCATTACTGTTGCGATGTTGATTGCCGGTATCTGGGTGTATACGAAGATCACTCCTTATAATGAGTTTAAGCTTATCAGGGAGGGGAATACCGCTGCCGCAGTATCGTTGTCCGGTGCCTGTATCGGATTGGCAATACCGCTGGCATTCTGTATGGCGGCGAGTGTCAATGTATTGGATATTGTGCTGTGGGGAATCGCTGCAATTGTGATCCAATTGATTGGATTTCGCGTTACAGATTGGTTGTTGAAAGACCTGCCATCTCGTATCCAATCAGGGGAAATGGGCCCAGCCATATTGTTAGTTGCAATCAAGTTCTCAATCGCGTCGATTAACGCTGCCGCCATTACAGGCTGAGGTAAGCCCACTGAGTCCAATGAAATGGCGTTTTTTCATGGTGCTTGTCTTTTTTGTTCTGCTCAACATGTGGCGGGAATGGGGCACCGATACACCAGATCCACGACGACCTATCCCAGATGATCTACCGCAATCCCCAGACTATGGAGACATACAGACCCCCTTACCTGAGAGTTCGGTGTTTGATCCAGAAATTTCAATTGGGTTGGGTAAGAAGACAGACTCAACCGGAACGGCGTTCGCTTTGGGTGCTGGTGAATGGTGGATGACCGCACGCCATGTTGTTGATCAATGCGCGCGAGTTCAGTTGCTATTTCCTTATCGCCGGGGTGCCCATGTACAGCGCGTAATACACCATCCCAACGCCGACCTTTCGTTGCTGTCAGCACGAGGACATCCAGTGACCTTGGCGATATCCAAGAGGCAGCTTGTTATTGGTCAAAATGGATTCCAAGTCGGGTACCCTAAAGGTAAACCTGGTGAAGTTTGGTCCACATTGTTGGGGCGCAGACGTCTTCGTGTGAGCGGGCGTTATCGTACCCATGAGCCGGTAGTTGCGTGGGCCGAAAACAGGCGTAGACCTGCGAACTTGAGAACTTTAGGAGGCTTAAGTGGCGGCCCGACGCTGGATGGAGCCGGAAGGGTTGTCGGTGTCTTGGTCGCAGAATCGCGCCGTAGAGGAAGGGTATACACGGCTGCGCCGGCGAGTATCAACCGCCTGTTGCCGAAAGGAGCCCAGCAACAGGTATCCAATCCCATATCGAATATCACGCCAAGAACCCTGGTATCTCGGGCAGACACCTTGCGTCGTTCCCCGAGCGTAGCCAAAGTGGTTTGCCTAGTGGATTAACCGTAGGAGCGGCGCCCTCGCCGCGATTCGATCGGCGCGGGGCGCGCCTCCTACACCTTCTTTACAGATCATTTGCTCGCCACAAATACCAGCTAGCGATGGAACGATAAGGCCGCCAGCGCTCACCGTGTTTACGCATGCGATTAGGGTCGGGATTTGACTTCAATCCATAGGCGATACGAAATCCTTTGAGTACCCCCAAATCTCCGACCGGTAGCACGTCAGGCCGACCGAGATGAAAAATCAGCAGCATCTCTGCTGTCCAAACACCGATGCCGCGAACTTTCTGTAAACACTCGATGATCTCCTCATCCGGCATGCGCTTGAGTGTTTGCGAATGTGGCACAGTTTTATCTGCACATTTGGCAGCCAAGTCGTTTACCGCTTTCACCTTGGCACGGGATAACCCCGCCGCTTGAAGTTCAGTGTCACGTATCGACATCAATCTGGATGGGCTGGGATATCGATGGGGGAACAGATTCAGGACTCTGCCGTGTATGGACTTAGCGGCTTTGCCAGACAGTTGTTGGTATACGATGGATTGTAATAGGGCTTGAAACGGTGTTTTCTGATCCCGCAATTTCAGGTTATAGGGCCCCACTCGATCGATCAGGTCGGCCATCATTGGGTCGTTTCGCCGCAACGTGGAAACCGCTCTATCGACGTTATAAGGGTATTTTTGTGTTTTCAACATAAGCGATTAATTATGGCAGCGTCCCTTTGATTTAGAAATCTGTTAAGCTTTATAGAGTGACGGAGCCTGGGTGTGGACGACAAACTCGTACAAAAAAGAGAACCAGACGTACATAGGTTAGATGGTATTAACGGTTCAATGGCGGAGCGGCGCACTAATCCAGACCGCCGTCGCAATCACCTAAGGGCATTTACCACACAGTTTGTCAAACCCCGTCGCAATAACGAAAGCCGGCGTGAAACCGATACACACGGATTCCATGTTGATTTTCACGAGCCCCGGTTGATGCTTGTGGTGGTGGCGACTCTGTCACTGTGCATAGTAGATGTATACGCCACCCTGGTCCTTTTGCAGCAAGGTGGTAAAGAATTGAATCCCATTATGCGCAAACTGATCGAAGCCGACGTCTGGTTGTTTTTCGTGTTTAAATACGTCATTACAGCAGCCGGCTTATTTGTTCTGTTGAGCTACAAAAACTTCCGCGTTTACAAAAATTTCAGCGGATTACATAGCTTGTACAGTGTATTGATTGTGTATGTATTTCTGGTGATCTACGAAATCAGATTGTTGGTCCTGGCGTTGGGTTAGTGAAATGTGCCGTACGGAACAAATATGGCAAAGGATGTGTCCACTAGACATAGACTGATTTCTCAGTACAGACACCTTGGTATGCGGTTACGATTACCTAAATCCTGGGTTAAGGCCACCGAGGGTAGACAATACTTCGATGAGGACCTTAAGCAAGATTCTCTGGATTTGCTAGAGGCAGCGGCTGCGCTGGAAGTAAAAGAATTCAAGCTTTTTGAACTGGCTTATCGTGAATGGTACGGGGAAAAGCCGCTGTCCCGGGTCATCGAGGTTCATTTCTCCAACTATATGTTCAATAACGTCATCCCGAGTTGGGTGCGCAGCTACTCGAGAAACATCGTCAAATTGCACAAGGCGGGTAAACTGGATCCAAAAGCTTTTGGGATTTACCATCCACTGCCCAGTAAACGTTTAGTTTTTATTGGTCGGGTATTTAGTACTCTTCTGATCTTCGTGTTTCTGGTATTTATGTTCTTACTCAACAAGGAACCGCCGATAACTAAATCGCTATTTGGTCGGGCCGATGTAAGCCAGGAATTCGAACGACCACAGCACCACGCAATACCATAAAAACAGTTGCGAGCAACTTGGGTCTAGTAGGGGCGTTAGAGCAACCAGTTTCTAGGGGCTAGTAAAACCGGGGACAGTATACTTTTTAACGCCAGTGCGAAGTTCGATCAAAAACTCATGAGTTAAAAAACATACTGTCCCCGTTGGGTTAAAGCTTTGTCTTTAGGTGGTAAGACTTGGGACGTGTCAGGTAATCGAAGCCAAGGCGCGACAGGGTGCAGCCTCGCCCCGAATTCTTGACCCCGGTCCAAGCCAAAGCCGGGTCGAGGTAGTCACACCGATTCATGAACCAGGTTCCCGTCTCGACCTCGTCACCGATCATAGCAGCAGCACCCTCATCGGCGGTGAACACACAAGCGGTTAATCCAAACTCGGTATCATTCATAAGATTGATTGCTTGTTGATCGTCGTCAACCTTCATGATGCCTACCACCGGTCCGAAACTTTCCTCTGTCATTACCGACATGGTGTGATCAACGTCTGTCAGCACTTGTGGCGCTAGGTATGGAGACCCTGACTTATCCATATCGAAGGTACTAGCGTCGATGTGTGCACGAGCGCCGGCAGTAATGGCGCGCGTCGTTTGCTCGCGAATATAATCAGCTGCAGAAGATTTGACGACGGGGCCAAGGGTCGTTTCCGGATCATCGGGCCGTCCCAATCTATACTTATTCACCAGGTCTACGAACCCTTCAACGAAAGGATCGTATACGGATCGATGTACGTATATACGTTCGATACCACAGCAAGACTGCCCACTATTAAAAAATGCGCCGTCGACCGTCGTTTCTATGGCGTGCTCAAGATCGGCGTCTTGTCTTACATACGCCGGGTCTTTCCCTCCTAGTTCCAACCCCAGACTGATGAAACGCCCAGCTGCGCTTTGTTCGACGCTGCGGCCTCCTGCTACCGACCCGGTGAAGGCCACAAAATTGACCTGATCAGACTGTATGATGGACTGTGCGGTGTCGTGCGTCGTGTGTAGATACTGAAATACGCCCTCTGGTAGTCCCGCTTCCTGGAATACCTGGGCATAGCGTTCTGCGCAAAGCGGCGTCTGCACGGAGTGTTTCAATAGTACGACATTACCAGCAAGAATGGCTGGAATAATCGCGTTAACCGACGTAAGGTATGGGTAGTTCCAGGGTGCCACTACGAACACTACTCCAATCGGCGTGTGTTTGATGTAACGCGTAAATCCTGTCTTAGGCTCTATTTCCTCAGGGCTTAGAGATTCTTCCGCGACCGAAATCATGTAGCGTGCTCGCTCCTCAAATCCTCCCACTTCACCCGGTGTGAAAGCAATAGGTCGTCCCATTTGCCACGTCAGCTCTTCCGCAATGTCCGCCCTTCTGTCGACGAAAGCGTCGACTGCCCGGCTGCATATGGCCATCCGCTCGCTGACTTCTGTTTGGCGCCAATGTTTCTGTGCTTCCACCGCTTTGTTCAGAGCGGATTCGACTTGTTGGTTCGTTGCAAATTCCCGTTCAACATAAACGGAGTTGTCGACTGGCGTTATCGTCTGAAATGTGTTCATTAGATCTTTAAACCGTTTTATCCTAGTCTTAGCTTACAGACTTTTTGGTGAAGTCCAAAACAAAAACAGTGTGGCGTGGCTTGTGTCTTGCTCATCTACAAGGGCTACCCCGATAGCTGCAACAACATCACACTCCAGACACACAATAACAGCCTGGAATATGCGATGTGCACCCTTTGTTCCCTTAATTTACAAGCAGCAGTTCACTGGTGTGGCAGCTAATACACGCTCTGGTTAAACAAATTCTGCAGCACAAACAAGCCAAAGAAACAAACAATAGCCGCGGCGAAAGGAGTAAGTACCCAACCCAAAACGATTGAACCGAGTAGTGGCCAACGCACTCCTTCGCTATGTCGCATCATGCCCAAGCCTACGATTGCCCCCACTACTGCCTGCGAGCTAGACACAGGCACCAACGGGATGGTCGGTAAACCAGCGCCGGCGAGAATTCGTTCCAACCCCTGCGATGCAAACACGAACAACACGATAGAATGCGAGACTACGACTACCCAGGCTGCAACTGGTGTCATCGCTGCCAGATCTTGACCAACGGTGAGCATGACATGCTTTGAATAAGTGAATATGCCTATACCAATCGCTACCGCACCCAACAGGAAAAGTTGCTGAGTAGAGTTAACGGTAACTAGTTCACCTATCGTAAAGTCGGTGAACGGTGACGCCGGGACGAAGACACCAACCACGTTGGCGATATTGTTGGCACCCAAGCTGTACGCGCCAAAGGCGCCGGCCAGGACCAAAGCAAAACGTGTATAAGCATCCAACCTCAGCAAGTGGAGTTTTGCCATGTTCAGAACATACTGAACCAGCTTGAACAAAGGCACGGCGATCAGTCCGGCCAGGATCGGGCAGGCAATCCAGGTTGCGATGATCTTGTACAATTCAGCAGCATCGGTGGTAGCTCCGCTGAAAAAATTCCAGCCCACAATAGCACCCACGATCGCTTGACTGGTCGACACCGGCAGGCCCCTTTTTGTCATCAAATAGACAGTAAAGGCCGCCGCCAATGCGGCCGTGAATGCACCAGCCAACGTGCTGATTGCACCGAGTCGTCCGAGAGTTTGGGTAGTCCCTCCACCGCTAATTACTGCGCCCAAGATGACGAAAATGCTGCACACAATCGCGGCTGTGGAAAACCGGACCATCCTGGTTCCTACGGCGGTGCCAAAGATATTAGCGGCGTCATTAGCGCCAAGCGACCAACCGAGAAACAGGCCGCTTGTCAAAAAGATCAGAACGGACAGATCCATTTGTTAAAGTTTTCGTTTGATAGCGTAAATGGATAACTCGTCTGCCACATCCTCTGCCGAATTGGCCAGTTGATCAATGTTTTCTACGAAGTACTGCAAATGACGTTTGCGGGTAAGGTCGAGCTCACTAACGAAAATCTTTCGTTGCAATTTAGTACTGATTCGATCCGCCTCTGATTCGTAAAACAAGACCTTACGCACATGGTCTCGAACAGTGTTGATGTCACGAAAGAAAGATCGGCTTGCAAAAACCAAAGACTCGACACAAATGATTACGGTCTCTGTAAGCTTAATGAAACCTTTATGGAATTGGGTAGGGATGTCTGGACGTTGTATTGAGAAACGAAAAAGATTTGCCTCGTAGATATTTACGATATTGTCTACATGTTCAAGCAAACTTAGCACGTCACCGCGCAAATCCGGTATCAAGGTTTGCACATATAACTTTGTTTCAATATCTCGCCGTAGGTTGTCTCCCCGAGCCTCGGTGCGCTCCATTTTGGCCAGAAATTCTTCGAATTCCTTGCTGGACCCTTTGTCTAGGTAGCTGTCGATCGCGCTACTGAAAATCAATCCTGATTGGGTAACGATATCCAGAAACTCATCGATCTGTCCTTCCAACTCCTTGGTTCGATTAAACAGGGACGGAACTTTGAAGTTGAATTCCATGCAGGCTCTATCCTACTTGCAACGTGTGTACTTCATATTTACTCCAAACTGGTCATTGTGCTTTCGATCGCTGCCAATGCCCCGCGTATTTCTTGGGCTCCCAGCCTGCCGATACAACCGATACGAAAACTTTCAGCAACAGTGAGTTTGCCGGGATAGATAACGTAACCTTGGCTGCTCAAGCGATCATAGAAGCGGTTGAAGTCGAACTTTGGATCTTCGGGCATATGGAAAGTGACGATGATAGGCGCTTGTAATTCGTCAGGGAGTAACGTACGAAAACCCATACGCCGCATACCCTCGATCAGGATACGGCAGTTTTCAAGGTAGCGTCGCCCGCGCCCTTCCACTCCACCCTCTTGCTCAAATTCGTCCAAGGCTTGGTTGAAAGCCAGAATCGCGTGGGTGGGAGGGGTAAATCGCCATTGGCCGTTGCTCTCCATGGATACCCATTGATCGTAGAGGTCCAGGCATAACGATGGTGAGTTGCCTTGGGTAGCTTTCAACGCGGTTCTGTTGGCGATACAAAATCCCATACCCGGCGATCCCTCCAAGCATTTATTACTGGATGCTACCACCGCATCAAACTTTATCTCATGCGTGGACAAAGGAATCGCACCGAACGCACTCATTGCGTCAATAAGCAGGCTGCGCCCATGTCTAGCCACGACATCCGCTACTTCTGCAAGGGGATTAAGAATGCCGGAAGTTGTTTCACAATGGATTACAGCGACGTGACTAATATCAGTGTCCTCACCAAGCCTTTTGTCCAGTTGTTGCACATTTACCGGAGTATCCTCCGCAGTCTCCTGAATGATGTGATGGCGTCCGATGTACTTACAGATCTTGGCGATACGATGGCCATAGGCCCCATTAACCAAGATAAGTAACTTACCGTCCGGAGGCACGAAAGTGCCGACCATAGCCTCCACAACAAACGTTCCACTGCCTTGTAACGGTACGCATACGTGAGAATCTTGGCCATCTACGATGGCCACAAGCCTTTGTCGGACCTTTGCATTGATCTCGATGAAGGTCCGGTCACGGGAGCCATAGTCGTGCAACATGGCCTGTTTGACGGTAGGTGATGTAGTGAGCGGGCCGGGTGTTAAAAGCCACGGATCACCCGTCGGCGACGCTACCGGATTCGATTGGGTTGGGACCGGGGGATGGGTCACGGATAGTCCTCCGTCGACAAGATAAGTTGTTGAAATTTATACAGGTGTTACTTAGCATAAAGCAAATCGATAGTAGTTATGAAATATATAGGGAATGTCAATTAATCATGCGCACCTGCGTGCATTCAACGCAGTAGCTACCCACGGGAGTTACACCCGGGCAGCCGAAGTGCTGCACGTCTCGCAACCGACTCTATCCGCGCACGTTAAAGAACTTGAGCAACGCTACAGTGTTAAATTGTTTGAGCGAAGGGGTCGTGGTATCGAGCTAACGGAATTCGGTCGATCCGTGCTCGATGTCACTCAGCGGCTGTTCAAGATAGAAATGGAAGCCGAAGAGCTACTCATCTCTGCCCGAGAATTACTCACCGGTCAACTGCGAGTTGGAGCGGACTCGCCTTATCACATCATTCCCATATTGGCTACGTTTCAAGACCGCTATCCGGGTATACACGTTGCCATTTCCTTTGGAAACTCGAATCAGCTGTTGAAATCGTTGGTTTCGAGCAAGTGCGACATCGCTGTATTACCTAACATACCCAGCGACGACCCGCGTATCTCAGCCATGCCGTTGACGCCGGGCCGATTGGTTGTCTTCGTTAACCAATCCCATGCTTGGGCCAAGCGTAAGAGCATCTCTTTAAAGGAGTTGGAGAATGAGCGCTTAGTGTTGCGGGAAGCCGGTTCCAATACACGAGCCTTGTTTGTCGATGCAATGGAAAAGATGAACATTCCCCTCAACGATGTTATGGAGATAGGGAGTCGTGAAGGCGTGCGTGAAGCGGTGGCGGCAGGTTTGGGGGTCGGCGTTGTATCAGAAAGTGAATTCGGTTATGACAACCGCTTACATGCCTTGACTGTCAGTGACGCTGACTTGGAAGACGTTGAGTACGTGGCGTGTTTGCAGGAGCGCCGGGAAATGCGGGTGGTCAAGGCATTCTTTGATTTGCTTGGGGGACAGTTTACTTTTTAATCTTCCTGAAACTAAATGTGCCTGAGACGAGGGAACACAGATCAAAAAGTAAACTGTCCCCGGTTTTCAAAGTTTAATCTTTGTATCTTTAATATAACGTTCAAACACGGCCCTGGTATCCGGTGTAATAGGACCGATGTCACCGTCGGTTATCCTATCGATTGACATAAACTCGCCGCTTTCGACCTCTTCCTCTTGCAATATGAAGGGGCCATCGTGAACGCAAGAAAAAACTTTGCCCCAACATCTATTACCCTCCTGATTGAAGAAAAACTTAAAATGGAATTCTAGCGGCGTGTTTTCGATACCCAGCTCTTCCCGGGCCTCTCTGAGCGCGGATTGCTCGTAGCTCTCACCGACACAAACCACACCACCGGCAGCGAGATCGTAATATCCTGGATATAGATCCTTGTCATACGTTCGTTTTTGTACGAGCAGTTCTCCATTTGTATTAAAGACAAAAATGTATGTCACTCGATGCAGCAGACCCTGTGCCCGCATCACGTGACGGGGCTCTTGTCCAACAATATTGTCAGACTCATCGACAATCGACACTATTTCGTTTGCAGCACCCACATTTATTGTTTTTGGGATTTGTTGCTAGTTATTCGCCACCCGTTGCAAGCCACTCTCATCTCATGTTGGGGAGTACTAACAACTCTATCCAGTTGCGTACCTCGGCTTGTCGGATATCCGGATTCATAACATCGTCGTCAATACCGAGTAACCACGCTATGTCCTTGCGTGTGGGGTCCCGGTGTAACGTTTCCAATAGGTCTACATAGCGCTGAGCTTCGTCCAAACTTTGAAAAAACCCCTTGTCCATAAGTTTTTGTTTACGGCAAAAACATAGTCTCGCCAGTTCATGTAAATCGTACTCGGGGTGATACTGCACTGCCCAGAATCGACCACCGTGGTGGGTAACCGCTACAGCTTGGGCCCAGGTAAAGTCATTTCCGGCCAGCACCACACCCCCGGGAGGCATGTGAGTTATTTCATCGTCGTGGCTGATAAACCCGTCGAAGACCCTCTTCTTGCCGCGATACATCGGGTGGCCCACGCCCTCAACGGTAAGTGTAATTTTCCTGGCGATGCCCATCTCCCGCCCCCATGGGTGCGCCTGGCAATATCCACCTGCAGCGACGACCGCTATCTGGGCAGCCCAACAGGAGCCGAAACTTGGAATCTTGGCTTTGAATGAAGCACGAGCAAACTCAATCTGCTGTCTTACTTCATCGGTGTCGTGGTAGACAGTTAAGCTGGAACCCGTCCAGGCAATACCATCATATTGTTCTAAAGAAGCCCCCTTGGGAAGTTTGGCCCCCGCATCCGCAGGGTATAACAAGTCCACCCCGGCACCTGGACAACAGCTCTGCAGCATCTGGCGATATAACTCACCTGCGGTGGTTGCACCGCCTGCTTCGAGATCCTCCCGTCCCGCTTTTGAGTATCCGTCTAGGACAAGAAACTGTGGAGTATTAGCCAAGCTCAATCGGCGGCTGCAAGGCGATCTACAACAGCCGGAAGCTCATGATGCGTCTCACAAATCGCATCTGCAGTTGTGATGTCACGATCATCCGGTCGGGTTGCCGTGAATAGTATGGCTTTAGCGCCAATCGCGTGTGGACCCTTGACGTCATTATGGTCACGATCGCCTACATGGACAATTTCGTTGAGTGCCACACCCAATTGCCGGCTGGCCGATTCGAACATGGACGCATGTGGTTTGGAACGTCCCACTTCATCAGAAAAGGCGAATCCCGAAAAATATTTTTTCAGGCCATGCTTGTCCAGGATTTCACGCAATCCAACGCCCGGGGTTACGATTGAGTCCGATACCACACACAATTTGTAGCGCGTGGACAAATCCTCTAGCGCCTCCGCAATCCCGTCTACGGGTAGTGGTGAAATATCCACTTCCATGCTGGCATGGCCGTGCACTAGCTTTTCGAAAGTCTCAGTGGAAACCTGTCGATTCAGTCCCGTCAAGACAACCCGTATGCGTTGCTCCACTGTCCAGTTAATATGGCATTCCTTCCACACCACGTTAAAACCCGCTTCTGCGGTATCGTAAGCAAGTGCTACACGCTCGTAGTCGATGGGCTCGATCGCATTCAAAGCTTCCCAAATTTGGTACCTGCGTTCGTCTTTCTTTGGGCGCAGGCCCTTCGCAGCACGGATCGGTTCGTCCGAATCGTCGTCGACTAAAGTATCCCAAAGATCAAAGGTTATGGCTCTGATTGTCATTAACCGGATTCCAGCATATCAAGTACTACCTTGACAATTAGGTTAAGCGGGTAGAGCGGGCGCGGTACCTCGGTATGGGCAATATAGACACCAATTTGACCCGTTTGGGTAAATTTTAGGTAGCTTAGAGCAGGTGTTTTGGATTATGTTACGCAGTTATGCTACGTGGCCGCGGCTGCGTACACGATAAATGTTTAGCCTTGTGAAATAATCCTGACACATTCAGTCGGTTATTTAGCTTGGGCACATCTAACTAGAAGGAGGAGACTGCAGTAATGAGCAAGCCTAAAACTCCGTCGCAATCACGACGTAAATTTCTCAAGACATCAGCCGTAGCCGGGACGGCCGCATCGGTTGGACCTTGGGTGGTAAGTCCTAAGGTACTCGCGTCGTCCGGTGAAGTGAATGTCACCATGTGGACTGACTACATCCCTGCCCCAGTCATCGAGGATTTCAAAGCCAAAACAGGAATCCAGGTGAACTACAAAGAACTGGGTTCTAACGAAGAGCTGATCAATCAGATGAAGGCAACCAAGGGCGCCGGTGTGGATCTTTGTAGTCCCACCAACGTCCGTTCTGGTCAATGGGCCCCGTTAAATCTTTTACAACCTATAGATTACAGCCGCCTTAAGAATCTTGGTAACCTCAATCCCGCCATGTTGAAGGTGGGCGATACCGAGTGGAATTTCGGTGGTAAAGGCTCGCACTGGCTACCTTTTATCTGGGGTACAGAAGCTATCGGTTGGCGTACCGACCAGTACAGTCCTCCAGGAGGTATTCCTAGCTACGGCAACATATGGGACAAGGAGGTAGAAGGCAAGGCCATGATTCGTCCACACAGCGGCATGTTAGGCGCCGGCCTTTTTATGGAGACCATCGGTGAATTGGAGCCGGGTGATGTATGGAAAGCTTATAGCAGCGAAGAGGCCATGCGTCCGATCTGGCAGAAGATAACTGATTTCTGTATCGCCAATAAATCGCAAATAAAACTGTTCTGGAACGACACCGATAGCCAGAAAAATGGTTTCTTAAATGACGGTGTTGTGGTCGGGCAGACCTGGGATGGTCCGGTACTGGCCATGAAGTCCGCTGGTGAGCCGGTAACCTATCAGGCGCCGAAGGAAGGAGCCATGGCTTGGGTGGACAGCTACGCTATGTCAGCGGCAGCGGCCAATGTCGATGAAGCCTACGCGTTGATGGACTATACATTCCAACCGGATGTCGCAGGCAAGTCCATTAATATCCATGGCTATAATTCAGCCGTTCTAGGAGCGGACAAGCACGCCGACGAGAACTACAAGAAGAACTTTGCTGAAGCTTATCCGGGCGATGCTCTGGCCAATCTCAACCCTTGGCCGGCAGAACCTCAATGGTATGCCGACGTGCGGACTGAGTACCGTAACAAGTTCGTAAACGCCTAAAAACAAAATCGATAGCGCCCCCGGGGTGACTCGGGGGCGAACTTTTATTTAAAATGTAGAAGTAAAGAATAATAAGGCCCCTGCCAGAAGCCGCAGGGGTTGTTTCCATCCAGGTTTTCTGATGGAGGGCACTGAAAATGAGCGCTGACGTCCAACTCGATCAAGTATGGATACGTTTTGGGGATTTTGTCGCGGCCAGGGATGTAAACATCCACATTCAGGAAGGGGAATTTTTCAGTTTTCTCGGGCCATCCGGCTGCGGCAAGACAACCTTGCTACGCGCGGTATCAGGGTTTTCAGAACCATCGGAAGGCCGGGTACTTATCGGTGGCCAGGACATGGCCGGTATTGGACCGAATAAGAGACCTACTGCTCTCATTTTCCAGAACCTCGCTTTGTTTCCGCTTATGACGGTTTGGGAGAACATTGCCTTTTCACTAGAGGTAAGAGGGGTAGGTAAAGAAGAGCGCCGAAAAAGGGCGGAAGAATTGCTCGAGCTGATCGCATTGCCGGACCAAGGGGAAAAAATGGTCAGTGAGCTGTCAGGCGGTCAGAAGCAACGCGTGGCCATTGCCAGAGCCCTCGCGGCCGAGCCGGACGTATTGTTGCTCGATGAACCATTGTCTGCGTTAGACCTCAAGTTGCGTCAGCACATGCGTACCGAGTTACGCGCGATTCAGCAAAGGGTCGGCATCACCTTTATCTACATAACACATGACCAGGGGGAAGCGCTGACCATGTCAGACCACGTCGCAGTTATGAGTCAGGGCGTAATTCAACAGGTCGCCGATGGTAATACCATATACGATCATCCCGAAACTGCTTTTGTCGCATCGTTTGTAGGCGAAAATAACCTATTCAAGGGTAAGGTCTCGGAGCTTGCAGAGGATTACGCCGTGGTCGACACGCCCTCCGGCGCGTTGCGTGCACGCAGAGCTAAGGGTAAAGGCGATACATTGAGTCGCGGTGATGAGGCTTTTGTCTTCATCCGCCCGGAGTCTTTGAAATTCATAAACGGTTCCGAGGTCGATAACCGCGTAAAGGCAAAGATTAAGCAACAGGAGTTTGAAGGTAGCTTCTGGCAGGTTTTCTTCGATGTGGTAGGGAGTGATCGTTCGGTCAAATTGTCTTCGGTCAATGATGGCGCTGCTTTCGGGCACAACGTGGGAGATCAAGTTGATCTTGGCTTCAGCGCGGATAGGGCTATCGCCACTCCGGTCGGAGAGTTGGCAGCGGAGTAAGCGTAGGAAAGTTCTCGTATGGTCGCTTATTGGCAAGATTTCTTCAGGCGCAACGGAACCGCGTTAGCGCTCTATCTGTTGATATCGGTGGCGTGTTGGATGCTGCTGATGATTATCATGCCGCAGATTTTCATGCTGGACTTCTCTTTTCGTACCAATGTTCCGCCGCCGCTATGGGGAACGGAAGCCCATGGTTATACCCTGGAACACTATCAATACATGGTCTACGGCAGTGCGCAAAGTACTGATTCCTATAATTTTGTTGATCTATCCGTGTTTGGGCGCACCATTCTCACCGCTATTCTGGTCACCCTCATTGATCTCGCGCTCTGTTATCCGGTGGCTTACTACTTAGCCCACGTCGCTACCGGGGGTTGGGCCCGCTTGATGGTAATGGCATTGATTGTGCCTTTTTGGGTGAATGAGTTACTGCGGGCTTTTGCCTTCAAGATCATGTTTGGCTCCACCGGAATCATCAACAATTTCCTGATTGCGGTAGGCATCCTGGATCAACCGTTCGATTTTATTCGCAACAGTGTGGCGCTCTATTCCGGATTGTCTTACGCCTACATCCTGCTGATGATCTTTCCCATTTACAATGCGGTAGAGAGCCTGGATAAAAACCAAATCGAAGCCGCGCGAGATCTCGGGTCACCCTGGTGGCGTATTCATTGGCGTGTTGTCATTCCCCACGCCAAACCAGGCATCACCTCCGGTTGTACCATGGTGTTTATGCTCACCGCTGGTGCTTTGGCCGCACCGCAGATTCTGGGGGGTCCAAGTAGCCTGTGGTTTACACAGATTATTTATCAGGCCTTCAATCAAGCCGGAAACTGGGCTCGCGGATCCGCTTACGCAATTATTCTATTGGCGACTTGCATCATTTTTGTGCTGTGCATGATGAAGATCTTCAAGGTCAAGCTGGGTGAAATAGCACGATGACCTCGGATCATATCCGCAAGTTCTTCGCCATCTTTTTTGTACTTGGATTCTTCGCCTATCTGTTCGGGCCGTTGATCATCATGACCCTGACTGCATTCAACAGTTCATCCTTTCCAAGGATCACCCCGTGGGAATGCTTCTCTGTCGAATGGTTTGAGTTTCTGACCAGAGACCAGAAGCTGATCGAGGGTTTGCGAAACAGCGTGTTCATCGGATTGGGCGTGGTCTGCTTAGCGGTTCCTATGGGTTTGGGGGGCGCACTAATGCTCACCCAAGTTAGGGAACGTGTCCGACCCTGGTATTACACCATTACCATTTCTCCAATACTGGTCCC